>PKZO01000072.1 GCA_003133125.1 Acidimicrobiaceae bacterium | reverse complement strand
GCAAGTTGCTTCAGGACAAAGTGCTGAACCATCCCAGGATGTCGGTGTGGTGCGACGCGAAAGTTCGTTCTTTCAACGCGAATTCGTCGGGAAAGCTCGAGTCGATAGTCGTGAACCATGACGATAAGGATGTCAAGCACGAGACTTCGGGCGCCTTTGTATTCATCGGGCTCGATCCCAATTCTGGTTTTCTCAACGGCACCCTGGCACTTGACGAGCGGGGGTTTCTCGTCACCGATCACATGTTCCAGACCACGATGGATGGAGTCTTTGCTGCGGGCGACGTTCGTGCTGGCTCGACAAAACAGATTGCTTCAGCGGTGGGCGAAGGCGCGGCAGTAGCGATTCAGATCCGCTACTATCTCGAGTCACTCGCGTCGAACGTCTAGTTCGTCACTCTGTCTCGGCAGTTAGGACCGCTGCGCGGGGAACTCGCGTGAACCATGGAATCACCGCCGACGTCGAATTCTGGTAAAGCGCGTACTCGGGGTAGCGCTCGAGGGTCAGCTTCTCGGTGAAACTGGTCGAACCTATGAAGAGCAGGGTGAGCAAGAACGCACCTACAACGGTCCAATCTAGGATTGAGCCCGCCGCGACTGCGCCGATCAAGAGCAGGATCCACCACTGGGCCTGCTCATAGAAATAGTTCGGGTGGCGTGAATAGCGGAAAAGGCCGGTTTGGACGAATCTGATATCAGGGTCGCGCCCCGCCTTAACTTCAGCGATTTTCCATTGTTGAAAGTTCCATTGCTGCTGGTCGGCGATTGTCTCGGCGAAAGTGCAGGTGAGGAACGCCACCGTCAACAGTACGTCGAGAGCCCTTAAGGGTGTGGTGCGATGCTGGTACGCCGTGAGCGCCGGAAGGGTAATGAGTACGAGCAGGAAGTTCTGGTAGAGGACAATGAAGAAGAAGTTGAAGAGCTGAAACTGCCATCCCTTCATTGAAGCGCGCAGCGCTGGCCAACGGTAGTCCTCGACGCCGCTGTAGCCACCCTTGCGCGCGAAATTGAAGGTCAAGCGAACACCCCAGATCGTCACCAACGAAGCCATGAGGTCGAGTCGTGCGTTGAGTAGGTGAGCGAAAGCCGCAAAGACCCACATGTAGATCACGGGCACGACGGACCAGCTTCGGTCGACCCACGAAGTGTCGCCGGTGAGCAAGGATGCAATCCACGCGAGAGCACACACGGCGCTGGCTATAAGCACAACGAGCAGAAGTGGTGTCACAGAGAAGACACTACCGTGCCGGTGCGAGTTCGCTTTCTGGACATCAACAGAGCCGCCCGTAGTTTGACCCTTACTGGATCGAGCCACTTTACGCACTGCGTCCGTGGCATTTCATCACGGTCGGCGACGCGAGTCACTGACGAAACTGTTGATGAAGTATTCCTAGCGCGTTCGATAATGACGTTCAAGGCTTGGGAAGGCCGCCACCATTGGTGCCACATGAATTCATGGTTTCGCCGGCGTCGTGTGCCAGTGTCACGGGCGGACATTTGAGCAGCTTGTTGGAGTACGTGACCGGCTCGTTTCGTACGAGCACGAGAGCCAGAAGGGCTGCTACTACTGCTAAGGCGAACCGAACCCTGGGAGTGCGTTGCGCGTTGTCACCCCTTCAGCGGTACGGTTCGAGGCGGCGCATTGGCTGGTCACGAGTCTATTTCCGCCGTGACCATCGCGATGAGTCTCTCGACGTCGTCGAACGTGGTGAGCGGGTTCATGAAAGTGAACTTCAGGGCGGGCCGACCCTTTATCTCAGTGCGGCCGAGCACCATCTCTCCTCGGGCGAGAAGTCGTTGTTGAATGCGGCGAAGGTCGTCGCGGTTCGCACCCCGGACCTCAAAGACGCACATGACCGACGCGGGTGGGGCGACCAACTCGAGTTGGGGGTTCCCTTCGATGCGCTCACCGGCGAATAAGGCGACGTCGACAAGGTGCTCGAGCATCGATGCCATTGAACGACGTCCGAGGGTGCGAAGAGTGGCGACCACCTTGGCCGCGTCGAAGCGTCGCGAAGTGTCGAGCGAGCGCCCAACGAGGTTGATCATGCCCTCGAGCTCATCACCACGATCGAGGTAGTTGGACTTCACGCGCAGCAGGTCGAACTGTTGAGCGTCGGACAGTATGAGTGAACTCGCATTGAATGGTTGCCACCAAAGCTTGTGGAAGTCAATGGTCACTGAGTCGGCGAATTCGATACCGGCGAGTTGGGGCCGCAGGCGATCTGACAAGAGCAGCGCTCCCGCGACGGCAGCGTCCACGTGGAACCAAGCACCGTGGTCGCGAGCGCGCTGTCCCACCTCGTGGAGGGGGTCTATGGCACCCAGATCCGTCGTACCGGCGGTGGCGATGACAGCGATTGGCTCAAGGTTCTCATCAGATAGCTTGGTCAACGTTTCGTCCAATTCTGCCACGCTCAGAACGCCACTTGACTCAGAGGCCACGGCGACGACCGCGTCGCGACCTAGGCCGAGCTGCGCCGCAGCACGCTGAACTGAGAAGTGGGCCTGATCTGAACACAGGATCCGCCATCTTGAGGCTTGCTCTGGAAGCCCAGTCTTCAAAACGTCAAAGCCAATGCGTTGCGCAGCCCAGGACCTCGCGAGGGTCATGGCGAGGATATTTGAGGCCGTTCCACCCGACGTCATGATCCCCGAGGCGCTGGTCGGCATCCCGATCAAGTGAGCGAGCCAACTCATGAGGTGCAATTCGACTTCAGTCCCCGATGGCGATTGGTCCCAGGAATCCATGGACTGGTTGGACGCCGCGATCGCGAGTTCGGTCACAACCGCAGGAATCAGAGTAGGTGGGTGTAGATGGGCGACGCAGGCGGGATCGCTCGGGACCACGCCATGTTTCCATACGACCTCACCGAGGTCGGCCAGTACCGTGGCTAGGTCGCTGCCCGCCTCGGGACAGATCTCCATCGACCAGATCAGTTCGTGCAGGGCCGCCGGCGTCAGGTTCGAACGCGGTCCCGTAGGTCGCGCGAGACTTTCGACAGCCGCTGACGCGGCACTGGCGAGTGTTGCGAGACCTCTTTGGTCAACGGTGACGACGAAGTCTCGCCAATCCTGATTCAACGCGAGGTAGCTTGTGCGACCGCGTCGCTCAGCCGGTCCAGACCGTCGCTGAGCTGGTCTTCATCGATGACCAGTGGTGTCAGCAGTTTCACCGTCGTGTCGCCAGCGCCACAGGTTTCAACGATGAGACGACGGTCGAAGGCCTTTTGGGCGATGTTGTCCGCGAGTTGCGTGTCCTTCACATCGAGTCCGCAGAGTAGACCGTTGCCCCGAACGATGAACGCGCCCTTGCCGTAGTCCTCGGCAATCTGCTGGAGTGAGTTTCGCACTAGGAGACCGCGTTGTTCGGTACCCTTTTCGAGGTCCGAGTCGGACCAGTACGTCTCGATCATCGCCGCCGAAGTCGCAAAAGCGAGGTTGTTGCCACGGAACGTACCCGAGAATTCACCCGGTGCCCACGTGTCGAGATCGCGTCGCACGAGGTTGATCGCCATAGGAAGTCCGAGACCACTGATGGATTTGGAGAGACAGATGATGTCGGGGTCGAGGGCCGAGCCTTCAAAGGAGAAGAAAGGACCGGTGCGGCCCACGCCCGCTTGCACCTCGTCCGCGATGACGAGGATTCCAAGTTCAGTGCACTGATCGCGAATTGCCCGTAGATACGCCGGGTCGAACGGGCGGGCTCCGCCTTCACCCTGGGTTGGCTCGATGATCAGCGCACCGATCTTCTGGCCGTCGACGCTAGATCGCAGCGTACGCGCGAGTAGTTCAAGGTCGTCATCGGTGACGTTCGCGACGTAAGGCAGGGCGACGAAGTCTTTGAGGTGAGCGCTGGTCTTTCGTCCCGCCATTGAGGCCGAGATTGAAGCGGCGCGGTAGGTCATGCCGTGGTAACTGCCTTCGAAGCCGACGACCGCGCGGTGCCCGGTGATGCGCTGGGCCAACTGGAGCGCAGCCTCCACCGCCGTGGCGCCCGTTGGACCGACCGTCTGGACGACCATGTCCAGCTTGCGGGGTCCAAGGACCAGACGATGCATAGTCTCAAGAAAACGGCGCTTTTCCACGGTGAACGTATCGAGGCTGTGGAGCAGCTTTCCCGCTCGCAAGTGTTGTATTGCGACTTCGACGAAAACAGGGTTGTTGTGCCCATAAGAGAGTGCGCCTGCGCCAGCGAAGAAGTCGAGGTATTCCACACCGTCCTCGTCGACGATCGTTGCGCCCTGGGCGCTCGCGAACACGGCCGGCCAGCGCCGGCAGTAGTAACGCACGTTGGACTCAAGATCTTCGAATGGGTACACCGCGGGTTCCTCTCAGACGGGGAGCGCTCGGGTCAAGCTGGACCGCTCAGAATTTACTAGGGGGTTCGATTATAGCCACGCTCAGCAGTTAGAAATTCAGAGCCACCATCGTAGCGGCGTGAGGTTGTCACATGGTGAATAGGTTCCCATTGGTCAGAGCAATCGCATCCCAGGCGTTCAACCACCGCGGGCAACGCGCCAGCGAATGTACCCAGGAGTCGAACCACGGGCGATTACTTGAAAATCGGCCCGTCCACGACGGATTGACAACGCTCCGGGCTCGATACTTGAAGTCAATTTCTTGCCTGGAGTGCATCTCTTGAGATGCTTGGACCCCCAGTCGGCCCGCGAAGGCCGACTGGGGCTGTGCTTAGTGGACGGAGTTGGCGGAGGCAGCTTCGGGGGCCCTTGGCGCACCCGAGCGAAGAATCAGGGCAGTAATCACCGCACCAATGAAGAAGATGATCGCCGAATAGCCAAATGCCGAGGTGTAACTGTGGACATTCGCGAGTTTCACGTTGAGTTTGGTGGGGGCCCTTCCAATGAGAAAGGACGCCGCCGCGCTGGCCGCCAGGGTGTTGAGCAACGCCGTGCCAATGGAGCCACCCACCTGCTGGGAAGTGTTCACCGAGGCTGATGCAACACCCGCGTCGTGCGGTCCGACGCCCGCGGTTGCGGTATTGATCGCGGGCGCGAAGACGAAGCCGATGCCGAGTCCGAGGAGTACGAGCGCGGGGAACACGTGGGTCGCGTACGAACTCGAGACCCCTAGTTTCGTCAGCATGAAGAGGGCAATGGCCGACATCAACATTCCAACTGGAATCAGGGGGCGTGGGCCAATCTTGGGTAGCAACACGATATTAGAAAGTTGCGCCGTGATCGACAGTGACACGACCATGGGCAGGAACGCGACTCCCGTTAAGACCGCGCTGAAACCGAGTGTTTCCTGTAAGTAGTAAGTCAAGAACAAGAACACGCCGAACATGCCCGAGCCCGCAACGAGCATGGCGATGAGAGAACCACCGCGGTTACGGTCCAACACCACTCGCAGAGGTAGCAGCGGGAACTTTGCCCGCGCTTGGATCCTCGCGAAGACGGCGAGTAGAACAACGGCCACGATCAAACTGCCGATCGTGTAGTGATTGGACCACGAGGTCGTCTCGGCGTGCGAGAAGCCGAACACCAACGCGAATAGTCCGGTAGTGGCGGTCAGTACGCCGCGCCAGTCGAGCGGGTCGTGATCGGTTCCACGGTCGTGGCGAAGGAATGTCAGGGCTCCGGCGATCGCGACGGCCGCGAAGATGAGGTTGACGAGAAGCGTCCAGCGCCACGAAGCGTAGGTGGTGAGGATACCGCCGAGCAAGAGGCCAAGTGCACCACCGGCGCCTGCGATGGCACCGTAGATACCGAACGCCTTGCCCCGTTCGTCAGGGTTCGTGAAGGTCGTGGTGAGGAGGGACAAAACCGCCGGCGCGAGGAGTGCCCCAAAGGCACCTTGGACCGTGCGTGCGACGACGAGCATGGTGAAGTTCACTGACGCGGCGCCAAGGGCTGACGCGACGGCAAAGCCAGCCAGTCCGGTGATCAGAGCATTCTTCCTACCGATGTAGTCAGAAATACGTCCACCCAGAAGCAAGAGACTACCGAAGGCGAGCGAGTAGGCGGTAACGATCCATTGTCGGTCGGAGTTGGAGAAGTGCAGCGCGTGCTGGGCGGTGGGCAGGGCGATGTTCACAATGGTGCCGTCAAGGATCACCATCAGCTGTGCGATACCGATCACGGCCAGAATCCACCACCTACGACGGTGGTACTTCTCGTCGGCTGTTTCGATCTCGAGACTTGGCTCGAATAGTTCGGGTAGTTGTTCGACTGACATTGCGACCTCCAGGGGGTAAACGGAGTTGGTAACTCCACTTGAAAGACAGTATAGCGATATATGGAGGAAAGTGTTCCATTTATTTCAAAAAGCGTGTATTATCAATGGCAGAAGGGGATTGTGATGAACAAGATGACGACGCGGGCCCGGCCCCTCAGAGCCGACGCGGTACGGAACCGCGAGAAAATACTCGCCGCGGCAGCGACGGTGTTCGCCCGGCGTGGCCTTGACGCGACTCTTGACGAGGTGGCCCTGGAGGCGGGCGTGGGCGTCGGTACCGTCTACCGTCGTTTTCCTGACAAGGACACCTTGATCGGCGCGCTCTTCGAGAACGCCGTCGACGAGATCGCGACGATCGCGTTGAGCGCCTACGAGGCCGAGAACTCCTGGGATGGGCTCGTCTGGTTCTTGAGCGAGGCGCTGCAACGCCAGTGCGTGAACCGTGGCCTTCGCGAGATTGTGATTGGCGCTCCGTATGCCCGCGAACGTATGGAGAGCGTGAAGTGTCGTATCGCACCCGCGATCACCCAGCTAATTGAGCGAGCTCAGCGTGACGGGTTTCTGCGCGATGATGTCGTTTCCGCGGATTTCGCCATCTTGGAGATGATGATTAGTTCACTGGGTTGCATGACCGAGGAGTTCTCACCCGATCTTTGGCGACGTTATTTGACCATCGTCCTGGACGGTTTGGTAGTGAAGCGCGAACATCCGACGTCCTTGGAACAGCCGCTTGATGAAAGTGTCGCCGAGGAAGCTCTCCGTTTGAAGTCCCGCCACGTACTGCGTGTCCATTGAGTTTCTGTCAGTCGCCACCACACGACGGTGAAAGGCGGCGATAGGGGCGAGAGAAGTGCAACTGCTCTGATAATGAGAAGCGGTGCAATACCGGGGTCGAAGCGTGTCAACGTTGAAATCAGATCTCGGACCGCTTGATCCCTGTGCGCGCAGATGTGCCGGGGCCTAGCGAAGTGGACCGACCAACGCGCTATTTTGGGACCATAGGGAGCCGAGGGCGCCCGGCGATCAGTGACAAGATGGTCGCATGCGACGTCGGGGTTGGGTGATGCCTCTGGTGAGCGTGTTGCTCGCCAGTGTCGCCATGATTCCGTCAGCCGCTGGGGCGTTGAAGATTCCAGCAAGCCAACCGTGTGGCCAGTCCAGCACCGTGAGTTACGACCACGTGGTGTGGATCATGCTTGAAAACGTCGGCTATTCGGTCATCGGATCTTCGAGTGCTCCTTACTTGAACTCGCTCGCTGATGATTGCGGACTCGCGACCAATTACCTCGCCGTTTCGCATCCCAGTCTTCCGAACTACGTTGCGCTCACTTCGGGTTCTATCCAAGGCATCACTGATGATGGCGAACCGAGTACGCACCTGCTTCGGGTAGCGAGTCTCTTTTCCGAACTCGGCGAGAACTGGCGAACGTACGCCGAATCGATGCCCACTGCGTGTGATCGGGTGACGAGTGGCGAGTACGCAGCTCGCCACAATCCTGCGGTCTACTATCTCCCGATTGCTTCTGCCTGCGAGCGTGAGGACGTTCCGCTGAAGCTGCCCATGAATCTCAATTCCGCGTTCACGATGGTGGTTCCCAACATCTGTAACGATATGCACAGTTGCCCGGTGTCGACTGGCGACGACTGGTTACGTCGATACGTTCCCATGATCTTAGCTAGTACCCAGTACCAGTCTGGTTCCCTGGCGCTTTTTATCACCTTTGACGAAAACGACAACCAAGCGGTGAACCAAGTGCCGACGATAGTCATCGCGCCCTCGGTGCCTCGCGGCGAGCGGGTGGCAGACGCCTTCACCCATTACTCATTGCTACGCACCACCGAGACGTTGCTAAAAGTTCCACTACTTGGTGGTGCGAAGACCGCGCGCTCGATGATTGCGCCATTCCATCTGTAGCAAAGCGTCGCACGATCTTGACTCGAGCATCCTGACCCTTGCATCGAGGGACATTGGCGTGAGGTAACCGCCCCTTCGAACCAGCGATTCCGGCGCAAGCGATGCGCGAGGCCCTACAAGTGCTGGGGAATCGTATAGCGAGCAAATAAGTGAAATCCGACGAAGGCCCAGAAAACGAGCAGCGTGATTCGCCCACTTCGTCGCGAGGTGAGCGGTGCGATGAAATTCGTGAGTGTCTTGCGCTTTGTCGGATGCTGACGAGCGGCGAAATCGACCAGCAGGCTTAGCCCGAGTAGTGCGAGCCAACCGAGCGTGCCAATCACGTCAGGCTCGCCGCTCAGGTCGACGCCGACGGTTGCGCATGAGCGGAGAGAGGCCCACTGCGAGCCACGCCAGGAAGACGAGCTCTCGTTCGAAATGGTTCACGAGCAGACGGTCGAACGTGGTGCGGAGAGTCGGCACAATCGTGGACCTGCCGCCGAGAGCGAGACCCAGGACCTCGAGGATGATGGCGAGCACCATGAGCGTCCACCAAGCACTGGGGTGACGCAAGGTTGCGTCTTTTCCATCGCCTTCGAGCTCGGCGCTGGTTGAGGACGGTCGCAAGAGGCCGCCCTTCGCGACATAGGCGCCAAAAACGAAAACAATCGGAACCGCAATCAGCAGGTACGAACTCGTTGTGAAGGGTAGAACGCCGGTATCCCACCAGCCATACGCGATTGCGGCCGCCGCGACGGGCACCTGTCGTCCCACGCCGATACCTTAAATCAAAGTACGTTTCGGACCCTAGAGATCAGTAGGCGTTGAGATCCGAAGTGCTCGCCGCCACACAAATCGTAAAGCCGTATAGGTGTCGTCCACGGCACAGACTTTGTTGTCGACCAGACCAAGGGGCAAGACAATGTGTCGCACCGCGTGGTCAGAAAGGTCGGTGTCGATGGTTGAGGATTTCTTGGGCCAGGAGATCCACAGGGAGCTACTGGGATACGTGATGGCGGCCAGGTTCTGTATCTCGCCCTCGATCGCCTTCGTCGAGCGGAAGAATGCGAGAACGATGTCGACCTCCTTGCGCACGCTACGAAATCGGTGTGCACCATCGGGCAGGTCCAACGAGAACCCTTTTGGGGGGTGCACAATCGCCACGGACGTGTCCCCGGTGATTCCGAGCTTCTTGGCGAGTGAAAGAGATGAGGTTTCTTCCATGACAGAAAGTTACACAGCCGGACGGGTCCTAACGTCATCGAAGGGCGCGGTTGGGCCCCGTTGAGTCATGGCCAACCGCGAGGCGTACCGAGACCTAAATACTGCGCCGTTATAGTTCTTCCATGGTGTGCACGTGCGGCGTCACAAGTGCGTCGTTGCGCGCAGCGGGGTTGCAAAGTGCTGGCATGGAGATCCGGTTGAGACGGCGTAGTTCGAAGTGAGTTCTCGCCGACGCTCGGTTTCTCGTGGACCGGGGTACTTGTCCGCACTCCTGGTGGCTCTGTTGAGCACACTTTCACCAGTGTGGTCCGGCGCCGGCGAGATGACGACTGCGACGAACGCGACCACGACGTCAACACTGCTTCTAACTTCTACGACGACAACAACAATGAAGAGAGTGGCGACGACGACCACGACCATCAACGCGGGCCTGCTTCCCCAAACTTCGACCGAACCCTCCCTCGCCACCCAACCCGGCAGTCACCTTTACAGTTCCATGGACAAACTCTGGAACGACATTCTGGCGAACAACACACGCCAGGCGGACACAATGATGTTCCCGGAACTGGCGTACGAGAAGCTAAAGGCGATTCCGTATCCGCAGAGTGACTACGTCAATCGATTGCAGTATCTGTTCAATCTCGATATTGGCGCGTATCGACGGTTTCTTCTCGCCAAGGGAACTCCGGTGTTCTTGCGAGTCGTCACCAGTCCTGAGGACGCACAGTGGATACCCGTCGGGGCCTGCTACAACAAAATTGGATACTGGCACCTACCCGGGGTTCGTTTTGTGTATCACTACGGGTCGACGATCAACTCGGTGGGCGTGCTGTCGATGATTTCGTGGCGTGGGCAGTGGTATTTCATTCACCTGGGCCAGTACACCGCAACTGGCGTCGTGGGCCAGATCTACGACTACTCAGTAGGCCCAGGTGATCCTGGCCCAGCGGGTAGTTGTTGAGGTCGCTGCGCGGTGTCGGTCGGGTGTCGACTTCGGGGTTCTTGTTTACGACTGGACTGAGCGGATCTTGAACGAGGCTCCCGAGGGATCCTTCAGTGAGGCGAGTCGACCATACGGTGTGTCGGTGATGTCCTGGGTCACTGAGCCTCCAAGCGACTTGGCCGCAGCGACGGTGGTTTCTGGATCGTCGACGTGCCAGTAGACGGACCAATGATCGATAACGTCAGCGGGCAGAGAACGCGAGCCGTCCATTATCCCGGCCAATTCGCCCTCGCCTGAGGGGTTGAGCATGACGCTGTAGCGGAACTCGTCGGAGTCGCTGACCGCGTTGAGCTTCCAAAGAAAGACGGAATGATAGAAGTCAATTGCTCGCTCGAAGCCACGCGTGTGAAGTTCGAACCAGCTGGGGCTGCCGTGTTCGCCTAGAACGGTGAAGCCGGGGAACGTCCCCGCCTGCCACGCTCCCAGTTGTGCTCCGTTCGGGTCGGCTAACACGAACTGGTCACCCAGATCGGCGACGGGCACGACGGGAGTGAGAACCTGGCCTCCCGCCTTCTCGGTCTCGGTGACGGTTCGCGCGATGTCGGGAGTATCGAGATAGATCTTCCAGGTGTTATCGGCCTTCATCTCTCCCATGTCACCCATGCCTCCCGCCACCGGCACGCCATCGCGAGTGAACATGAAGTAGCCCCCGAACTCAGGACTGGGAGCGAGTGCCTCCCACGAGAACAGTTCGCTGTAGAATTTTCGGCTGCCTTCTACGTCTGAGGTCCAGAGGTCGGTCCAGCATGGCGATCCCAGGGGTGCTTTTGTTCGGATTGGCATCATTGCTCCTGTCAAAGTTCGCTTTCGGCCAGCGCGCGAAAAGTGCACTGGTCGCCTGACTTCACTAGTTCGTGGACGACAGTCTGGCACCGCGTCCGCGTCAAATCCAGAGTTTCTTAGAAAAGCCACCTGGCGAGCGAATTCGACGCACGGTACAGCGCGGCGGGACCAATCTCTTGGGTACCGTTACGTATGGTCGTTGTTACGGACTTTCGGAGTCGGCTGCGCACAGGTGTCGAGATTGAGGTGGAACGGCTCACTCAGGAGATGAACGACGCCGTCGCCGCGATGGACAGCTTCATCGATCATAAGTCCTACGTCGCGAGCGATGACGAGCGGGTCACGATAGTGCGCTTTCGTGACTTGGAGTGTCAGAGGCGATGGTCCGAACACCCGAGTCATCGAGAGGCGCAGCGTCGAGGACGTGAGGAGTTCTATTCCTGGTACGACATCGCCGTTTGCGTGCAGCGGTCTGGTCACGAGTTCGTTCACCCGGAGTCATCGTGATGCTTCGCGTGTGGCGTGATCATGATTTGCTCAACCCTGAGTGCGTCGTGTTCGTGCGTCGCGCGAGAAAATCGGAGAATGGGCGGTAGCGATGCGGGCGTTCTATGAGGGATACGAACTCTGCGACGACGCAAGTCGAATCTCGCGAGAGACGGTTTTTCGATGGCTCCACGAGGATGCGTACTGGTCCAAGGGCAACGCCCGCGAGATGATCGAACGCTCCATTGATCACTCGTTCCTTTATGGCGTCCTTGACCCGGACGGCGCGACGGTGGGTTGTGCGCGCGTGGTCACTGATCAGGCGACGTTCGCCTGGGTCAGCGATGTGTTTGTCGATCCCGAACACCGAGGCGTTGGTCTAGGTACGTGGATGGTGGGTCTCGTGGTTGAGGATTGGCTTCAGATTGGCGTGTCTCGCGTGTTGCTCGTGACCCGTGATGCGCACCAGGTCTACTCGAAGGTCGGCTTTCGCCCGCTCGAGCACCCGGAGCGTTTCATGGAGATTGACCGCCGCACGCAGCGCTAGAGCCTTCGCACCACGGTGGGGGGCGAGGTATTTGTGAAATCCGTATCTCGAAGGGACGCGGATATCGGCGAAAACTCTGATAAGGGCGTCTATACGAACACCTCAAAAAGGACTTGACAAACGACTTATAACGATATATCGTTGACATAGTCAAAGTATCGAAAGGATACGGTATGGAATACCGAGAATTAGACCAGCCGCCCCAGAGGCGGCGTCGCTTTACCGAGTCAGGTGAGCGAAGCGTTGCGGGGCCCCGACCCGGAAGGCGCCACGGTCGTGGCGACGATCACGGCGGTCACGACCATGGCGAGAGTCGTCGTCGTGACGATTCCCCGCGGCGCGGTGGACGTAGTCGGCGAGGCGACGTTCGCCTCGCGGTACTGGCGCTACTCGCCGAGCGACCGATGCACGGCTACGAGATGATGCAAGAGCTCGCGGACCGGACGAAAGGCATCTGGCGACCGAGCCCCGGATCGCTCTACCCGGCTCTCCAACTCTTGGAGGATCAAGGGCTCGTCCAGTCCGAGACCGCCGACGGACGGCGTCAGTTCACGCTCACCGAAAAGGGTCGTAGCGAACTCTCGGATCAACCGAGAAAGACCGCGCCGTGGGACACCATGGTGAGAGGTGCGAACCAGGACGACTTCGCCCTTCGCGTCGCGCTACGTCAGGTTTCCATCGCGGTGAGCCAAGTCGCTGAAGCGGGAACACAGGACCAAAAGGTCCGCGCCGAACATCTCGTACTTGAGTTGCGCCGACAGATCTACCTACTGCTCGCTGAAACCAGCGAGTCGCCTAAAGAGTAGACAGATCGCGCATCGGATTGCGAAGGTATCAAGTGAAGCGTTCGCCGCATCGTCCACTGTGGACGATGCGGCGTTGTTTTCATTCGTGCTCGCTTCTTCGCGCGCCAGTTCCAGCTATCTGACGAGGGGGAAAGCTGGCGTCATGCGCATCGAACCGTCTGGTTCGATGATGAGACCTTCGTAGCCTTGAAGCTCGACGATGGCGCCAAGGACGTCACGCCCACCAATAACGAGCGCCGTGGCGAGGGCGTCGGCGAGCCCAAGTTTCGGGCCAACGACCGTGGCCGAAGCCGATCGTGTTGCAAGAGTCCTGGCGAAGGGGTCATAGAGATGCTGTCCCCGTTCGTACTCACCCGATGTCGCGACAGCGCCGGGTGATTGGACGATGCACGCCAGCGTCTGCGGCTTGGCTGGATTCACGATACCCACTCGGAATTTGGAGGACCCGTTTGGCCCGCCGAAGCTCGCCACATCTCCCGCGGCGTTCACAATCGCGCCATCGATGGCGTGGCGGTGTAGCTCCTCGAGTGCGCGTTGCGCGGCCCAGCCTTTTACGAGTCCCGTAGGGTCGACGCCGCCCGGGATCGACCAAGGATCAAACCAACCATTCGAAAGCGAACGGGCCACCTCACAGAGATCGAGGACTTCGCGAACGACAAGGGGTGCTTGATCAAGCTCGATCTCTCCTCGGCGAAGGCGTGACAAAGGGCTCTCCGACTTCCAGGTGCTGAAGACGTCATCGGCGTCGTGCAGGATCGTGACGGCGGACTCGATCGATTCCCTGAGTAAGTCTTCGTCAGAGAACTCGCCTGGGTACACGTCGAAGGTCACGACTGTTCCCATCACGTGTTCCTCGTGGTAAAGGGTCTTCACTCGGTTCGTCACTTGGTCCACGAGAACTACAGTCCCAGTTGCGTTAGAGCGGATTGCAGCGACTGGATGAAGCCCGCTGAGGTGTAACTGGCCCCAGAGATGCTCTGGATGTTGGCGCTCTGAGCCTGCATGGCCTCTTGTTCCAAGAGCGGGATGGCCTGCTGGTCGATTGAAACGGAGCGAAAGTTACCACCGTCATTGATTGCTCCAATTGAGACATTGGTGATCTTGGTGCCAGTCACCTGAACCTTGACTGAGAGAATTCCAAAGTTGTAGTCCACGGATGGACCGGTGGCGGTGCGTGTAGCAGAGGAGACAGTCGTCGTAGTAGCGGGCGGCGCTGTCGTCGTCGTACTTTTCGCGGGCGGGCTGCTTGAGTTCGTCGTACCGTGGCTCGACGTCGTTGAGGCGTTAGTGGTGGGCGGCGGAGCGGTACTCGAGGGCGTCGTGGATGCCGTGGAGGTCGTCGAGTTCGAACTGGAGCCGGTATTTGGTGGCGTGCTCGCTAGTGAGCCGAGTGACAATTTGGCTGGCGTTGAATTAAAACTCAGCACAGCGGCTAGTCCGGCGATCGTGCCGACGATCACGAGTGGAGCGCGTTTCATAGTGACCTTGATTCGCTAGAGGGTCTTGAACGTGGGTTGTATTTCATTAGAACGAGAAGACCTCGTGGTGGATTCGCTGCTCTCGTGCCCCAAGTCTTTGGACGGCCTTTGTGATGGATTCGTTGAAATCAGTTGGGCCACAAATGTAGACGTCGGCGTTGCTTAAAGAACCGAGGAGCTTCTTGAGTTCGCTCGAGTCCATTCGAACCGCCTGCCGGGATCCGACCAATTCGAAGAGCCGCCCGTTGCGTTGGTTGACCAGCTCGAGAAGTTCTTCGCGATGGACGATATCTTCGTAGGAGGCGCCACGAACGATGACGCTGACGTCTACTGAAGTGGGGAGATCCTCGAGAAGCGCGCGCAGTGGCGTGATGCCAACTCCAGCACCGATCAGTACGACACGATTTGTTGAGCGCGCGTGACTTGTGAACTTTCCATAGGGACCCTCGATGAAGACTCTCGTTCCTGGCTTCACTTTGGCGACGGCCTTGCTCTGGTCACCGAGTCCTTTGACCGTCACGCGCAGGAAAGGAGGACGCGGCAAAGCGGACAGCGAATAGGGGTGTGAGTGAGCCCACAGTCCCTTGGCCATGAACCGCCACATGAAGAACTGGCCACCCGAGACGTTAAGGAAGGAAAGGTTTCGTCCCGAGATGATGATCGAATAGACACCTGGCGCCTCTTGCTGCACGGCGGCCACTCGCAAGCGGTGCCGAAAATTCCTCGCTACCGGAAGGATCACACGGAACGTGACGATCGCACCAGTTCCGACGATCCACATGAGAATCCACAGGTCGCGGTCGACGGGGTGTCCAATGAACATGACGCCGGTACGGATTTGATGGGCAAAAGCCAACGCCAGAGCGAGGTAGATGTAGAGGTGAACGGTCCACCAAGTTTCGTACTTCATTCGTCTGCGGGCAATGCGCGCCGAAGTGACGCCCGCCGTCACGAGCAACCCGAAGGCGACGGCCGAGGCCAGGATGTCCGGGTAGTGGATGATGAAAGTCCAGAACTGGTGAAGGATACCCACGCTCGTCATCTGTGCGTAGCCCCAAGTTATGAGTACGACGTGGGCTGCGATGAGGACGATGGGCCAACCACCGATGCGCCGGTGCCACGCCACGAGGCGATCTTGGCCGACTACGCGTTCAAGCCAGGATAAACGCGAGATCAAGAGCACCATGACGAGCATCAGATAGGTGCCCGCGAGTGCTGTGATTCTTCCACCTAGGGTCATCCAACCGCCGGCTGAGTTGAGGGAACTCAATGATTCTCCCCAGAACGCCAATCCGATACTTGCGCCGAGTCCGATGCCACCCAAGAGTGCGAGCGCATCGGCGATTCGCGGCACGGGCGCGCTGGCCGGGCGACGCCGGGCACCGCGAGCCGGACTGTGCCACACGATCCGATCTACGTCGATCTTGGTCTTCATAGTTTCCATGTCCGCAAGGTACTGAGTGCACTTAAGAAAACCACAAGTTGTGGGTACGGATTCAATGTGAATGTTGGCCCGTCCAGTTCGTGCGTTCGAAAGTGCGAGGTGGTATTCATCGGGCGCTGGTTCATTTGCTTCCTACGGACGTCGAAGTGGCGGCCGACATGGTGATGAAGTCCCGTGTCCACCAGGAAGCGAAGTAACGACCCGGCGTTCCGGTCATAGAGGACAGGAGTAACGAACCGTTCGAAGTGGTGGCGAGACCAGTGGAGGATGAGGGTAAATAAGAGGCAAAATTCACCCAGTCGGTGTTGATGTCAAGTTCCATTGCTCGAACCGCGCCAGCTCGGACTAGCAGATTCGCGAGATCGGTGATATTCAGACCCGGCCCTCCTACGTAGACGAGAGCGCCGTCGGCGGTAACGCCGAGACCTGAACGCCACACGTAGACGGCGTTGCCAAGTGTGACGCCCCACTTCGAAGTGTCATTGGCCCGCAATCCAGGCACAGGTTTACCGTGCTGAACTAACAGGTCTAGGTTTTGTCGCACTGACGCGACGTCAGCGGGGACCTTCCTACCGTAAGGCCATGCGACCACGTCCGACGAACCGTCTTTATAGACAACAAAGGAGGCCGCACCGGTGCGCAACGGTAATTGCTCCTTGCCATTGGTGTAGTAACCACCGTTTGCGTTGTCCATGAGAAAGCCGGCGTTAAAAGCCGCTACTAACGTTCGTGCTGCGGAAGTTTGTATTGGCGCTGTGTCAGGATACGGTCCTCCACCGGGAATCCAACTGCCCGAGTACAAGGTGGCGTGCAGAAGTTTGGTATCCATCCACGCGACGCCTACGACGTAACTCGTGTGTACCTTGTCGGGACGAAGGGTGGTCTCGTAGACCGCGGGAATGCCGCTCACTCGCCGACCAACTGGCGACCATTGGCCTTCGCCGGCAATTGCCGGCGAAGCGAACGGAGTGATCGGTGAAGGTGAGGCGAGGTGCGGTACCGAGGACTTCACGGTCACGACTCCCCCTGAAGGAACTCGGATCTCGCCTTTTGGAACGGCACCTCCGATGGGCGGTGGGTGGTGGCTGTACCACTCATTCTCGATCCAGTTGACGATGCCCGAGCCGCCATGGGCCCGCGCCCATTCGGCGAGTCGAGATCCCGCCGAACCACCGAGAGCGGGATTAAGAAGTGCACCTCCCACTGAGAAAGCCAGCCAGATGAGAGCGACGAGGAACATTGTTACGAGGCCAACGGCGATTCTCCGTCGTCGGTAGATTCGACGACGTTGTGCGCGCCAACGAAGTTCTTGACGCGATGGACGAGTGACGACAGGGTTCGCCGGTCGATCTCGCAACGCCGTATCTCGCGACATGGATATCAACCGGTTCGGCCTAGCCAAACCCCGACGTAAGGAATGGTCAAGAACGCGAGGAAGAGGCCCGCGACCAAACTGAGTCCAAGCGTTGCGCGGCGTGATCGTGAACCCGCGACATAACGCCGCACACGTGGACTCCAATCCTTGGTTGAGAGCCGTGCCGTTTCGCCGAGGTGGCTAAGGACGTGGACGGTCATGGCGAGGAACCAGAGGACGAAGCTCACCTGGTGCAGTTGGAGTAACTGTCCTCTGAGGGAAATCGGTCCTAGGAGAAGGAGGACACCTGAACCAAAGAGCAAAACCGTGAGGATGATGACAAAGGGTCCCAGAACCCGCAAAGGAACCGGTGGTGGGCCCTTGCGGCGGTAATCGCTCGTGCCTCGGTAGTAGTTGCCAAAGCGCCACAGGGTACTTGAAATCTTGACCAGGATCGGAGGTATGAGCAGCATGCCGACAAAAACGTGGGGGGTCAGGAGCGAACGGACTCGCAGTACGGTGACTCCTTCGATTGCCAGGAGGATCAAAAGTACGAGTGCAGTGGCGCTGGTGAGTCGTGAATTACCCTCGACGCCCATCCGCACGGCGTGGCGGCCACGGGAAAATGGATTTCTCTTCTTCCGAGGGGGAGTCAATAATTCGGTCATCGATGCCTACGAACGTCGAGCGATGGGAGCCTTGAGCCTGAAGAGACGCGCGCGGGACCTTGGAAACCAAATAGGGGAGTGTCGTCTGTGACCACGAGACAACGCTACGTAAGCGAACCTTACGGACCAATAACAACGTCCCTATTCTTCATTGTTTTTTATCTTCGTCGAGGTGATTCCCTCTGGCGAACGGCGATCGCTCTCGTTCGCTGACGATTGCGAGCATTTCTTACGCTCTCGTAGTTCTAATTGGTGATTTCTGAACCCGACGCCCGCCATTGGAACTCGAATCGTGCCCCCCCGATCTCAGCGTCAGTTACGGCATAGGTGCAGTGGGTGATGTCAGCGATCGAAGCCGCGATGGCTAGTCCGAGTCCCGTGCCACCCTGCGTCGAATCCGCGTGGTGAAACCTCTCGAAGATCCGACTACGCTCATCGGGCGCCACACCGGGCCCGCTGTCGTCTACTCGCAGAATCACGTTCTCCTCGCGTGTGACAACAGTGATTTCAACTCGTCCACCGGGTCCCGCGAACTTAAGTGCGTTATCGACAAGTACGCCGACGAGCCGATCGATGAGTTCATCTGAGCCCTCTATGACTGCCTTGGTTTCTTCTGAACCGCTAAAGCTAAGCGCGACGTCATTCGAAGTCGCCAGAGAACGAAACCTCTGGTAGCTCATCGATGCAGTGCTCGCCACGTCAGTCGGCGTCAGCGTCCGTGATCTCTTGAGATTTTCATCCGATCGAGCGAGCCACAGGAGATCTTCGACAATGCGCCGCAGGCGACTACTCTCGCCCTTCACCCGTTGAAGGGCTTCGCGGTACTCCGCGACTTCACGATCGCGTGAGAGGGCAACATCGATTTCCGCTTCGATCACGCTGAGCGGCGTGCGTAACTCGTGTGAAGCGTCCGCCACGAACTCTGATTGGCGTCGCTTGGCTAGGGAGACAGGTGCCAGTGCGCGGATGCCTACGACGAAGGCGGCGCCAAACATCAAGATCATCAAGACGAGCCCCGCGATAAGTTCGGCAAGCTCCAAGGTGTTTCGCAAGCGCTGGACATCGGCGAGACTCTCGGCGTCAACGATCCACCCGCTCTTGTAACTGACGGCTTCCATTCGAAAAGTGGACGTCGCAATCGTCATTGTCCGATAGCCCTTCGACCATTGTTGTTGAGGAAGGGCGGGCTTTGCGCCGGAAAGGACCAAAGCGCGGCCGTTGGCGTTGATGAGCCACACAATGATTGGCGCGTCGTCGTCATCTCCGTCATTGGGTTGGGGTGCGATCGTGGTGGCGCTCGTCGAGGAACTCTGCTTCAAGACGTTTTCTACGATTGCCAAGCGTACCTGCAGGCGCTGGTCGACTTGAGAGGTCATTCGGTTGATGAGAAGGGAGTTAAGGATGAGGACAATCACAACGAAACTCACCATGCCTAAGGCAGTCGCGACGCCAGCCACTCGCGCCGCGTGGGATGTCGCGGATTGACCTGGTCTCAAGAAGGAACCAATCGATAGCCAAAGCCTCGAACGGTTTCGATCTTGGCCGTGCAAGTTTGGATCTTTGAGCGCAGTCGAGCTATGTGGACTTCAATCGTGTTAGAGCCAACGGCCACCGTGGCGTTGGGCCACACTTGATTGGCAATCGTCCGCCTGGACACGATTTCAGGACTGCGACGGAGCAGGAGTTCCATGAGAAGGCATTCGGTCGTTGTCAGTTCGATGACTCGACCGGCACCTTCGATCCGTCGGGCCGACGGGTCGTATCGAAGATCACCGCATTGGATCTGCGAAGAGTGGCGAAGCGCGGGGCGTCGCTGGAGGGCGTGAAGTCTTGCCACGAGCTCGGTGAACTCGAAGGGCTTCACTAAGTAGTCGTCCGCACCGGCGTTCAGTCCATCGACGCGGTCGCTCGGCGTGTCGCGTGCGGTCAGCATGAGAATTGGCGTCAAGACGTTGGCCCTTCTGGTCGCCTCTATCACTTCAATGCCGGAGAGCTTGGGCATCCGCCAATCTAGAACGGCAACTTCGTATTCGATGGCCGTCAGATTCGCCACTGCCTGTTCGCCGTCACTCGCGGTGTCGACGACATAACCCGCCTCTCGCAGGCCACGTTGGAGTACGTCGCGCAGCGCCCGATCGTCTTCGGCGACGAGAATTCGCACTTCAACCACCATTTCTCACGCTGTACCAGCGTGACATCACGATGTCGTAATGGTAGTGAATGTTGTCCCGAGCAGCCAGAAGGTTGGCTTGTTCGAAGGAAGGAAATGACAGGCGAGCGACGATGCGCGAGATCAATCGTGGAGGCGTAGTGCGACTACCGGAATGGTACGTGAGGTCTTCGCTTGATATTCGCTGAATCCCGGGAACCGCCGCGACTGTTCGGCGTAGATCCTGCTGCGCTCGGGTTCGTCGACGACTTCTGGCGTCGCCGGATTTGTCTCGACGCCGACTTCGACAATCACGTCGTAGGGGTTCGTGAGAAGATTGTTGTACCACGCTGGATGGGTGTCGGCTCCAGCGTAAGAGGCGAAGACGTAGACGAGCGTGCTGTCGTGCTCGTCGGCCAAGTACATTACGGGCGTCGTGTGCTCCTTGCCCGTCTTCGAACCTTTGGTGGTAAGTAGGAGAAGGGGTGCGTCACCGAAGGCGGCCGCTCGACCTTCGTTGGCTCGGAACTCCGCGATGATCTGCTCATTGAAGTTCAAGGTGCTGTCTTCGTTGGACATGGCACTCCTCTGGTCGGGCGATTAGTGACACCTTAAGCGAGGGTGGATGCGCGTGCTCCAGGGGAGCGCGTTGGTATTTGGTGCTTAGATTTCGAGATTCGAAAGGAGGCGTGAGCGAATCTGGGACAGGTTTTCTATGTGGAACGCCTGGCCGTCACGAAATACGACCCGCAGTTGATCGCCGCTGACTTGGGTGTCACTTGAAAGACCGTCGGTCGCTACGAGGCCTCCGTTGGCAACCGTCACGGCCACGCGTCCACGCAGCGAGCGTTTCATGTGTTCGAGATCGGTCACCGGATCCTTGAAGATGGATTTCTCGACTCCGTCAATTGTCACTGAGGTGGACTTGAAGGCGTGACCGAAAGTGTCGCGGTTGGTTCGTTGATACGTATGTGAGCCGATGCCAAAGACGATGTTTGTGCTGGCGAATCCCTTTGCGCGCAGGCGCTCGAGAATACGTCTGGCACTGGTGAGGCTGATCTTGTCACCGTAGATGACTCCGACGTGCGAGTCGAGAATCCGATAGCCCTGGCTTGAGACGGTGCCGCCAAACGTGTTCCACAGGTTTTCGACGACTCCCTGGCCAGCGACGGTACCGTCGCTCACTTCTCGGCCCGCAACGACCTCGACCGGATCACCCGAGTCGGGACGAATGACCACTCGCCCGTCGCGAGCCAGGATTTGTGCTCGAAGCCGTGGTAGGTAGTCCTCCAGCACGCGCCAGAGGTCCCAGGTGTCAGAGACGATGGAAATGAAACCTGAAGGATAGAGTTCGGTGACGAGTCGTTCGAAGGTCCTATATTCGTCGTCGGCGTGTTCATTGCCATACGCGGACATCACGCTGTGCTCGGTCGCCGGGATTGAAGTACCGACGAGTTCGTTGTCGGTATCGGCGCCGTAATACTTCTCGAGATACAGGATCGCCGGTATGGTGTCGGTTCCGTAGAAGGAGATCAGATGGCCCGCTCCCGATGCGGCCGCCGCTTCGACGCTGCTCATCCCTCGAAACGAGAAGTCGTGACCTTGGAAGGGGACCGCGTCGAGATCGCCACCGGTCTCCCTGGCGAACCGCTCAAAGAGTTTGCGATACTCGAAGGCCAACGTCGCGCTGGTCGAAGGCAACCATGACTCAGCGCTGAAGAGAGTTTCGACGAAGTTCGTCAGCCAATAGAATTCGGGCTCCGTGTTGACGAAAGTCACCGAAGGCACGCGCAAGGGCGTCAACGTACCTTCGGGTAGTGCACGAACTTCGAAGGGCAGGTATCCGAGTTCCCACAAATTTTTGAGGTGACTCGAGGTCGGATCGGTAACGCCGAGGGTATTGCGAATGAGTCGGGTGTACTCGTTGATGATTTCCTCGCGGGGGCGTTCGAAGAAGTTTTGCTTGAAGTAGTCAATCAAGTAGCGCTGAATGAAGGCTTGGACACCAAAGGGCACCACGTGGTCGATGCCGTCGACGGTGCTCTCGCGGGCGGTCCAGGTGCTGTACACGGTGCTCGTGGCCGGAGGGTATTGCTCGCGATGGCTGATCTTGTAAAAGTCCGTGAGGAGGGTGGGTGGGTAGTTCATGGCGAAGTGCGCGAGTCGTCAAGAGGCGTAGCGGTCACTAGAGTCCGGATAGCTTGCGGACGCTGCGAGCGAGAGCGGAATTGTCGTCATCTCCATGGCCCTCGGCGATGATGCCGTCTTCGAAGACTGCAGCGAGTGCCGAGACCGGCAGCACCGCCCCAACTTCGCGAGCGAGCTCGAGACCGATACCGAGATCTTTACGGTGAAGCGAGATCTTGAATCCGATCGGGTAGTCGTCGTCGATCATTCGTCCACTTCGATTTTCGAGCACCCATGACCCTGCGGCGCCGCCGGCGAGGGCTTCCATGACTTTACGAACGTCCAAACCCGCCTTGAGAGCGAGGGTCACGCCCTCAGCGACGCCCAGGTAGGTTCCCGCCAGAATGACCTGGTTGACGGCCTTGGCCCATTGACCTGCGCCGAGGGGTCCGAGGTGGCTGATCGTACGACCGATACTTGAGAGTGCAGGACTTGCGCGCTCGAAGTGCGCAGGGTCCCCTCCCACCAAGATGGTGAGCGTGCCAAGTCGAGCACCTTCAGAACCTCCCGATACTGGGGCGTCGAGCATGTCGACGCCGATGACACTGAGTCTTTGTGCGAAATCGCGTGCGCGCGTCGGGCTGATAGTCGAGCAGTCAATCACGAGCGAACCACTTGTGGCACCTTCGGCGATGCCTTCTTTTCCAAAAAGCACACTTTCAACCTGGGGCGAATCGGTGACGCACGTGAAGATGATGTCGCTGGAACTCGCGAGATCAGCGAGACTTGCTGCTTCGCGTGCACCAAGAGTGACGAGTTCTTTCGCTTGACCAGGTGACCGATTCCACACTGTGAGGGGAAAGCCCGCTCGAGCCAGGTTCTGCGCCATGAACGCACCCATGGTCCCTAGACCAGCGAACCCTATTCGCTCTTTGGCGGTGGCGTTCGTTGCTGAGGTGCTCATGAGAATCATCCTTCAGTTTCTGGGTCAAAGTTTAGGGACCGGGAAAGAGACGGTCTTCGCAATCGCTTCCCGGCTGTTCGGAGTGTCTGCGCCAAGCCTAGGCACCTCCATCATGGCAATGTTTTGAATTACTCGGGCTCACGCCAGCTAAGCGAACTGACTTCGGTAGTTCCCTTGAGGTCAGGGCGAAGCGTGGCTACGGCTGCGGTGACCGACATCCATTGCCCTCGGGTCATCCGTGCCGATGAGTCACTCGCATCGACACGAAGCATCGCCTCGCTGAAACCTGAGAGCGGCATCAACTTATCGACGAGTGAGTGAGATCAATTATGGCCTCGTAGTTTCAAGAAGTCAGTGGGGCCAGAACGTCTCTGAGGGCCAGTGGGTCCACCTAGGGATATCAGTAAAGGACCAGAGTTGAAGGTGAACGCCCCTGATCCTCGCCGATCAGAGTGCCCGACCGATTGAGACCGTGGCTTGGGTCGCCTCATTCGAGTCAGTTTCATGAGGGCGAGTAAATGTCGGTTGGGGGCCCGCGCACTGAAATGACCCGAAAAGCCCCGAACTTTGCTTGTCATCGTCAGCTTTTGATGGTCCATCACCGCCCGGAATCTCGCGCGCCTCGTGTACCTTGAGGTCCATGAACAAATCTCCCACCAAAGGCGACACGCCCGCTCAGCTCATCGACGCGAGAATCAAGGAGTTGGGCGACTGGCGAGGCGACATGCTCTCGCGGCTTCGCATCTTGATCAGACAAGCCGACCCCAAGATCGTCGAGGAGTGGAAGTGGAACGTACCGGTGTGGTCGCGAGAGGGATTGATTTGTACCGGTGAGTCCTACAAGAATTCGGTGAAACTGACCTTCGCTCACGGTGCGTCCTTGGATGACCCCTCGGGCCTGTTCAATTCAAGCCTCGAGGGCGGGGTTCGACGCGCCATTGACTTCCACGACGGTGACAAGGTCAACGCAACCGCCCTAAAGGCCCTGGTGCGTTCCGCGTCGAAGCTCAACGCCTCGAAACTCAAATGAACCTGCTCTGACAGCGGTAGCGCTAGGTTTCCAAAACGACGTTATGGCTACCTTCGCCATCGAGATAAGGTGGCGGGATCTTTCGCGCACGTGGTGCGCCATCTTCATTGGGTCGAGGAATCAGCCAGTCACCCCGTGGCGCGTAACTGATTCGAACAAGTCCATGCCTTGGTGAAAACGATTTGACGCTACGGGTAGGTGGACTGGCATGCCTGTTCTCGCGCGGCTTGGCTCGCGAGGGTAGTTTGTTCAACTATGAGTGGGGGGCCTTCCAGTGAAGCGACAGCTGAGCTCGTCGACGTCACCGTTCGCTTCGGTGGCCTGTTGGCGTTGGACCGAATTTCTTTTGACGTTCAAGCCAATGAGATAGTCGGTCTCATTGGTCCTAACGGTGCAGGCAAGACGACCGCATTTAACGTGATCTGCGGATTTCAGAAGCCAGACTCGGGGACCGTTCGATTTCCCGCGCTTGGTCGAACCGCCCTGAAGCCCTCCCAACTTTGCGCGGCTGGCGTTGCGCGCACTTTGCAGGGTGTTGGTCTCTTCGTCAATATGAGTGTCCTCGAAAACGTGATGGCCGGTGCGCAGGGACACGTTGGTCGAGGTTTCGCTTCATCTCTTTTCGGTTTGCCCGCAGGTCGACGCCACGAGTTGGCGCTGCGCGATCACGCAATGGTGCAGCTTGAACGACTGGGCATCGCTCAGTTTGCCTCGTCGCTACCGGGCAGTATTCCGTACGGTATCTCGAAAAAGGTGTCTTTGGCGCGAGCCTTGATGGGCAATCCCTCATTGCTCATGCTGGACGAACCGGCGTCGGGTCTTGACGAGAGCGAGCTAGATGAATTGGCGCAGTTGATCGTGGAGTTACGTGAATCGATGAGCGTGTTGCTGGTTGAACACAACATGGACTTCGTCATGCCTTTGGTCCATCGGCTCGTGGTCCTTAACTTCGGTGAGGTCATCGCGACAGGTGCGCCTTCGACGATACGGACGAATCCCGACGTACTCGCCGCCTATCTCGGTGTCGACCCGTGATCCGCGTCGAACACCTCACCGTGAACTACGGCGCGATAAACGCGCTCAGTGACGTCAGTTTCGAGGCGAATCCCGGCCGGGTGACGGCGGTGCTGGGGGCTAACGGCGCTGGAAAGTCAACGCTTTTAAGAGCCATTTCCGGTTTGGTCGCCCCTAAGTCAGGGGACATCTTCCTTGGTGAACGATCGATCTTGTCAATGGCCACAGAGAACATCGCACGCCTCGGAGTGGCGCACGTTCCCGAGGGACGAGGTGTGATCCACGAACTCACGATCGAAGAGAATCTGCGTCTGGGGGCCTTCGCGAGCGAGGTTGATGTCCGTGCGGGACTCGAAAGACAGTACGAGCTCTTTCCGGTATTGGGTGATCGGCGCAAGAAGTATTGTTCGACCTTGTCGGGTGGCGAGCGTCAGATGCTCGCGATGGCACGCGCGTTGATCAGTGATCCAAAGGTGCTGCTGCTTGATGAACCTTCACTGGGTCTCGCGCCTCAAGTGACATCGGAACTGATGAATCTGATCCTCGAACTCTGTCACGCGAATGACTTGACCGTCGTTCTAGTCGAACAGAATGCGAAGAGTGCTCTGCGTATTTCTCACGACGCCGTCGTGCTACACCTCGGTACCGTGGTCGCCAGCGGCGACGCGGACACGATCGCGAACGACAAGAACCTTCGCCATTACTACCTCGGCCTGGTGCAGTGATGAGTCAGTTCCTTTCGTCTCCGATAATGCACAATATTTTCGCGGGACTAGCCCAGGGCGTCATCTATTCACTCGTTGCATTGAGCCTCGTGATCATCTGGCAGTCCACTCACGTCCTCAACTTTGCTCAGGGGGCCATGGCGATGTTCGCCAGCTATGTGGGTATGACCGAGATCGACCGGGGACTGAACTATTGGCTTTGCCTGGTCCTCTCGATCTTCGTGGGTCTGCTCTTCGGAGGATTCACCGAGCGGGTCCTGATCCGCCCCCTCTACGGCAAACCCGAGATAAACGCCATCGTCGTCACGGTCGGTTTCCTAGGTGTCCTCGAGGCCGTGGCTCAGGCGGTATGGACGAGCACGACGCGCAACATCGCGACGCCCCTTTCCCAGATCTATTTCCATAATCAAGGTCGACTTGTCCTCCTGTCGCCTTTCGTCATTTTCCAATTTGCCTTAGCGATCGTAATCATGCTCTTTGTCGCCGGTCTCTTTCGCTTCACCGACTTGGGACTGCAGTTGCGCGCGTCGGCCCTCGCCCCAGAAGTTGCGCGCTTGTTAGGTGTTCGCGTGAATCGAATGCTCACCATCGGATGGATGCTCTCAGCCGCCGTCGGCACGGTCGCCGCCACCATTGTCGCCTCTGGGAGTTTTGGGCTCTACCCGAGTGACATGGATGGCATCTTGATCGCGGGATTCATTGCTGCGGTCGTCGGCGGTCTCGAATCTCCGGTCGGAGCAGTGATCGGGGGTCTCCTCATTGGATTGGCCGAGCAGTTCATACTTTCCTATTGGTCAGCCGACCTCGCACCACTTGGCGGCATCATCCTTCTGGTGGTGGTCCTGATGCTTCGTCCACAGGGCCTTTTCACCAAGAGCGTCAGCAGGAGAGTGTGATGAAGCGACTCGCCTTATTCGCCAATCAAGGGGCTACCAGTTCTCGTCTGGTGGGAGTACTGTTGTTGACGCTACTTACCCTGGCGATCACCTTCGTGTTGCCCCCTGTCGCGGATTCGCAGTTGGCGAGCGGCGCCGCAATCTCGATCGTTGTTCTCGGGCTCAGTTGGCTGATTGGCTGGAGCGGGCAAATCTCCTTGGGCAACTCGGGCTTCATGGCTGTGGGCGCTTACGCGACGGGCATCTGGGCTCATCATCACGCCTCTTCGCCGATTATTTTTACTTTCGTCCTGGCAATGGCGGTCGGTGCCTTCAGCGGATTGATCATCGCAATACCTTCGACCCGCCTGCGTGGTCCGTACTTAGCCGGCATGACGTTGGCCTTTTCGGCAGCGATAGCACCGCTGGCGCAGAATTACACGTCGATCACCGGTGGCGAGGGCGGCCTTTTCTTCAATACCCTGACAACCCCGCACTGGTTCTTGAATCTTTTCTCCGGACAGAACGCGACGATTGACGCCAATGCCCAGTGGACCGCGGACCTCGCGGTCGTAGTTGCGGGCGTGACCTTCTTTTTCATGGCGAATCTCTTTCATAGCCACACCGGTCGCGCCATGAGGCTGGTTCGTGATAACGACGTGGCAGCCGAATTGGTCGGGGTAAACCTGCCTCGTACCAGGACGCTCGCCTTCGTCGTAGCGGCGGCCTTCGCGGGACTGGGTGGTTCGCTGTACGCGCTCATTAATGCCACCGTCACGCCATCCACTTTTCCTCTGACGTTGTCAATAACGCTTCTTACCCTGATGGTCCTGGGTGGTATCGGAACGCTCAGTGGTGCCGTGATTGGCGGGATTATCTACGCTTTCAGCTCAAATCTGGTGGGCCACATCAACTCGCTCACGGGCATCAATCCGACCTCAAATTTGGGCGCCAACATGCAAGGGATCATCTTTGGCATCCTTTTGATCCTTACGATGCTCTTCACCCCGCGAGGAATTGCCGGCCTAGGACCGAGGTTTGGTCGTCTGGTGGCCAACCGACGGAGAGTTGCACCGCTCGCTACCGGGGAGTAACTTGTCCCAAGGCTTTAACTCTTGGGGGGGAAATTATGAATTTATTTAGAGGGAGCCGTCGCATGTTCACACTCGTGTCCGCGTCGGCCTTAGCGCTCGCCGTGGCGTCGACAGGGATGATGGGCGCCAGCGCCGGTGCATCCCCGTCAACACCAGGTGTGACTGCAAAAACCATCACCATAGGTGCGTCGGTCCCGCTTTCGGGCGTGGCGGCGAGTTATGCCGACGTCTCCGCGTCGGCCAACGCGGTATTTAAGTACATTGACAAGAAGGGCGGCGTCAACGGGCGCCAGATCAAGTACATTCGTCTCGACGACTGCTACGGCCTGGCTGCTTATGGTCTCGGTTGCACGGCCGGCGCGAGCACGACGCCCTTGAGTGTTAATCAGCAATTGGTTGCCCAGGACCACGTCTTTGCCACGGTGGGATCATTGGGCACAGCGGCCGAAATGAGCGTCATGAGCTATCTGAAGCAGAACGCCGTGCCGCAACTCTTCGTCGCCTCTGGCTCCATTTCGTGGAACCAACCCAAAGCGTTCCCCGACGTCACGGGCTTTGAGCCGAGCTACGTCGTTGAGGGCAAGATCTTCGCTCGTTATATCAAGCAGCATTATTCAACTGACACCATTGGCTTCATTGGTCAAAACGACGACTTGGGCGCTTATGGCCTGCTCGGCGTGCAGGATGGCGGGATCACGATTCCGTCAGCGGACAACTTGACTTACAACGCCGCTGACGCGATTACTGGCTCAACGAGTGACCTCGTGGCCGACGTCTCCGCCCTGGCGGCGAACATGGTTCCCGTCGTCGTGGTGTTCGCGGTGCCGGGATTCACGGCAGGGATACTTGCGATTGCGCACCAATTGGGCTATTCGCCCCAGTGGATCATCAGTTCTGTGGGATCGAACCCGCTGACGGTGAACACGCCCCTCGAGGCCAACGCAGTTACGGTCAATTACTTTCCTAATGTAAATGACAACGCGGATCCATGGATTCCCTGGCTGCGTAAGGTACTTCTCGCGGATCCAACCGACTTTCCGAACTTCACGTCAAAGTCAGTGATTTCGTACGACACACTCTACGGAGCCAGCTATGCGCTGGCCTTCGCCGAGACGCTGAAGGCCGAAGGTAAGAATGTTACACGTGCGGGATTCTTAAAGAAACTGTTCTCGACCAAATTGGACACCCCGTCGATCACGCCGCTTAAGTACACCGCGGGTAACCACCAAGGTTTGCAGGGTGCTTCAATTTCAATCGTTACGCCCAACGGCACTTCTGCTCCGATTTACAGCACAAATCAGGGCGGTGTGTTTACGTCGACACAAAGTGCGAGCTCGGGACTTACCGGAGCGGCTACCGTTATCGATCCGATTCCCGCTTGGCTTAAGTAGGAATTCACCAACGAGTTTGCTGGGCCCCGCCGATTCGGTAGGGCCCAGCAAACTCTGGGAAGCTCGTTGCCATTCGCGCTAAGACGTGCACTACCGTCGTCGACTACTCGGAAAGTTTGATTTCCATCGGTTGTGCGAAGTCTCAAATGGACCTCGAAACGGCCAAATGCGTAGCCACGAATCGCGACCAGTGGCCGCTCCTTGCGTAAAACTCGAATGCCCAGCGACATCGCGAGCGACGTCACTGGGCATTCGAGTTGCCTTGTTACTTCTCGGGAACGCCTTTACTTACCTGTGAAAGTTCGCAAAGCGGGCCGAGGAATGGTGATTCGAACCGTGACCGAAGGCTTGGTGGCCGTCGGAAGCGTGCGCACTAAGCGGGGAATGGCTGTTTGTGCCATCGCACTTCACCCTCGGAGCCTCGACCTTGATCGAGACGACGGTCGTGGGAGTCGTGGTTGACAGCGTCAAGCTGACGTCATTGTTTACCAGTGATGCCCCAGTCGCGAGGCCAGCGATGGTGGTCGCCGACGTCAAGGTGTACGTCGTGGCGGTCGTGCCGCCACGGGGTGCGATGGTAATCGACGCGCCAGCCACGTAGCCGGTCACGACACCGTTAACGCGGTTTGCGTAGGTCCATGAGGATCCAGCGCTTGCGTGGTCGAATCTTCCATGGCCATTGGAAGACGCCGAGGCGATGCCAATGGAACCTGCGGTGATACCCAAGCTGAGAACCGCTGCTACGGCAATGCGTCCCGCTACTTTGGTTGTGAATGTACTCATACTGTTTACCTCCGTTGTACTTCCTCCAAGATGACCTCGGATAACCCCAAGCCTTGTGGCCAAAGTTGTGAGATTGCTGCGAGATGACGGAGTAACAACTGTGTATGCAACGAGTGCAGGGGCTTTCCCTGGTAAGAGCAGCTTTCCTTTAAATTGAAGGACCAATTACACCAACAGAAGACGTAATGAGTTCAAGGGACAAGTAAGTTAGGAAGCCAGCGAAACGCAAAGCAGCCCCACTTATGGCGCCCACGTCTGTCGGGCAAGCGTCATTTTGGCGAGCGCTTGCCCGTCAATGTACCTTCCCATGAGGGGTTTCGAACTTTCAAGCGTACCCTGAAATGGTCAGTTCTTTGAGACCGTCCTTAACATGACACCTGATCAAAGACTATTTATGGGAAACGAACGCTTGAATGCGAAGACGGTTTCACTCGGGCAGTCGCGAAATGAGATCGTCCAACAGGTGCCCATTAATACGGCATCGAATCGTCAGCCCAGATGGCTCGGACTCGCCCGGATTCATCTTGCCGACCACTAGGCAATCGAGCCTCCGTCGATCGATATTGGCACTCCGTTCACCGTGGCTCAGGCGCCCGAGCAGAGAAAAACGAAGAGGTAACCCACCGAGTACGGCGTCGTAGACCTGGTGTGACGGCATCGTAAACAGCGGCTTACGACAAGCTTGTTGATGTTCGGACGGTTGATTTTCAAAGTAAACGACGCTGTCGTCGCCGTCACGTTCGAGGGTGTAAGTGTGCGAACGAACACCGTCGCCAAACTCGAACGGCTCGGTCGCCCGACCGTCTTACGATTTTGAACTGTACGGTCTCACCATTGTGACCCCTCGGCGCTCCCCGGTAGTCGATATTGACAGTCCTAGAACCAATCACAAACTCATCGGGCGAAGAATTGATCTAGTGGGCAACTGGAACAACTCTGGTCATCTAGCCGCGCTTTTGGCCAGCCAACGTCGCATCTTTAGGTCATCAACGAAACCAGTAGTGGCCCCGTTCCCTCTGGGTCGGAAGGTCGTTGGCTCGCGAATCTATTTATTGCCTACTCTGGCAGAGATGACTGTCGATCCGCGCCTCAAGCCATTCGTTGATTCCCTCGCTTCGTCAGAGGTCGTAAGTGACGACTTCGTCCGGTTTCGTCCTGATGACGCTGATAATCGGGTGGCAGACTTGGTCCAATCCGCAGAACTCTACGATGACGTGGTCCGAGCGGACTTGCGGGGACTTCTGACCAATGAAGCCAAGGATACGCTTTACCTTTTCGGACAACGACGTGTCCTTCTGGGTCGGCGTACCTCAAACGTCAGTTACTACCATCAGGCACTGGCGGCTTTTTCGCTTCTACCTGAGGTGAGAGATATCCCTTGGATCACATGGTTCCTGGCGGCGCTCATTCTCGGTGAGTACGCCAATGACCCCGACGTCGTCGCACTCTTTGGTGGACCGGCGACAGAGGGCGGGATGCGTTGTCAGGAACTCCAGAATTCGTTGGAGAACGGTGGCTCGCTCTCACAGTGCCATTTGAGAGAAGTGGAAACCACGTACGGCCTGGGGATTATCGAACTTCCCTTGCCACACGACCTGCCGGGCCACTGGTCAAGACCACCGATGATAGGTAGAGATGATGCGGTGTACGCCCCGACGATCAACCTTGCGCAATTGGCGGTTGAGGTCGCGGATGCTCTTGATCGACTCGAAGGAACTCGAACGACCGCTTTGGAGTTTTCGTTCCTCTCGACTGGAACCACAACTTCCATTGGCACCTTGGGCTGCCTCCATTGTTGTGCCATCAAAGGTAATAACGCGATTGACGTCTACGTAGCGGAGCTGGAGTCCGAGTCAGACGCCAAGCAGTTCGTGGCACACCTGTCGGACGACGACGGTTTTGTGGTGCGCAACGGTGCTGAGCTCGTGCTCTTCTCGTCGCAACCCAGCTTTGATGACAATTTGGAAAGTCCTCCGCTTGATGCGACCGCGTTCGAGCAGCTCGCCAAGAGTGCCTTTCTGCGTATCTGACCCGCTTTAGTTTCCTCGATAGAGAAATTCAACTCACTCGGTTCGAATCGCGACGATAGACAATCACGGCGAGGCGCGACATCACGATGGTTTAAGCGGCATTGACAATCCAGAACTGCGCACACCAATGTTCTGGCTGGCCACGTGCTTTTGGTCTAGTCATTCAAAGAGGGCAGCTCAGTCCTGCGAGGCGAGAAAACGCCTGAAGGCAACTCCAGACCAGACCATCTCGACAACGCCAAATGGCCACGCCCCGGCAAGAAAGCCATAAACGCTCGAGAGGAGACAACCCGCAGCGAATGCCGCAATGAAGCGGCGGTCTCGCCCTTCAAGGGCGTACATCACCATCATGAAGGTCACCGCACATACGCCGTAGATCGTGATGGCTAAGTGGCTCACCACGAATCTCTTCGGAAAGTCGCCACAGTAAACAGTTGTACGGATCCGGTCGGGGTGGGATATTCCTTGCGTCGTTCGTCGATCAAGACGAAGCCCTTCCCAAGCGCTGCCTCAAGTTGAACTGCGTCATGGCGAGCCAGAGGAAGTTCAGTGCACTGCTCCGGTTCGTCGAGAGCGAAAGTTGCGATAACGAGTAGTCCATCGGTAGCAAGACTCACCAGCAGAGTTTGGTCATAGCGATCTCTACTTAGGCGATCGACGAGGAATCTGTTTGCCCAGTAACCACAGCTCGACGATAACGGGCTGGGGCGCACCTCGCTACGCCAAGTCGAAGCGAAGGGAGGGGCTTATTTCTCGTAGAATATTGACTCAATAAATATTGAGTGATATCGTGGCGTGTGCCCCCCGGTCCCACCATTGCTCGCCGAGCGAGGCTTCACGCGGCACTCGGCGATCCGGTCCGTCTTTTGATCGTTGACGAACTGATGGTGTCGGATCGCGCACCAGTTGAACTTCAAGCTCTAACGGGTCTTGCGTCGAATCTCCTGGCTCACCACCTCGACACGCTGGAACAAGCCGGTCTTATTGCCCGTTCCGACTCGAGTGGCGATGGCCGGCGTCGCTACATTCGACTCATTAGTGGAGCGCTTGGGCCGATTTACGCTCCTACCAAATTGGCCTCTTCGGGCGTGCTCTTCGTCTGCTCCATGAACTCAGCGCGAAGTCAACTCGCGGCGGCACTGTGGAACGAGTGCACCGGTGCCCCCGCTCAATCGGCTGGAACGCATCCTGCTCATCACGTTCATCCTGGTGCCATCGCGGCGGCGAGGCGTGCGGGGTTCGACCTGCGTGCCACGACACCTCGCAGCCTTGAGAATGTGGAGACGCTGCCTCCCATCGTGATCACTGTGTGTGACCAAGCCCACGAAGAGGTCGGCTCAGAAAGAATGTGGTCGCACTGGTCTATTCCTGATCCAGTCGCGCGAGGCACGAAGAGTGCCTTCGACGCGGCGGTCGATGAAATTCGAGAACGCATACAGGCCTTCGTCGGTCCAACCGTTAATCAACAAGGAGCCCCATGAGTACCGAGCAACCCGAAATCCTCTTCCTCTGCGTGCACAACGCGGGTAGGTCACAGATGGCCGCGGCGTTCGCCCGCGAGATAGGTCGCGGTCGCATCAAGGTGTACTCGGCCGGTTCGGCGCCGGGAGAACAACTCAACCCGGCGGTGGTCGAAGTGATGCGCGAGAAGGGTATCGACATTGCGAACGAGCGGCCACAGAAGTTGACGGATGAGATGGCCCTGAGCGCCGACGTTGTGGTCACGATGGGCTGCGGCGACGCCTGTCCGGTGTATCCGGGCAAGCGTTACGTCGATTGGGAACTCCCTGATCCAGCGGGCAAACAACTCGACGAAGTCCGGCCAATTCGCGATGACGTCGAGCGACGGATCACGGACCTCATTGACGGACTGCTTGCCGTCACGAGCGAAGGAGAGGGTAACCGTGACCGATAACCATCTCATTAATGAACTTCCACAGAGCGACCAACGTCCACTTCGTCCCGCACTAGCGGATCTGCTCTTGGAGTTTCATGGCACTTTTGACGACGAGACAATCGAGCACTTTGTCGTCGATTCTTACGAGAGACTCGCGGCCCAATCCAAGGCAAAGACCTTCATTGGAGTGCTCGCGGAACGCTTCGCTCGACAGCGCCTTCAGGCAATGGCACGGATCGAGAGTTCAGAGTCCGGCAAGCCGGGTGTGCTGTTTTTGTGCGTACACAACGCTGGACGAAGTCAAATGGCCGCCGGTTGGCTTCGCAGCATGGCATCGGATCAAGTCAACGTCTACACCGGGGGCTCAGAACCCGGGGAGGCACTGAACCCGATCGTCGTTGATGCGATGGCCGAAATCGGGATCGACATCCACGAGGAGTTTCCAAAGCCTTGGACCGACGAGATCGTTCGAGCAGTTGACATGGTGATCTCGATGGGCTGCGGTGATGTGTGTCCGATCTATCCGGGCAAGCGTTTCGTCGACTGGGATCTCGATGATCCAGAAGGCAGGGACCTCATTGCGGTTCGCGTCATCCGCGATGAGATTCGAGGTCGTGTTGAAGAGCTCGTGACCAATCTGGGTGTCGCTTCGTCGGTTGGCTAAACGTCGCCACATCGCGTTACCCTGAGTGGTTGGTACTTGCGTTTTGGAACATTGTGGTGGGCAGTAGTTATGTATCAACTCGACCGGATTCAGAGATCGTTCTCGATCAACATGTGGTGTTGAACGGCCAACCTTCGACTGACACTGCGGCAACGAAAGTTTCCCCTTTGATTTTCTCGCACGCCAACGGGATTCGAAACTGTGCCGCCAACTTGAAAGGGTGATGGGCTTCAAGATTGATGTTTACATCATTCCTGATCGCTGGTTCTTTATTGGTAAGAGATTCTCCGTAATTTTGAACTTGGGCAATCCATAGGCGTGAACGACTCGACAGATGAAAGCCCAAGCGAGGGGAGTTGGCTGACGTCATCGACACTCACAGTTCGATTCCTTAGTAGGTTGCTCCTAGAACCGAGAGGTGGGGTGGAAAGTGTCGTCAGTGTCGTCAGTGGGAGCAGTTGTGGGTACCTACGTCTCAGTGCTCGTGCTTTTGAGCGTGCTGGCCAGTGTGGGGAGCATCGTCACTTACATCATCATTGTGGTGGCCAATCGAGCCGAGCCTGATCCGACGGGCAGGCGTACCAGCGCCATCTACCACGTGGGAACCGCATTCATCGCTCTGTGGTTGGAGATCGCGGGAGTCATAACGATCTTTGTTACGTTGTTCGCACTCATAGGAGCTGGGAGCAGTACCTACTTCTCAACCGAAGTTCACCCTCTAGGGGATTCGACGGTGAGAGGAATCACAGCCGGACTACTTCTGTCGATCGTCGGTGGTTACGCGGCGCTGACGCACCGCACCAAGGCGATCGAGTTGGCGGAAACCGACTCGGGAGAGGCGAGCCCATCGCAGCGAGTGGTGCGCAGTTACGCCGCCGTCGTAAGTTTCATCAGCGTGCTCGTCGTCGTGGTCGTGTCGCTCGCCCTCGTGTGGTCAATCTTGGGCCTTATCGCGCCAGGTGTTTATCAGGCTGGGTCTCGCACCGTAGATCTTCGCTTGCTGTTGGACGAGGCGACGGTGTTGGCGGTCTTCGCGTGGGTTTTCTCGACCCACCGGCGTTTGGTGGGAGCCCGTTAGGCCCGAGACAGAATTCGGCTGAATTCTAGGCTTGCCGGAATCCCGAGGAAAATCGAGTCGACTCAAACCGACCAACGACCAAATGGTGCACCTGATGCTTAGTTCGTGGTGAGGTTGGTGCGCTTGTCTTTCACCGCATCAGTCGACCTGGAGTTCCTGATCTTCGTGATCCTTACGTTAGAAACCGACTCCCCCTCCACCCGGTGCTGTCGTTGTCGTCGTGGGTTGAGTGGTCGTTGTCGTCGTGGGCTGAGTAGTCGTGGTCAATCGCGTGGTAGTAGTGGTTGTCGGCGGAACCGTAGTCGTTGTTGTCGTAGTCGATACAGCGGGCTTGACCGTCACCACATCAGACCACTTACCCCATGTGTCGGTGACGTTGCCTTTGACTTGTCCGCGGGCGTTGTCGAGGGCGAACCAGTAGAGCGGCTTGCCGGCGTAGGTGACCTGGAGAACCCCGCCCGGGCGACGAACCGTTGCGAATTTCGAAGCATTGACCCCCTTACCGATAGACGCCTTGGTCGCGCCCTTGGGAAGCAGGACTTCGGGCCAATACTTATGACAAGTGGTGTTGCACGCTACGTCACTGGGGACCAACGTGTAGAGCGTCGTGTCGCTCACGAGGATGGTTCCGAACTTGGCGGTGACCAAGGTCGAGATGACAACGTTCTTCGCGGTGGGGCCGGTCGCCGCACTCGACGTTCCCGCGCCACTGGCGATCAGCGCGAGCCCGCCCGCGGCGAAACATAGGGTCGCGATTCGAGTTGTGTGAAACCTCGGAATCAGGTTTCGGTGTGATTGTGAGACGCGCAGCACCTGCATGAATTACTCCCTTGTTTGACGTGATGACTACGTCCGAGAAGCAACTTTGGATCACTGCATCAACAAGAAAGTGGCGTATCGGGCACCCCCTTTGTCGTAAGGGCCAACTTTCTGTGGTGGACTGATCCTTTTCGGGGCCTTGGACGTACTATCTGTTGATGAGAAGCGACGCAGACTCCGACAACGAGATCTCGGACGAAGCCCTACTTTCGGGTATCGCAGTCAGAGACGATCAGGCGGTCCTGATATTCGTTCGTCGCTATCAGCGTCGCCTGTTTGGATTGGCCCTGGGTATCCTTGGTGACCCCGGTTTGGCCGAAGACGTGACACAAGAGGCGTTCATCCGCATTCTTCGCCACGCATCAGTGTTTGACGCGCGTCGGGGTTCAGTGACCTCCTGGACACTCACTATCACCCGGAACCTAGCAATCGATTCAATGCGGTTGCGCCGATCTATTCCCACGGCACCGGAGGATCGGGTGTTCATGAACTTGATGAGCAACGATCGTAGCCAGGACGACGCAGCAGTGATGTCGGACATCGTCGCGCGCGCTCGTGCGGCGCTCGCGACGCTACCCATTGAGCAACGTAGGGCAGTCGTGCTCGCCACAATGTACGGAAGAACAATCGCCGAGGTAGCTGCAGAAGAAGGGATCCCCTTGGGGACGGCAAAGGGCCGAGTCCGCCTCGGTATGGCAAAGCTTCGCGATCTTGTAGCCGTTACGGAGACATCATGAGTGATCGTACCCATGACTCAGTGAACTGCGAAGCCATCAGCGGGAGCGTTCATGAGTTCGCACTAGGAACGATCTCTGGACGCGATCGATCTCTGGTTCTCGAGCATCTGGAGACTTGCCCGCATTGCAGAGCCGAGTTGGATTCACTGGCGGCTGTTACTGACGCCTTATTGTTGCTCGCTCCCGAGATAGAGCCGCCGTTAGGTTTCGAGTCAAGGCTTGTCGAGAGGTTTTTGAAGGACGAACCAGAGCCGGTGCCCGCGCGGAGTCATCGCGGTATATGGCTCGCGGCGGCGGCCCTGCTCGTCGCGGTCGTTGGATTTGGAGTTGGAACTGTGACGACTCATGGTTCCAACCCGACCCACTACGATGCGTCTCGACCTTTAACGGCGCGACTCACGTCGAGCGGAGTGGTTCTCGGTCAGGTAATCGTCACACCCGGGAAGCCTTCTTGGATGTCCATGACTGTGGATGACGGGAACTGGTCGGGAGTTGCATGGTGCCAAGTCACCCTTAGGAGCGGACGCGTGGAGACGGTCGGTCGCTTCACTCTCTTGCATGGATACGGTGCGTGGACCGCTCCTCTCAAGGCGGCTGGGAATCAGGTCCGGACGGCCCAATTGGTGAGCGTGGACGGCAAAGTCATCGCAAGCGCCATCCTCCGCACCTGAGTCCACACTGTTGCACGGGGTTGGTCCTGTACTTGACTTCATTTGCCACTCGATCGCCTGCTGCGGCGGCGGCAAACGCTCATTCGTGGGGAAAAGGCGCTCCGAGCGAGAAGTCCTGTGATCCGAAGTCGCTGCTTGGCCGTAGTCATGATGTCATTCAAGGGAGAAAAATTGAGAGTACTTCGTACATCGCAGTCACGCCAGCGTCCTGTTTCGTTGGTTCAAGCAGTAAGAGTTGCGTCGGCCTGCATCGCTGCAAGTGGTCTCGCACTGGTCTTGGGTGGCGTGGGACCCTCGGGCGCGGCGACGAGTCACATCAAGAAAAGCGTTGTCATCTCGACCTTAAAGACCTCAAAGTTCGGCACGATTCTCGTTAGCGGCAAGACCCTCTACACCCTGAAACCCAGCAGCGCTGCATGTACTGCCTCTTGCCAGAAGTTCTGGCCCGAATTGCTGCTTCCCAAGGGCGTCACTTCGGCGACCGCCGGCAAAGGGGTTAGTGCAGCGAAACTCGGAACAGTCGTTCGATCTGGTGGCGCTCTCCAGGTCACCTACGCTGGCAAACCGCTCTACTGGTACGTCCTCGACACCGCCCCCGGACAAGTCAAGGGCAACGTGACTGACACCTGGGGTAAGTGGTCTGACGTGGCGACGATCAAGCCCGCTGGCGGCGTTCACACCACGACGACGACGAGCCCTGGCGGTGGTGGCGTCGGCTTCTAGCTACCCATCAAAACGAGAGGAACACCATGTCCACTGAGACGGAGTCGTTAGGCTATTTTCTTCCGTACGCACTCGCCCTACCCGAATCGTCCGGGAAGGATGAGTCGCGATCTCAACTGTCGTCGCGCGTGTACCTGCCCGCTTTTTCAATTGCGGCGGTGGCGACGGTGCTCGTGGCCATTGGTTGGGCGAGTCGCTGGGGCGGCAGCAACTTCGCTGCCTCGATGACTGGACTACGAGTAGTCCTCGTGGGGCCGGTAACGATTGCAATCCTCGCCGCCTTTTTGGTGGTGGAGCGGCTGCACCCTGCCCAAAGGCGACCGATTTTCGCTCGAGGATATCGACAGGACCTGCTGTACACGATCTTGAACGCAACAATCGTCGCCCCCCTGGTGGTCGCTCTGTCACTGTCCTTCGCCTTGGTTGCGCGCAGGACCTTGCCGTGGATTGTTCTGCCACGATTTGGTTTTCTTCCGCGTTCGGCCGTGATCGTTTTGATCTTTGTCGCCATGGACGGCTGCAATTGGCTCGCGCACCTGATGAACCATCGCGTTCGGATGTTCTGGCGATTCCATGAACTGCACCATTCGCAAGAGGACATGAGCGTTCTTACGGTCTTTCGAACTCATCCACTCATTCACGTCTCCTACCTCATGACGTTGGTTCCGGGAATCGTCCTCATCGCCAATGGCGCCGTTCCGACTACTTTGCTGGTGGCCTACGCCGGGTTCGTCGCATTCGAGCACTCGAACACGAACTTGGGGTTCGGTCCCCTGGGGCGGATATTCGTCAGCCCGAACTACCACCGTATTCATCACCGTTTAGAAGGTCGCCAGGACGTCAACTTGGGGTTCGCTCTGACCATTTGGGACCAGCTCTTCCATCGGGCGGTCTTCCCCACGAAGGAGACAATTCGGGCCGACACGGGTCTCCCCGGCCGGCCGCTGCGGGTGGAACAGGAAGCAGAGGTGCCCCGACACTTGTCCGTTCTGGTCGCCCAACTGATAGGGCCCTTTCGTCCCTTGGACCGTGACACCGACATCACTGGTTCTCCGGCGACACCCTCACGATGAACGCGCGCAACTCCACTCCATTGGTAAAAGTCCGCCCACTTTTGTCTGCGCTGCTGAAAACGAGCCCCTCAAACCCGGCGACCGATGTTGCTCTTGTGGTTGTGCGAATCGTGCTCGCCTGGATCTTCACGTATTACGGGGCCGGAAAGCTCTTCGGACTGTTCAACGGTCCGGGCATCCACCGCACGGCGGTCTTCTTCTCTGCGACCGCTCACCTTCATCCCGGAGAGTTCTTCGCTGTCCTTGGAGGAGTCATTGAGTTCGGAGGGGCGCTCGCGCTCATAGTCGGGTTGGGCTCGCGCCTGGCGGGCCTCGCGCTCATCGGAGACCAAGTTATGGCGATTATCACGGTAACCGGAAAACACGGGATCAATTCCTTGTCGGCGACGCCAGGTTACGAGTTCAACCTTTCCCTCGCGACCTTGGCGCTGATCGTGGTGGCCTTTGGTTCGGGTCCATACAGCGTGGACGCTCTCGTGGCCCGTCGCCTGGGTATGGCCGCGCAGAGACACGGATCCGTCGATGGGCATTAGTTCTCGACCGCGCGGCTCGCAACTCCCAGAACTAAGTCAGACTTCGGTTCCACCTTCTCACCGGACTTTCCCCATTGCTTTCCAGTGGGTCCGCCTTGTCAGGATCTCAGCAAATGTCGTCGGGGCCATTGGCGCCGCTTTCTTTGCGAGAGCGGGCTACGTGCATTATTTGGACACGCATTCCTTGATCGGCGGAGGATTCTTCGCCGAGCAGATCTGGATCGTCGCTGCGTATCTAGTGAGACGTCCCGCTTCTGTGGTCACCCAACGAGCGGGCGACTGGCTCCTCGCCTTCGGTGGGACGTTTGGCGGGGTGCTGCTGCGACCCACGGGGACTCATCCGCACTGGGGGATCGTCGTCGGACTTGTATTGCAAGTGGTCGGCCTCGCGATATGCGTGGCGTCGTTCGCGGCCCTCGGTCGCTCGTTCGGATTCGCCGCGGCTGACAGGGGATTGGTCCAACGTGGACCGTACGCTTTCGTACGCCATCCCATCTACGCGTCCTACTTCCTGCTTCTGTTCGGCTATTTCCTTCAGAGTATGTCAGTGCGCAATGCGCTGATCGTGGTCTTTGTGCTCAGCTGCGACGTCGGGCGCGCTCTCGTTGAAGAGCACTTGCTTGTCACAAGCAGTTCTTACGCCAACTACCGTACCCGAGTCCCCTGGAAGTTGTTTCCTGGACTCTGGTAAACCGGTTTTCGAATGCATCTGTTCGAGCGAGGAAGACTGGTCTGAGCGATGTGCAGACAAGTAACCGAACTTTGCAGAGCCATTCTGGGAATTAGTTGGGCACTAATTCAATTGGCTTCAGAGATAATTTTCAAGTGAGAGTCCTGCTTATTAACTGCGGTAGGGCGAAATCTATTGCAACGAAAGCGCCTTCATCGAGTCTCGAGAGTGTCGTCAACGGGGTTCGAACCCGTGCCGCTACCTTGAAAGGTTGGGAGCGCTCTTGGCTCGACGAACTTATCGTACCTGATGAAAGCTCTTTTATAAGTGGCGGAAACTTCGTGAATTTGAGTTGGGCATCCCATGAGGATTCACGAGCCTAAACCGATATCTGTTCACTTCGTTCATTCCGTGTCAATTGAACTCAGCGATCTCTGGACGCTCTCTCCAAGGATTTAGAGGCTCACTATCATGACTCGAACGAACAAGATAACTCGGCTTTTCTTTCGAGGGTTTATTCCTCAAATAGCGCGCCATGACTTGAGACCAATCTGGAGGGCAAGTGACTAAGTACGTGTTGACGTCCCCTGAAGTGGT
>PKZO01000081.1 GCA_003133125.1 Acidimicrobiaceae bacterium | reverse complement strand
ACCTCTTGACCTCTTGACCTCTGACTGGTGGAGCATTCCACTCCTGACTCAAACAATTCTGAGGTCAGGAGTTTGAGTAAGGCTCTTTTGGTGGGCGCTGAGGGACTCGAACCCCCGACCTGCTGAGTGTAAATCAGCTGCTCTAACCAACTGAGCTAAGCGCCCGCAAGGTGACCAGCCTAGTTGGCCTCGCAGCGAGCCCGATAACGATTGTGGTTGCGTAGACAAACTGTCACACTCACCCAAAATCTCCGCGCGACGTCTTCTCCTCAGAACGATGACCTTCTCGATACGTCAATCCGATCGAGACGCTCAGAAGCACGCTGGGTAATGCAGACAGGGCTCTTCTTGCGTCGATGTCTCAATCACCAGGTGCGCCGCGGCCCAGAATGCGTAAGGTTGCGTTCATGGATGCCTCCCATCGCGGCGATGAGAACAGACAAATGACGGCTGAGGAAATCGTCCGACAGCTCCTCGGCAATGAAGTGGGGAACCTGCTGCGTAACGACCCGGGCGCACGCGAGCGCAGGGACCCTGAGGGAGTCCACCAATTACGGGTATCAGCGCGCCGACTGCGCACCGAACTCGTTGTCTTAGCATCGGTCTTCGATCAAGCGGCCCTTCGCCACCTGCTCAGTGAACTCCGGTGGCTCGGACGAGCGCTCGGCAAGCCGCGCGACCTTGACATCAGAATCACGATGTTGGACCACGTCCAAGGCGACATGCCGCCGTGGCTCGCCAGAACCCTCGCCCAAAGGCTCGAGCTCCAGAAGGCGGACGAAATTGTGCACGTCCAACGATTGCTCGCTTCAGACCGGTATCGGCACCTAATCACGACTTTGACCGACGCTGTTGTACGGCCCCCTCTGAGTGGTCACGCCCAAGTTCCAGCCTTCGACATGCTCCACACCGGGCTCGGCGACGCGCTCGCGACGCTCGCGGCCAAGGTCGAGGCCAGCGGACCTCGACCAGCTTACGAACAGCTACACGAGATTCGAATCCTCGCCAAAAAGGGGCGATACAGTGCCGCAATCGCCGCGACGCTGCTGGGTGAGCAGGCGAAGATCATCGCAAACTCTCTCGAACAAGTGCAGAACATCCTCGGGGAGTTGCACGACCGCGTCGTGGTCCTTCACTACCTGAACGAAGAATTCGACAGCATCCTGATAGAACAGCCCTCGGCGGATTTGGGGAAATCCCGAGCCAGCGTAGAGCGTAAGTTAGAGCGCGAAATCGGGCGGCTCAACTTGCAGTGGCGCCAACCCTGTGGTGAAGCCCGGCGTCACGGCACGGCGCTTCTGGGACGCTGAAGTCTCGCACTGCTTCGTGAGGCGTCATGGCGAAGTATCAGATCTGCTTTTGTTCGATCATGAAATCCAACAACGCCGGCGTCGAGCAAAAGATCGGATGGCGAAGTACTGGCGCTGACGTCTCGAGCTCCTCGCCGAAGTAGTCGCCCGCGACGCCTCCCGCCTCGCGCAAGATCAATAGACCCGCCAAGTAGTCCCAGGGATGGAGTACCGACTGGCTCGCCACGCCGTAGACGTCAAGGGAGCCGTCGGCGACCAAACAAATCTCGAGACTCGCCGCGCCCATCGAGCGGCTCTGGTACCAACCGAGATGCCGCGACGGTAGTCCCGAGAAACTCATGATCGAACGGTTGACCTCAACCTGACCGCTGACCCTGATGCGCTCACCATCGCGTGCGGCACCACTCGCCTTCTGCGCCTCAAAGACCGTGCCGTCCGCCTGGTTCATCACCAGGCCGGCGACGAGTTCCTGCCCGCGCAGCACCGCCAGACTCGTCGCGTAGAACGGCACGCCGCGATCACAATTGGTCGAACCGTCGATTGGATCCACCACCACGGTCAACTCGCCGCTTCCCGTGACGCCCGACTCCTCACTCACAATTCGAAATCCCGCCCCGCCCAAGACACGAAGTGCGACCTCATCGGCCACCAGGTCCAGGTGATACTGCGTCGCGCGAACACCAGAAAATCCACGTCGGCGATGGTTTTTTACGGCTTCGCCAATCTCGAGTGCGCACGCACGAAGTGACGTCAAAATGTCATCGCTCACGCAATCACGCTACTGGGCTTACCCACTATCCTGAGTAGCAATGGCCGCCATTGATGTCGCTGGTTTCGTTGCTGACCTCAAGGATCACGCGGTTACCCACGGTTTCCACGTGCACGACGAGCGTCACTTCGTCGAGACTTATTCACTTCGCCAAGCGTGGGAGGTCGACCTACATCCCGAAGATGGCTGCGGCGGTCCGATCGACTTGCACATCGAACTCGACGTCGATCCAAGGACCCTGCTCGCCTTTGAAGACGCCGTCCTCGGGCTGCCCGACGACGTCGACCCGCCCGACGAATTTCACTTTCCTCTCGTTCTCACCTGGAGCCTGCCGCCCATGCCCCACGGCCCTGATCTGTTGCGCTTGGCAATCGACCTCGCGCCTATTGGTGGTATAGAAATGCCCCTCGAGGTCACCGCGACCGACACTTTCGCCTCGCCTACCGAAGCGAGCGAGCGGCGGATCTCGATCGTGGCTCGCCGGGCGATCTCACTCTGTCAAGTCGCCAAGGGCGAGGACCCGCTGTGTGACATCTTCGAGCGCGGGCACAGCGTCAGCGACTTCCTGCTGCAGGCCGCCGACTCGTGGCTTGGCTGAGCCGCCCGCTCTCAATCCTCACGCCACTTTTGATTGCGGGCGTCGCCCTCAGTTCCTGTGGTGTCGGCGGCGCCGTATCTGAGGCGCGCGAATCGTGTCGATACGTCCACAAAGCCCTCGCAATCGAGCAACGTAGCAGCGCACCTAGTCTGAGCCCGACCCAGAAGGCCAACCTAGAGGCCACCGCCCTCGCTGAACTCCTGAAGGGCACGCAGGCCGCCGCCGAGGCCACGTCGATCGACGGTAGCTGGAACGCGCTGCAGACCACGATCAACGAGGCCGAACGTGTGCCCCTTAGTGATGTCGTCGCGTCACTGACGCGAATATGCCACGTCGCCGACTCATCGTCGCCCTACTTGAACTAGTTATTTCTGAGGAAATCGATCGTAGAGCCAGGAGAGCGAGTTCTCCTCGAGCATCGCGTCTTCCCAACCCAGAAGTTGATCCTCCAAGCCAGCGAGTGAAGGGACTCTGGCAATAATCACCACGGTGAGGTCGTTCACGGCCTCGTTCGAGACCAAAAAGTCACCGAACATGTCCTCGTTCACGTCCGCTTCGGGTTCGACCATCAAATACAGCTCGCCGGTCGCCTCGACCCAGGACAACTCGTACTCGTTGTCCGACGCGTCGGTCCATTCCGAACCGAATTCGAATTCGGCGCTCTCGCGACGCGCCTCGTTTTGCTCGTAGAAGGCTTCAATGTCCATGCCAACAGCCTACGTCGCAACTATGTGCGCGCGATAGTGCGTGGCGCGAGGGACACTGCCGGTCATGAAAAATGGACTAGTCCTGAGCGCCGAGAACGTCGTCAATTGGTGCGCGACGCGCCCTGTACTGGGCGCCATGACAACCAAATCAGACGTACTAGGACAGCTACGGCGCGAGTGGGCGCGCGTAGGACGCACGAGCGAGGCGCGAAGGGCCTTCGAGATACTGAATTCACGCCACCCGAGTCTCGGTCTCGGGTCCCTCAACGACCTCTGTGACGTGGTCAAACTCCTCGAACGAGGCGGTGGTCGCTGCGTTCTCGAGCGCGCCCAGATCGTACGGGCTCTGCTCGAAGAGTCCGGCGACGCGACCATCCACCGAGCGCTCCTGCAAACATTGCTCCCCGGCATCGTCTCGGTGTGCCGTCAACTCCGCTTTGGAGAGGGGATCATCGACGATCCCAGCGAGACGCTCACCATGGCGCTCGGTCTCGCGAGTGAACTGCTCGTGGATTGGTCGGGTGAGTCTCGCCAGTACGCCGCGCCCGACATCTTGTCCGCCCTACGGGGACGACTGCGGCGCTGGCTCTTAAAGGAGAAGGCCGCTCGCCGCTCGCTGTCCTACTTCGAAGCACATGATGAGCCCGCGCGCGAAGACTCACCTCTGCTCGCGCGACTGGTCAGCTTCCGGGGCAGTCAATACGAGCGAATCGCCCGTATCACCTACGCGCGGGTCTTTGAAGGTCGCTCACTTCGCGAGCTCGCGAGCGAGGACCGAACTGCCCCGGGATCTCTCCAGGCGGAGCTTCAACACTTCGCCGTCCGCCACCTCATCTAGAGCGCCCCGAGGACCCCGCACCGTGAATAGCAATTACCCACTGATACCCCTATCCTTCGAGGACCATGACGAAACCACGCTTCACTCTCCGAGGGGCTCATCTGCTGATGTGGTCGAGTCCTCTGCTACTACTCGTCCTGGTCTTCACGCTGACGGGTTCGAGTACGACTCCCGCGGGGCACCACCTCGAGAGCGGCGCGCGCGCCGTCACGACCTCGACGCGGGAGAGTACGACAAGCACGGTGCCGGTGACATCGACGACGCCTCCTCCGGTCGCGACGACGACAATCTTGAAAAACTCGTCCGTCAGCGTGACAAACTCGACCGTCAAGCCGACCGGGCCCGTGCCGAGCACGAACGTCGCGAACGGCGAACTCGAAGGCAGCGTCAGTTCAGCGCTTCGCGAGGTCGACATCCCTCTACAGGGTCCGGGAATCTGGACCCTGTCGACGACGTCACCCAGTCTCAATCATCTCGAGTGCCCCACGTCAATGCGCGGCGTGGGCAACTACATCGCCCTGCTCACCAGCGAGAGTTGTCAACTCCAGATCGCCTCAGCCACGACGGGGGCGTCACTCACGTGGCTACTTACACCGGCGCCCTAAAACGCTTTGGCAACGGACCGCTGCACGGCATTGCGCTCGTCATCTATTTCTTCCTCCTGCCCTACGTGGTGGCGAGCAAGTGGGGGCTGACCCGCCACGAATCCAACGGCACGTTGGTACGGACACTCCTGGTGGCCCTCGGCGTCTTCTGGCTGGCCTTTCTCGTCCAACTCGTCACGAACATCGTGCGCCTACGACACGGCGCGCGGCTCAACGCGAGCGGGAGCGCCTGGCTGGCGGGACTCATGGTCGCTGCTCTCCCCTTCCTCGTGACCCCGATGGCTTCCGGATCCGCACTTCGTAGCGCAGCCCCGATTGCCACGAGCGTGACCACGTCACGCTGGCTCGAGGACCCTCCCACGCGACGCGTCGAGCGCCACCGTCCACCGATGCGTGAGCCGCTCACAGATCTCGGAGCGGGTCTTCCACTCGCGCTGGTCGCCAAACGCCGGTTCGACCAACTCCACCAACAGCAGTTCGAGCCAGACCCCGACGACGTCGACGACGTCGTTGAACTCCTGCGAAGCTACGACCCCACGTTGCTCGCCCAGGTGCGTTCGCTCATTGGCGAGAAGTCCAGTGGCGTCCTGCTGGTACCGCCCGACGTCGAAACGCTGGCTCCATCGTCGAGCACCGACGCCGTCGTCGTGCGCGTCCTGGGTCATGACGAGAAAGGAACCTTGATCACGTTCGCCCGCGAGGGTGGCCGGCTAGCCGTCGACGTCGCCACTTCAACCAAAGATCTCATCGAGTCTTGCGTCGCTCTACACAGTGGACGTCTCGTCTTCGAAGTCAACGTCGATGAACTGTTGCATTCACTCGCCACTCGTAGTCTCCACAGCACCACCGTGGTCTATCTCGGGTCCGCCGACCAACTCGACGATGATTTGCGAGCGTGTTGCATCACGATCGAACGAAGGACCGACACCAAGACCGGAACCTCGTTTCGTTTCTCGCCAACTTCAGCGCCCGCTCCGGTCGCACAGACCACCACCCAAAGTGACGTGCGCGTCGAACTGTTGCGCGTCGACCCCCAGATCACCGGACTCGCCGAAGCGTTCACCCCTACGTTGCGGCGACGCTGCATCGAGATGGTGGCGTACCTGGCCCTGCACCGCGGCGAACCCATCACCGGTGAGCGACTGCGCACGAGGGTCCTCAGTCACGCCAACGTCGACGCATCCTCTCGCACCCTCGCCAACACCGCGAGTGCGGTTCGCCGAAGCCTCGGGGCCGACCTGCACGGGAGCCGGCTGCACGCCGTCACGTCGCTCGGTCTTTACACGACGCATGGCGTGACGAGTGACGTCGAGAACTTCCACACACTGGTAACTTCGGCCCGACAAGTCCCGTCCAAGGAGGCTGCCCTCTTCGCGCGCGAGGCTCTCCAATTAGTGCACGGTGAACCGCTCGCCAGTGCACTGCGGGGCTTCGAGTGGTTCCTCGTCGAAGGCTCCTTCGCCCAGTTGCAGCGAGACGGCGAATGGGCGTCGCTCCTGGTGCACCACGAGGCGATGCTCGACGAACAGTTCGAACTAGCGTTCTGGGCGTTACGCCAGGGACTTCTCGTGGACCCCTACAGTGACGCGTTGAGCGAAGCGCTCAGTCGAGTGCCGCGCCTACGCCAGTTTGGCGGCGATCGAACCAGCCGAGCGAAGGACCAGACCATCGGCGCCGGCGGCGCTGTAGCGGTGGGCTGGTCGTTCAAGGGCTTCAGCAATCAAGTCAGTCAATAAGGTCACGAACGGCACCGGCGGGTCGACGAACAAGTACTTGGACAACGACCCGGGAATCGTATTGATTTCGTTCACGTACAGCTCACTCTCGTTCCAGAGGAAGTCCAAGCGCGCGACCCCTCGCACCGAGGCAATATCTGCAATGGTTCGCGCACTCTGCTCGACGAGCTCGCGCTGTCCGGGTGCGAGCACCGCGGGCAATTCACGCGGCGCCGAGACCATTCCTTCGCCACCGACGTACTTATCTCGATAGTCGAGAATCTCGGCGGTCTGCGAGCGTCGTAGTGGTTTTTCTATCGCCGACACGCTCAAACCCGGATAGGTGCGCAGCGCCACCTGCACGTCAGTCAGATCAGCGCGAAACGGTTCAACAACGCAACCTTTGGCCAGGTGAACGTTCGTGGTGAGCCTCGCGCGCGCGGTGGCGAGGTCACTCACCACGTCGATGCCTATTGAGGATCCCCCAAAGCGAGGCTTCAAGATGTAGGGACCCTCGAAAGGCAGCGACGTCGTCGTAGGTTCGAGCAGCGCGCGCGGCAACGTCGAAAGCCCCGCCGCCGCGACCAGGGCACCAAACGCCCACTTGTCCATACCGAGCGCGGCACCCGCGACGCTTGGCCCGCTGTAGTTCACGCCCGCGAGATCGAGGGCGCCCTGCAGGGATCCGTCCTCGCCCGGCCCACCGTGCGTGCACAGCACGATCGCGTCGAGGTCGAGTCGTCGATCTTTCGCGAGCTTCGAGCCCGCGACGAAGAATCCACCGCCCTCGCCAACGCGCAAGGTCAGTTCACTCGATCCTTTGGGTAAGCCGTCGAGGAATGACGCCGCCTCGACGTCACCGGGTACGCCATGAAACGAGCCGGTCTTGGTCCAGTAGATACCTTGGACCTCAATGCCGTTTCGCAGCAGTTCTTGTAGCGCCTGCAGGCCAGTGAGGATCGAGATGTCGTGCTCGGGGGTGGGTCCCCCAAAAAGTACGCCGCTAGTCACCGTTACCTCGCTGGACCCTCATCAAGCACTCAAGGGTAGTGGTCGGGCAGGTCGTTCAAGTACAGCACCCCATCACCGCGAACGAGGCTCGAGCGGACCCAGGCCACGGCCTGGTCTCGGGTATCGAAGCGCTCGACCGGCCCCGCGTAGCCACGCGACAATGCTCGGGCGTTCGTGCGTCCCACCACCACCAGCCCCGCCCCGACTGACCTGACCTCGGTCGCCACGGCGAAGTTCTCCTCGAACTGGGTGGCGCCGAGTTCGATCAGTCCCGGGGTCACGACGAACTTCCTTCCGGGCACCCGAAGCTTCGCCAGCATCGAGATCGCGGCGCGAGCGCTGGCGGGATTGGCGTTAAAGGTGTCGTCGATGACCATGACGCCCGAGGGTGCCTGCGCCACGTTCGCCCGGTTCGCGACCGGCACCACGAAATCGAGTCGGGCAACGACTTCTTGGACGCTCGCACCGACCTCGAGCGCCGCGGCAACCGCGCACGCGAGGTTCGTCGCCTGAAGTCCGGTCACCAGTTCAAGTGAACCGACGTCCTCGCCCTCCACGCTGACGTGCCAACGCGCGTCCTGGTCGTAGACGCGCACCGACGCCGAGTTCGTCGACGAACCCGCCGTGCGAACTCTCTTGCCGCGCTCTTCGAGTCGGTCGACCCAACACGCGAGGCGTGCGTCGTCCACGTTGAGCACGACCACGCGTGCTGGCGCGGTGATCTCGTACTTGGCGCGCTCAATGACGTCAAGACTCCTCATTCGCTCTAGGTGCACCGGACCAATGGCGGTCACGACCGCCAGTTCTGGAGGGCACCACGAGCACAGTTCGGCGATCTCACCGGGCCCGTAGGTGCCCATCTCGGCGATGAAGACCTTGGTACCGTCGGCCAAGTTCTCGTTGATGGCGCGGCTGAGGCCCGCTCGATTGTTGAAACTGCGCGGCGAGGAAACCACGCCGTCGCGCCCACCGAGGAGCGCCGCGAGGTGGTGTTTGGTCGAAGTCTTACCATAGGAGCCAGTGATACCCACGATGAGAGGTCGGACCCGCTCGAGACGAGCGACCGCTTGATCCACGTACTTTCCCGCGAGACGCCGCTCGTAAGGCGTGAGGACCAACGCCGCGACGCTCACAACGACGGGAACCAACCACACCACCAGGACGCCGAGAATCCACGGGCGCGCGCTCACGAGGCCGGCGGCCACGATCAGCACGCTAAGCGTGACAGCGACGACGGCAATGGTCTTTAGCCGTCGGGTCCAGTCGAGCGTGCTGGTGCGTCCCTTGAGTGAGAGTCCCTGGGGCGTGAACAAACCAAAGAGTACCGTCACCACGACAGCCCAGAGGTCGGCGTCGAGCGCGAGGGTGACGACGAACACCACGGCGAGGACGTCAATCAGCGTGATCAGTCGGTGACGCCAGCGCTTCGCCGTTCGAGCCGAACCCGTCGGCGGATTCGACCAGCGCCAGAGGAACCGGTACATTGACATCGCTTCGTAGTGCTCGCGTTGAAGAACTCGCAGCCAACGCAGCATTTGAAACGCGTACGCCGCCACCAGCCCCAAGGCGAGTAGGACGTCAAGCGCGGCCTTCGCCGCGGTCACGCCAGAGCCTCGAGTACCGTCTGAACGAGGTCACTCGGCGCTTCCAGTGGCACCAAATGACCAACCTCTTCCAGGACTCGAAGTGAATGAGGGCTTTTCACGAACACGCTGGCCTTCGTCGCCACTTCGACGGGGACTTCGTGGTCATCTTCGCCCCACACCATATATATGGGCGCCTGAACCTTCGCCAACTCGGTTTCGTAGCTCTCGTTCACCATCATGACGAACACGTCGCGCATGACGCCTGAGGCGTTTCGATAGTCCGAAGAACCATGGCGCCGACGCGCCGATTCCATCTTCTGGGGGCTCAGCATTCCCCGCGAGTGCAGCGACTTGGTCAGCCGGTAGCGAAGTGGCGCTTTGGCGACTACGTCGCGACGAACGAGCGGTGAACCCGTGATCACGAGGGCCTTTACCAGTTCAGGTTTCGTGGCAGCGATTACCGTCGCGATACACCCTCCGCGAGAGTGACCCACCAGGACCAAGGGCCCATCCGCAATCTCTTCGAGGACCGGAATCACCATCTGCGCGTAGGCCCGGGCCCCTCCCGCGACCGTTGGATCGGGTGAAGAGCCAAATCCGGGCAGGTCCAGGGCGACCGAACTCGTGCCCATGGCCGCGAGGCCAATGGCGCTTGAGGCGAAATCGTGGCCCTGGCGGGCCCAACCGTGCAGCCACACCACCTTGTACAGGCTTTCCCCGTAGGTTTCGCCAAAGATCTTCCCGTCGCCGTAGGCACTCAGCATGACTCTCAGGTTACTGACATGACCACCTCGACCACGGCCACGTCACCGCGTACCGGTAGCGTCTGGATATCTATGAGTGACCAAGCGGCCTTTTCCGACGACATGCTCGTCGGCCTGACGCCCGAGCAGCGTGAGGCCGTCATGTCTCTCGCACCCCGGTTGCTGGTGCGCGCGACCGCCGGATCGGGCAAGACCCACGTGCTCACCCTTCGGATCCAGCGACGCATCGCGCAGGGGCAAGTTGACCCCGATCAAGTGCTCGCCATGACCTTTACGAGAAAGGCGGGTGACGAACTGCGTCGTCGTCTTCTGCGCGCTGACATCCGTGACATTCGTGCCGGCACCTTTCACCGAGCGGCCCTGACGCTTGTGAATCAGTACCGCGAGGATCACCATCTCAAGGCACTCGTCATTGAGCCCAATCGCCGCAAACTCGTCGCCGCACTCGCCACTCAGATGCGTGAGAGCGGGGACCTACGACTAGAGGACTGGCAGTTGCCACGACTCGAACAAGAAATTGGTTGGGCCCTGAGTCAGGGATTCAACGGAGCGCTCTACGCAAAGAACGCAAGGAAACTACGCCGTGACGCGCCACTGCCGCCTTCGCAGTTCGCCGAGGTCCTGGACCGTTACGTCGGGCTCTGTCACAGTCGTGGCGTGCTTGACTTTGACCTGCTACTCAGTGAGGCAATCACGCTGCTGCGTGACGAACCCAACGTCCTCGCCTCCTTTCGCCACCGGAACCGGTCTATCTACGTTGACGAAGCCCAGGACATGAACCCCTTGCAGTTCATGATGTTGCGCGCCATGGCGGGCGACGAACCCGATCTGTTCTGCGTCGGCGACCCCAATCAGTCCATCTACGGCTTCAACGGTGCGAACCCGCAACTCATGGTGGAGATCGTGCGGACCTGGCCCGACACGGTCGTGCTCGACCTCACGCGTAATCACCGTTCGACCGCCAACATCATCGCGGTCGCCAACACCTTGCTCGAACAGGGCGCTCAAGGCATCACTCCGGCCAAGGACGAGGGTGACGTACCGATGGTTCGTGACTACAACACCGATGAGCAAGAGGCCGAGCACGTCGCCGCCTGGCTCGTCGCCAAGCACCAGCCCGGCAGCCCCTGGAGGTCAATGGCGGTGCTCGCGCGCACCAACGCCCAACTCGAACTCATCGCCGGCTACCTCGACGCGCACGATATTCCTTACGAGCGACGAGGTCCGGAGCATTCACCGGCCTCTGACCTCCTGGCGACACCCGAGACGTGGACGCGGCGCCCTGATGACGACCAGCGCGACGCGGTTGCCCTCTCGACAATTCACCGTGCGAAGGGACTCGAGTTCCAACACGTCGCCGCAATCGGATGGGCCGAAGGCCAACTGCCCAACTACAACGCCACCGCACCCCACGAGATCGCCGAAGAACAACGCCTCGCGTACGTCGCACTCAGTCGTGCCGAGGACTCGCTGCTCATCACGTGGAGCCGCGGTCGAAACGACCCTCGTTTCCCGGACCGAGCACCCTCACGCTTCCTCGCCCCCATCGAATCCATCATTCGCGAGATCGAGCAACGTAACGCCCCCCTCACGGGTGAAGCTCGCAAGGCGAAGCTCGCGGCGATCCGGCGCGAACTCGAACAAGCGCAGCCAGAACTAACGTTGCCGAATAATGGAAGATCCAGCTCTCCGTAACGAAATCCTCGAGATAGTGGGGCCAGACGCCGTCACGTTCGCGGGAAGCCATCACCCCGATGACCTGCACGACGAATCCCTGCACGCGGCGCACGTCGAACCCTTCGCCGTAGTGCGACCTAGCAACACCCGCCAGGTGAGCGAACTCGCCAAATTCGCGAGCCGACACGGCGTGCCCGTGACTCCCCGGGGCTCGGGTACCGGACTCTCGGGGGCGGCGACGCCGGTACCCGGCGGTCTCGTCATCAGCTTTTCGAGGATGAATCAACTCCTCGAACTCGACGCGGACGACCACGTCGCCGTGGTCCAGCCCGGCATCACGCTTCGCGAACTGAACGAGGAAATCGCCGCGAGTGGACTTCGCTTTCCGGTCTACCCGGGCGAGACCTCGGCCTCACTGGGGGGCAACGTCAACACGAACGCCGGTGGAATGCGCGCAGTCCGACACGGCGTGACGCGCCAACACGTGCTCGGACTCGAACTCGTCTTGATCGATGGCACCATCGTGCGAACGGGTGCTCGAGTGATGAAGTCCTCTTCGGGCTACGACCTCACGCAATTGGTCGTAGGCAGTGAGGGCACCCTCGCGCTGGTGACCGAGGTCACCTTACGTTTGTCACCCCAACTGGCCTACGCCGCTACGATCCTCGTGCCCTTTCGCGATCTCGAGGCCGTCACTCGCGTTGTTCCGACTCTCCTCGCCTCGGGCCTCGAGCCCTCGATTCTCGAGTATCTCGATGTCGTGACTATGGCGGGTATCACCAACGCGGCATCGCTCGCACTTGGTGTCGACCCTCAGATCGCTGAACAGACCGCCGCCTACTTGATCATCGTGCTCGAGACGCGAGCGCCCGAGCAGCTCGACAACGACCTCGAGGCGCTCGCCCACGAGCTGGAGAAGGCCGGCGCCCTGGACGTCTACGTGCTTTCGCACACCGCAGGAGTACGACTGATCGAAGCACGTGAGCAGTCATTCTGGGTCGCCAAGGCGGCGGGGGCGAACGAGATTGTTGACGTGGTCGTACCTCGTTCGTGCGTGGCTCGCTTCCTCGCCGAGGCCAGCGTGATCGCCCAGCGATACGGAGCCTTGGTCACGGGCTGTGGTCACGTGGGCGACGGCAACGTGCACATGTCAGTCTTCCTCGCCAACGATGAAGAACGCCGAGCGATGCTTTTCGAACTCTTCTCGCTCGGGCTAGGTCTCGGTGGCCTCATCTCGGGTGAGCACGGCATAGGCCGCGACAAACAGGCTCCTTACCTCGAGCTCACCGACCCCACGCTGCTCGCTCTGCAGCGCAAAATCAAAGACGTCTTTGACCCACAGCAGTTGCTCAATCCCTATAGAGTTCTCGACGGTCGACCCCTGCCATGAACGGTGCCCACGCGCTGCTGGCGACGCTCGAAGCTAACAACATCAATACCTGCTTCGCCAACCCGGGCACGTCAGAGATGCACTTCGTAGCGAGCCTCGACGACTCGCCCGAGATGAGCGCGATTCTGTGCCTCTTCGAGGGCGTCGCTACGGGCGCGGCTGACGGCTACGCCCGGGTCTCGTCACGACCCGCGTGCACGTTGCTGCACCTGGGTCCGGGCCTCGCCAACGGCTGGGCGAATCTACATAACGCCCGTCGCGCGCACGTACCACTGCTCAACATCGTGGGCGACCACGCCACCTATCATTCGCGCTTCGACGCACCGCTGCAAAGCGACATCGAGTCAATCGCTTCGACTCTCGAAGGCTGGCAACGGCGCACCCTCGCGCCCAACGACGTTGCACGCGACGCCGCCGATGCGGTAGCGGCCGCGTACGGACCACCCGGACAAGTCGCCACGCTCGTACTTCCCGCAGACGTGTCCTGGGGCGAAGTCGACGCACCCAGTGCGTGGCCCGTCGCGTCACGTTCGTCACCGCTCGATATCACCGACGCGGACCTCGCCGCAGCGACGCGCGCCCTGCGCACGAAGCGCGCGGCGATACTCCTTGGGGGCAGCGCACTCGACGCCGAACAAATCGCCCTCGCCGAACGGATCACCCAGGCGACGGGTGCTCGTCTCTTGATGGAGACGTTTCCCACGATCCTCGAGCGTGGCGAAGGTATACCCGCTCCCGAACGCCTCATCTACTTGAGCGAATTCGCCATCGCACAACTGAAGGACGTAGAAGCGCTCGTGCTCATCGGTTCAAAAGAACCAGTTGGTTTCTTCGCGTACCCCGACGTGGCGAGTCGTCTCGTTGCCCCCGAGGCGTCGGTCATCGCGCTCGCACCACCGGGCGCCGACACGAGAACGGCCTTGCTCGAGTTGGCGAAGGAGTTGAACGCGTCAGTGACCCGGCGCGAGCCCGGCGAGCAGGTACAAGCGCCCAGCGGTGCGCTCACGAGCCAGAGTTTCGCCGCCGCGGTGGGTGCGACGATGTTCGAGGGATTGATCGTTGCCGACGAGTCCATCTCGAGTGGCGTCCATCTCTTTGGCGCGACCGAGCACGGACCGCGCCACCGCTGGATGTCGCTGACGGGAGGCTCGATTGGCTACGGGCTGCCCGTCGCCCTGGGCGCCGCAGTCGCGAGTGGCGAGCGCGTGCTGTGCCTCGAGGCAGACGGTTCGATGATGTACACGCCCCAGGCGCTGTGGACCATGGCTCGAGAGTCACTCGACGTGACCGTGGTCGCGTTGAGTAACCGAAGTTACGCCATTCTCAACCTCGAGCGTCAACGCGTCGGAGCAACGAGAGAGGGCGCCACCAGTCAGCGCATGCTCGATCTCGACGACCCACCGCTCGACCTCTGCGCGATCGCGACCGGACTTGGCGTGCCGTCACTGCGGGCGACGTCCGCTGAGGAGTTAGTCGAGGCGCTACGGCGCTCGTACTTCACGCCGGGCCCGATGTTCATCGAAGCCGTGCTACCCAAGGGACTCGGCTAAAGGTCGAACTCGGCGACCACCGGCGCGTGGTCCGACGGCTTCTCACCCTTGCGCGCCTCGCGGTCGACGTAACTCGCCGTCGCCTTGTGCAACAGAACCTCGTCCACGTAGACCAAGTCGATGCGAAGGCCCCAACCGCGATGAAATGAGCCGCTTCGATAGTCCCACCACGTGAAGCAAGGTTCGCCAGGGTTGAGCTGACGCGTGAGGTCGACCAAACCCGTCGCCTCGATGGCGCGAAGGGCCGCGCGCTCGGGTTCGCTGACGTGGGTCGCACCCTCGAAAAGACTCGGGTCATAGCAGTCCAAGTCCGTCGGCGCGACGTTGAAGTCACCGCCGACCACGACGGACTTGGTCGGGTCGCGTTCGGCGAGTATCCGGGCCAAGGCGGCGAGCCACTCGAGCTTGTAGGCGTAGTGCGGGTCGTCGAGCGCACGTCCGTTGGGAACGTAACACGAATACACCCGCAGCCCAGCGCACGTCGCACCAATGAGTCTCGCTTCGGGGTCCTCGTCGCCGAAGCCGCGTCGCACGTCTTCTATCCCCACCCTTGAAAGTATCGCGACGCCGTTCCACTGGCCCTGTCCGTAGTGAGCAGACTCGTAACCGAGTGCGGCGAGTGGTGCGAACGGAAACTTTTCGTCAGACTGCTTGGTCTCTTGAATGAGCACGATGTCGGGCGCGTGTTCGACGAGCCAGGATTCCACGCGCCCCCAGCGCGCCGTCAATGAATTGACGTTCCAGGTGGCGAGTTTCACGTCGCGTCGACAATGACGAAGAGAAGATCCGCCTCGACCGCCAACTGGCCTTCGACACTCGCGCGACCGTGTCCCTTGCCGCCTCTCGCCGAGAGACGTGTCATCTCGCACTCGAGCAGCACAGTATCGCCGGGCAGCACCTGACGGCGAAAGCGCGCGGACTCGACGCCGCCAAAGAGAGGTAGGCGCCCCGTGTACTTGGGATCGGTCAATACCGCCACGGCCCCACACTGGGCGATCGCTTCGAGCAACAGGACACCCGGCGTTATGGGCCGACCCGGGAAGTGACCAGGAAAGAACCACTCATCACCATTGAGGGTCCACTCACCGCTGGCTCGACGTCCCGGCTCGATACTGACCATGACGTCCACGAGCAGGAACGGTGGCCGGTGAGGCAACCAGTGGGCTGGATCGAGCGAAAGTTCACTCACGTCAGGGCTAGCTCCGCGATTCGTCGCTCACTGTCCACGGTGATCAATCGGAACGTCCGATGGTCGCCGCGCTTTAGGACGTCTCGTGCTCGCGCCGGCGCGGGCGTGCCGAGCAACGTAGTGGGGGCGTAACACTCCACGTATTTGGCGCCGCGTAACTTCACCCTGATGACGGCGCCGTGACTCGTGAACGCGGTGACCTCGCCCTCGAACTTCGATCCAATCTTGTGGGCGTTCTTGAACGAACTGAAGTCGGACTCGGGGTTCACTGGATGGCGGCCCCGGCGAAGCGCCACCGCCGGCTCAGCGGGCTTCTTCTTTGACACGACGCTCGCAGCCTTGAGGACTTTCTTTACCGGGGTGGGCACCTTGAGTGCCGCTTTCTTTGGCGCGGTGGTCTTCTTCGCGATTTTCTTAGGCGCGACGTCGATGTGTTTGGGCGCAAGGTCGGCGACCTTCGGCGTCTTCTTCGTGGTTTTGGTTGGAACCTTGACGGCTTTGGCTACCTTCTTGGGGGCCTTCGCCGCCTTGACCGCCTTGAGCGGTGTCAGTGTCGTGCCGATGGTCGGCGTTGCACCACCGGGCAGGGTGAGCGAGAGCTTCTTCACCGCGCGCGCGGATTTGGCCCCCCGCACCGGTATGCGCGGCGTGAAAACCCAGCCCACGCCCTTCACTGGCTTGCCACCGATGAGTCGATTGGCGTCGAACAACCACGGGTACTCCTCGTGGAACTCCTGGAAGGAATCGTTGCTCAAGACCACTGCGTTGATGCGTTGGGCGATCTTCAAGATGAAGGCGTCACCTCGTCCAATCGCCCCGGCCGGCGGTGTCACGATCTCGCCAGCTAACTCAGCCTCTTTGAAACGTGCCCGCTCACTCGTGGCGACGCGGTGCTCGAAACTCGCGTCAACGACGACGATGACCTCGGTGTGGGGGTTCTCTTCCATGAACGAGCGCACCGCCTCGTCGAGCTGCACGAGACTCGGTACCGTCCGCCCTTCGGTCGCTAGGTTCGAGCCATCGACGACGATCCTGAGCCGGCCGGCCTTGGGCGGGCTCACCCGATTGACCGTTTCAGCAGGTCGGCCTGCTCAGCGGCGTGCACGAGCCCGCTGCCCGTGGCGGGACTCGCCGATTCGGCTCGAGCCACGTGGCGCACTTTCTTGTCGCGGAGTTGGTCGTGCATGCGCAAGTGCACGAAGGGCCACGCCCCCATGTTCTCGGGTTCCTCTTGCAGCCACACGACTTCGTGGGCCGCCTCGTACGACTGAAGGATCTCTTCGATCCGCGCGGTGGGCCACGGGTAGATTTGCTCCACTCGCACCACGGCGACGTGCGCACCGATCTCGTTGCGCTTCGCGATCGCCTCGTGGGCGATCTTGCCACTCGCGAGTACGACGCGAGTCACGCTCGCGCGCTCGACGGACGAATCGTCGAGCACGCTCTGGAACGAGCCTGACTCGAACTCCTCCAGCTTCGAGCGAGTCTGTTGCGCACGCAGCATGGACTTAGGTGTGAAAACGATCAGCGGAGTGATGTTCTCGCGCAGCACTTGACTACGCAGCAGGTGGAAGTACTGCGCAGATGTCGTGGGCTGGGCGACGCGAATGTTGTTGCGCGCGCACAACGACAAGAAGCGCTCGATACGTCCGCTCGAGTGCTCGGGCCCCTGGCCCTCGTAGCCGTGCGGTAGCAGCATCGTGAGGCTGGCGTGCTGGCCCCACTTATCCTCGGCGGCGACCAGGAAGTTGTCGATGATGATCTCGGCCCCGTTGACGAAGTCGCCGAACTGCGCCTCCCAGGCGACCAAGGTGTTCGTCGCCTCGACCGAATACCCATAGTCGAAGCCCAGGGCGGCGTACTCACTGAGAAACGAGTCGCGCACGGTAAAGAACGCTGGCGAATCCAGATTCGCGAGCGGCACGTACTGGTTTCCGTTCTCGTAATCAATGAGCGCGGCGTGGCGGTGCGAAAAGGTACCTCGACGAGAGTCCTGACCCATGAGCCGGACGTTGGAGCCACCTTTGACCAGTGTGCCAAAGGCGAGTGCCTCACCGAGTGCCCAGTCGACCTCTCCCGCGTCGAGCATCGCTTGACGTTGGACGAACTGACGCTCGAGCTTGGGGTGAATGGTGAAACCTTCGGGCGCGGTCATCGTGACCCGCGCGATGTCGAGCAACGTCGCGCGGTCCACTCCGGTGGGCGGTGGGTCGAGGTCCTCGGGGATCTCGGCGACCGGAACACCATCCAGACTGGGCACGGGCACCGTGCGAACCTCGTCTAAGACCGTCTGGAGACGCGCGTTGAACTGGTCGAGTTCGGCTTCGGCCTGTTCTATCGAGATATCGCCGCGGCGCACCAGGGTCTCGGTGTAGATCTTTCGCACCGAGCGCATCTGGTCGATGATCTTGTACATCTGGGGTTGGGTGTAACTCGGATCATCGCCCTCGTTGTGGCCGTGACGCCGGTAACAGACGATGTCGAGTACCACGTCGCGGTGAAACGTCTCGCGGTAGTCGTAGGCGAGGCGCGCCGCTCTCGCGCACGCTTCGGGGTCGTCACCGTTCACGTGAAAGATCGGTGCTTGGATCATCTTGGCGACGTCAGTCGGGTAGTAACTGGTGCGCGCCGACTCGGGTGCGGTGGTAAACCCGACCTGATTGTTGATAACGATGTGAATCGCTCCACCGACGCGGTAACCCGAGAGTTGGGACATATTGAGCGTTTCGGCGACTACGCCCTGACCCGCGAAGGCGGCGTCACCGTGGATGAGAATCGCCAGATACGGAAAGACCTCAGCCATCTTTTCCCACTGCGTGCCGTCGCTCGGTCGGATGACGAGGTCTTGCTTGGCCCGCACGATGCCCTCGACGACGGGACTGACCGCTTCGAGGTGCGATGGATTCGAAGCCATCGAGACTTCGATCGCCGCGCCGCGCGGGTTCTTGAAGGTGCCGCGGGCACCCTTGTGGTATTTGACGTCGCCACTGCCCTGAACGCTCTCGGGGTCGAGATTCCCCTCGAACTCAGAGAAGATGTCGCTGTAGGACTTACCAACGATGTTCGCGAGCACGTTGAGGCGCCCTCGATGGGCCATACCAATGACTGCCTCGCGAAGTCCATCGTCGGACGCCACGTCCAAGATGGTCTGTAACGCGACGATGGTGGACTCTCCGCCTTCGAGCCCGAATCGCTTTTGGCCCACGTAGCGCGAGTGGAGGAACTTCTCGAAGACTTCGGCCTCGTTGAGCGCCTCGAGCACGCGATGCTGCTGCTCGACGGTCATGGTCTGTTTCACGCCCTCAACGCGTTGCTGGATCCAGCGCTTCTGCTCGGGATCCATGATGTGGCCATACTCAATACCAATCGTGCGACAGTAAGCGTCACGCAAGATCGCGAGAATCTCTTCGAGGGTCGCCTCGCTCTTGCCCGCGAGTCCGGCGACCACGAAGGTTCGCTGAAGGTCCCAGATGGTGAGCCCGTAGGTCGCGAGGTCCAACTCCGAATGCAGCGCCGGCGGCTCGCTCGACAAAGGGTCAAGGTGCGCGTTCAAATGTCCACGCACCCGGTACATGTTGATGAGTTCCTGAACACGAATCTGCTTCAGGATCCTTTCGGCGTCACCCTCGCCGGCTGCGGGATTGCGGTCGCGCGACCACTGCGCGGGCTCGAAGGGGACACCCAGCGAGGTGAAGATCTCCTCGTAGAAGTCGTGGCCACCGGTCAGGCATTCGGCGACGTACTTCAAAAACAGACCGGACTCGGCGCCCTGGATGATCCGGTGATCGTAGGTCGACGTAAGAGTAAGGACTTTGCCGACGCCCAGTTCAGCGAGCGCCCGCGGGTCCGCTGCTTCGAAGCCCGCCGGCCAGTTCAACGCGCCGACGCCGAAGATCGCACCCTGACCGGGCATGAGTCGCGGGACCGACTGGACCGTGCCGAGCGTTCCCGGATTAGTGAGCGAGACCGTCGCGCCCACGAAGTCGTCGGCGCCAAACGAAGCGCTGTGAATCTTTCGCACCAAGCTCTCGTAGGCAAGGAGGAACTCTCGGAAATCCAAGGTGTCCGCGTCGCGAATGACGGGCACGAGCAGGTTGCGGGTACCGTCGGGACGCTCGACGTCGACAGCGAGCCCGAGGCCCACGTGTTCGTGGCGGCGCACTCCGGGGGTGCCCTTCTCGTCAACCGCATCCACGAAGGTCGCGTTGAGTGCGGATATCTCACCCAGGCCCTTCACGATCGCAAAGGCGATGAAGTGCGTGAAGGACACCTTGGCGCCGCTCGCACGAGCGAGCGACTCATTCAGGGCAATTCGATTGATCTCGAGAAGCCTCGCCGACACCGTGCGGACGCTGGTCGCGGTGGGTACCGCGAGACTCGCGTTCATATTGGTCACGATTCGCGCCGCCGCACCGCGAAGGGGCGTCGCTTCCTCGTCGATGTCGATAACGGGCTTGGCCGGGACCGCGTGCACGATGCTCGTGGCGACCGTGGGCACCGTCGAACGCTGATAATCGGCGAAGAATTCGCGCCAACTCGCTGACACCGAGTCTGGATCGGCGAGAAAACGGTCGTACATGTCGTCGACNNAAAGCCGGTAGGTTTCGCTTATGAGTTCCGCTCACGCGATGCCCCAAGGCCTGCACTTCGTCGCCGATTCGCCCGTCGAGGGCCTAGCGGTCGCCGAACGTAGGGTGCAAAACCCTCTCGCCAGCGTCATCTGCGTGCACGGTGGGCTCGACCGGGGTGGCTCCTTTGCCCGCCTGGCCCGGCGCCTGGAGTTCTTTGACCTCATTGCCTACGACCGACGCGGGTACCAAGGTTCAAGGAGCCTTGGACCACTCGGGCTCGACTATCACGTCGACGACCTACTCGACCTCGCTCGGCGCGAAGCCGCTCGCGGCCCGGTGATCTATTTCGGCCACAGTTTCGGTGGTGTGGTGGCCCTGGGAGCCGCGCTGCGCGAGCCGGTTCTCTCACAACAAGTGATCGCCTACGAGGCACCCCTCCCCTGGGTTCGTTCCCGCGAAGGTTCACGATCGATTCTCGCCGAAGACCCCGAATACGAAGCCGAGGTCTTCTTTCGGCGCATGGTCTCGAACAGTGCTTGGGAGCGGCTCAGCGAACTCGAGAAACGGTCGCGCCGCCTCGACGGCGCCGCCCTCTACAGCGATCTTTCGCTCTTGCGCACCGGCGCGACTCCCTTTGACCTAACCCAACTCGAGGTTCCCACTCTCTACGCCCACGGCGACGCGTACCACCTTGAGTACTACCGATCACTATGCCGTGACCTACGAGAACTCAGTCCGCTCATCGAGACCTGTGAGCTCGAAAGGGCGGGTCACGGCGCCCACCTTTCGCAACCTGACCTTTTGGCCTCACTGATCCTTAATACATGGAGAGAACGATGCGTGTTGGAATAACGGGCTCCTCGGGATTCATTGGCAGCGCACTCGTCGCGGCGCTGCACGAGCGCGGCGACGAGGTCGTGCGATTCGTGCGACCCGGTGCACAATTCCAAGACTCCGTCATCCGATGGGATCCGGTACGTGGTCTCGTCGACGATGACGACCTTCGACGCGCCGGCAGCCTCGACGCGGTCGTACATCTCGCGGGTGCCGGTATCGCCGATAAACGATGGAACGACGCACGTAAACAAGAGATCCTTCTCTCGCGCACCCAATCAACGTCGCTCCTCGTCCGAGCACTGTCCTCGATGACTTCACCACCCGGGAAGCTTGCGAGTGCTTCGGCCATTGGCATCTACGGCTCACGAGGTGATGAATTGCTCGACGAGCATTCGAGTCACGGCGACGATTTCCTCGCCGGAGTATGCGAACAGTGGGAAGCAGCCGCTTCTGACTACGGACAGCACGGCAGCTCGGTCGCCCTGCTTCGCACGGGCATCGTCATGGGCTTAAAGGGCGGCGCACTCAAGAAGCAGCTCCCGCTCTTTCGCGCGGGGCTCGGCGGCCGGTTGTCCGACGGACGCCAATGGATAAGCCCTATTTCGCTGCGCGATCACGTTCGCGCGACTCTCTTCGTGCTCGATAATGCGCTCGTGGGTCCCGTGAACTTAGTCGCCCCCTCGCCGCTCACCAATCGCGACTTTACCCACGTACTCGCGTCCCAGCTTCACCGGCCCTCGGTCGCATCGGTCCCGGCCTTCGCTCTGAAGCTCGTCCTCGGTTCCGAACTCGTTTCCGGCGCGATCCTCGCGAGCCAGCGAGTCGTACCGCTCGTGCTGAGCGGTCGCGGATTCGAATTCAACGACGCGACTTTCGAGGACATCGCTCGTTCACTGGCCAACTGATCGCCCTGGGACAGCGCGACAGGAGTCCAACGTTCGCACTGGGGCGCTCTTAAGGCTTGAACTTGCACCTCGATTGTTGCTCAATTCCAGTACACCGCGAACGTACGGCGAGGGACATTTAACGGAACGGCTACTGTTGCACTTTATGAGCAGGCTGCTTTCGGTGGAAAATCTCCAGGTTCAATTCAAGATGAGAACCGGGAATGCCATTGCTGTGGACAACTTCTCGCTAACCGTCGAGTCCGGGCAGTGCGTGGGAATCGTGGGCGAGTCAGGTTGCGGCAAGAGCACGACCGGCTTTGCCATCATGCAACTCCTCGCTGGCAACGGATTCATCACTGATGGACGTATTGTCTTTGACGGCACCGACCTCGCCACGCTCAGCGAGAAGGACATGCAAGACGTCCGAGGCAACAAGATCGCCCTCATCCCCCAAGACCCCTTGACGTCACTCAATCCCACCACGAAGATCGGCCGCCAGGTCGGCGAAGGCTACAAGATTCACCGCGGCGCCAGTGACGAAGAGGCGACCAAGCGCGTCCTCGAGGTCCTCGAGATGGTAGAAATGCCCCGGCCCAAAGAGCGTCTCAACCAATATCCCTTCGAACTTTCCGGTGGCCTGCGCCAGCGAGTGATGATCGCGATGGGCCTCGTTTGTGCTCCAAGCCTGCTCATCGCCGACGAGCCGACAACCGCGCTCGACGTCACGATCCAAGAGCAGATACTGGACATCTTCGACTCACTGCGAAAAGAACTGGCTATGAGTGTCATTCTGATCACCCACGACATGGGGGTGATTGCGGGACGCACCGACAACGTGGTGGTGATGTACGCGGGACGAAAGGCCGAAGAGAACACCACCGAGAAGCTCTTCGCCACCATGCGCCACCCCTACACCCAGGCACTTCTCGCCTCGGTGCCGAGCATCGACGCTTCCAAGGGCGCCACGCTTCGCTCAATTGCGGGTCTGCCACCGGACTTGTCAAAGGAGATCATGGCGTGCCGCTTCGCGCCTCGGTGCCAGTACGCCACCGCGAAGTGCCATAACGAAGATCCCCCGGCGACGGTGGACAAAGACGGCTCGGAGTACGCCTGCTTCTACCCGGTGAACGGCCCGGCGGGGCTCGACGAAGTCAAGGTCGAGATTCGCGAGCGAACCGTGTCGACCAAGGAAATACTTCGCATCACTTCGCTCACCAAGGAGTTTCCTATCCGAAGTGGACCGCTTCGTCGAAAGACCGGCAAAGTGCACGCCGTGTCGGGCGTCTCATTCGCGGTATACGAAGGAGAGACCTTTGGGCTCGTGGGCGAGTCAGGTTGCGGCAAGACCACCACCGGAAGAATGATCGTTGGCCTCGAGCATCCCAACAGCGGTGAGATTATCTTCGAGGATAGGGACGTGACGTCGATGAAAGGCCGCGCGACGCGCGCCTTGCAGCGCGACCGTCAGATGATGTTCCAGGACCCTTACTCGTCACTCAACCCTCGCATGAAGGTAGGCGACATCATCCGCGAGCCCCTCGCGATTCAAAAAGTCGGGACCCACCAAGAACAGGTCCAGCAGGTCGCTCGCCTCATGACTGCCGTGGGTCTAGATCCCGCGTCTGCCCAGCGCCACCCCCACGAATTCTCCGGTGGGCAACGCCAACGCATTGGTCTCGCGCGCGCGCTCGCGCTCAATCCAAAGCTCGTCGTCGCCGACGAACCCGTCTCGGCCCTGGATGTGTCGATCCAAGCTCAGATCTTGAACCTCATGAAGGAACTTCAGCAGGATTTGGGCGTAAGTTTCGTCATGGTCTCTCACGACCTTGCGGTCGTGAACTATATGGCCGACCGAATCGGTGTCATGTACTTGGGCGAAATCGTGGAAGTCGGTGACTCCGAGTCAGTCTTTCGTAGGCCCGCGCATCCCTACACCCAGGGCTTACTGAACGCAGTGCCTCTGCCCGATCCCAAGGAGGCGAAGAACCGAAAAGGCATCAAGATTGAAGGTGAGCTACCCAGCTCGGCCAACCCCCCTTCCGGCTGTCGATTCCGCACGCGATGCCCCCGCGCCCAAGAGGTGTGCGCTGAAGTTGCACCGCCAATGCAGTCCTTTGGCCCGGTGCACGAGGCGGCCTGCTACTTTCCACTTGTCACGCCAGTTTCCGTGGGAGCGACGAAAGCGGTGCGCAAATCGACAAAGAAGTCGACGGGCGAGGTCTAATCCCGCCTCGGCACTTCACACGTCAGTTCGTGGTTCTTGACGAACTGAAGAGTCCAAGTTATTTCACGTATCTCCTTTGGAGTAACGTGCGAACTCCTGCTCACGTCGGTGTGGTTTTCCCAAGAAAAATCAGAACTTAACACTTCCCTCGGAAATACATGGCAACTTTGTTGCCACTACTTACCAAACGGTATACTCTGGCAAAACTTAGTCAAAGGACTACGGACTGGCTTAGGTCAAGCCATCTGGGGAGGAAAGAATGAAACACACTGCAAGATTTCGACAGTTGGCGTCTATCGGCGTCGTTGTCGCGATGTCGGTCGTTGGACTTACCGCCGCGACAGCCAGCGCGGCGGCGAAACCGAGCGGTACCATAACTTTTGCCGAAGCAGCGAGCGCGCACCCGAACTATATCTTTCCAGTGGTGTCGTGTAACTACTTCTCGGTGGCGAACCTCAATCAATTCCAGGAATTGATGTATCGTCCGGCCTACTACTTCGGCCTCGGATCCTCGGTCGCCGTGCAGCCAAAGCTTTCTCCCGCTGATCTTCCAACAGCCTCGAACGGCGACAAGACCTTCACGATGGACCTCAAGGGATGGAAGTTCTCCAACGGGCAGACCATTGACGCACAGTCAATCGCCTTCTTCTTGAACATGTACAAGGCGTTCACCGCGCCCGTGGGCGGCAAAACGCCCAACGCCGGTGACGACTGTGGCTACAACGCTGGTTACGGTATTCCCGACCAGATCAAGAGCGTCTCGTACCCCGACGGTCCGACGGGTCTCAAAGTGGTCATCAACTTCACCACCAAGGAGAACCCTAACTGGCTGCTCTACAACGAACTCGGCCAGATTCAGCCACTGCCCAACTCATGGGACGTGACCGCCACCGGTCCAAGCGCCTGCGCCACCGCGGCGTACAACTCGGCGACTGCGAACAAGGACTGCATTGCCGTCTACAACTACTTGAACGCCCAGTCGCTCAAGACCAACACCTGGACCAGCAGTTTTTGGCAGGTGGACACTGGTCCATGGAAGTTGACCGCCGCTGACGCATTAGGTGACGTGACCTTCGTTCCGAACACCAAGTACAGCGGTCCGGTGAAGGCCAAGGTCGCAGAGTTCAAGGAAAAGGCGTACGCATCATCGACCGCCATTCAAGAGGACCTCGCGACGGGCGCCATTCAACAGGGCCCGGTCGACCCAACTGCGCTACCTTCAGGAGCTACCAAGCCGGGCGGACTGGGCAAGAACCTTCCGTCGTTGTCGGCCAACTACAACCTGGTCACCGGTGAGTCGTGGTCGTTCAACTACGACCCGTTCGTCTTGGGCAACAACTCTTCGGGACCGACCAAGGCAAACACTTTGGTGCGTAATTCTGAGCTGAAGCAGTTGTACGTTCGCCAGGCTCTCCAAGAAGGCGTTGACCAGGCGGGCATCATCGAGTCGGTGGACAAGAACTACGCAATCCCTACGTGCAGTCCAATCCCCGCCGACGTGCCTACTTCGATCGCGAAGCCAATCAAGTGCGCCTACAGTTACTCGACCAAGAAGGGACTCGCCCTGCTCACCAGCCACGGTTGGAAATTGATTTCGGGCAAAGCCACCTGTGAGAGTCCAGGAACGGGCTCAAGTGACTGTGGTGCCGGTATCCCCAAGGGTTCGATTCTCCAATTCAAGTTCTCGTACCTGAGCGCGGCAGCGGCACCTTCGAGCGCCGACACCGCTCAGGCGCAGATCGACGCTTGGAAGACCGAGGGCATCGAGATCCAGCCCGAGCCACAAGGCTTTGACACCGCGGTTACCACGTGCGCTGATGAGGACATCTGCTCATGGGGTGCTGGATGGATCTACGCGCCGGACTACTACCCGACCGGTGAGTCGCTCTTCGTGCCGGGAGCCGGGTTCAACGTGGGAAGTTACGACAACGCCACGATGACCAAGCTCGTCAAGGGTACCGACTTCGGTAACACGACGCTTGACACCTTCGGTAAGTTCGCGGCAAAGAACCTCCCGGTTCTCTACGTTCCGAACCCCACCGCGACGGTCGAGGTTTCCAAGCAGCTGAAGGGCGTTCTACCGAACAACCCGCTGCAGAACTTCAACCCCGAGTACCTAAGCCTCAAGTAGTTGCGACAACTCCCAGCGCGTTCGCGCGTTGGGCCAATAACAAAAGCCTCCCCTTCGGGGGAGGCTTTTGTTATTGGCGTCGAGCGACGACCATCGATGTTCGCTTGGTGTTAACTGATATCAACTCGCCACAACACAACCTGCGTCAGCGCTGATCCAAAATTGCCAGTGCACGCGCTTGCTATAGTTCGCACATGCTGTACTACATCGGGCGACGACTCCTGCAGGGGTTTTTCGTCCTCTTGTTGGTATTAGTTTTCACCTTCACCCTCCCCTACTTCTTGCCTCACGGAGCGCTCAACGCCGCGTACTTCAATTGCGCCGAGCACCAGACCAAGGCGTGCATCGATACGTTTGCGAATACCTACGGGCTCAACCAGCCTTACTTCCAGCGCCTGTGGCACTACCTATGGGGCGTCTTCATCCATTTCAACCTCGGACTCTCCTTCAAGGACTCACCACCCCAGATCACCGGCATCCTGCGCGTCTACATCCCACGCACGTTCTTTCTGGCCCTCAGCGCATTTATTCTCGCCACGGTGGTCGCAATTCCTCTTGGCATCTACCAGGCGTGGCGTCGCAACCGTCCGGCGGACTACTGGTTCACCGGCGTCACGTTCATGATGTACGCGACGCCTCCTTTCGTTCTGGGCTTCTTGATGCTCGACGCCTTCGCCATCCATACGTTCCACTTGCCCGACTCACCACCGCTCGGCGTGCATCCTTGGGCGATGTTCACCGACCCAAAGGGTTTCATCTTGCCCGTGCTCACCCTCACTTCCTTGCAGATCGGCTCCTATAGCCGCTACATGCGTTCGAACGTGATCGACGTCTTGGTCCAGGACTACATCCGAACCGCTCGAGCCAAAGGATGCAGCCCGCGCCAGATCCTCATGCGACACACATTTCGAAACGCCATGACCTCCATTGTCACGGTCCTCGGTGTCTCCATCCCCGGACTGCTCGCCGGCGCGGTGATCACCGAGTCGGTGTTCAACTATCCGGGCCTCGGTCTCATCGTGGTCCAGGCCGCTCAGGACTTTGACACGATGGTCGTGCTCGGAGTGACCGTCGTCGTTACCGTGATGGCCGTGCTCGGTAACCTCATCGCCGACATAAGTCTGGTGTTCATCAATCCCCGGATTCGGATTATGGGAACGGAAAAATGAGCAATTCCGACGGCACCGGCGCACCAGGGAACTTCATCGGCCCTGATGTTCCCTTCCCGGGTGCAGAGTCATCGGTATCCTCGGTTGGCGAAGAGTCATCCTTCAGTCCTTCGGACAAGGTCGAGTCGAACTTCCGCCAGGGCCTTCGAGTCTTCGCGAGGAACAAATTGGCGCTGATCTCGGTCTACGTCTTGGGACTTCTCGTCATCGCGTGCTTCATCGTGCCGATATTCTGGCGAACCAATCAGACCTCGCTCCTGCAGCAGATCGGCGTGCCCCAGAACCAGCCTCCGTCGTTGCACCACCTCTTGGGCACCGACGTCAACGGATTCGACGAACTCGGTCGGATCCTCTACGGCGGCAAGTACTCGCTCACCCTGGGCTTCCTGGCGGGTCTCATCACCATCGTCGTGGGCACACTGTACGGGATGATCTCGGGATTCTTTGGCGGCATCGTCGACACGATCATGATGCGCCTTCTCGACGCCATGCTCTCGATTCCCAACTTGTTCCTGATCATCGCCCTCGTCGCGGTCTTTGGAAAGTCGACGCCATTTCTCATCATCGTGATTGGTATGACCGGTTGGTTCCTCACCGCCCGTCTCATCCGCTCCGACGCATTGGTCATCAAGAATTTGGAATATTCCCAGGCTTCGCTCGCAATGGGTGCATCGAAGCTCCACGTCATCCGTCGCCACGTGTTCGTCAATTCAATGGGCAACATCGTCACCGTCGGCACTTTCTCGGTCGCTGACGCAATCCAGCTGCTCTCGGCGTTGGGTTTCCTGGGTCTCGGTATCCAATTGCCCGCCACTGACTGGGGCACGATGCTCAACGAAGGCACCCAGGAACTCTGGAATGGCTATTGGTGGGAGGTCTTTCCCGTCTCGATACTCTTCATCGTCGTGATCGTCTGCATCAACTTCATCGGCGACGCGATGCGCGACATCTTCGAGGTACGCCTGCGCGACCGCTAAAGAGCTTCACTCTATTTGACGTCAAGATGCGAGAGACCGAAGCGCCGGTAGCGACCAGCTACGACGATGCCATTCGCTGGGTCCGTGAACGGCAAGAGCCTCAAGGTGCTCGCGTGAACCGTAGCCCTTGTTCGACTCCCAACGGTAGACGGGAAGTCGCGGATCCAGTCCCACCATGAAGGCGTCGCGGTCCACCTTGGCGAGCACCGAGGCCGCGGCGATGGTCGCGCATCTCGCGTCGCCGCGCACGAGTGACTCGTGGGCCATGGTGGCGTAGCGCAGTTCAGGCACCGGGAGGTCAGCAACACCGAGGGCCATTGGCGCGCTGAGCAGATTGAAGTCTCCGTCCAGTAAGGCGTACGTCGGGCGGACGCGTAGTCGATCCAGCGCCCGCGTCGCCGCTACCGCGAGAGCCGTGCGAAGGCCCCAGGCGTCGATCTCTTCTGGGCTCGCCTCTGCGAGCGCCCAGCCGTCGGCCCACTCGCGCAGCGGAACCACCAGTCCCTGGCGTCGACGTGGAGTGATTTGCTTGGAATCGTTGAGACCCTCGGGCACCGTACGGATATCACCCAACACGACCGCTCCCACCGTGAGCGGACCAGCGAGAGCGCCGCGACCCACCTCGTCAATCCCCACGACCACTTCGCCTCGTTCGATCAACACGCGCTCAAAGCCAAGTAGATCAGTCGAGTCCGAGGTCACGTCTTGCACAGTAGTTTCGCAATCTAGGATTTGGAGCCATGCCTCGTGACGTCGTCCTTGTTCCCCTGAAGTCATTTCACCTGGCCAAGAACCGGCTACGTCAGGCGGGTACGAGCGAAGTAAGTGCGCTCGCCGAGGAGTTGGCGCTCGGAGTGTTACAGGGGGCTCGCCCACGAACCATCTTCGTGCTCGGCGAGAGCGACGACATCGAATCCTTTGCCCGTGAGCAAGGCGTGGGTTTCTGGCGTTCCGTGGCACCGGGTCTCAATCCCACGGTCGATGGCGCCTACCGGGCGATGAGCGGAGACTTTGATCGCTTCTTCATCGTTCACGGTGACCTGCACGCGCCTGCGGGCATTGGTTTCTTTGAGCCGTCCGAAGGGGTCACGATCGTGACCGACCATCGCCAACGGGGTACCAACATCCTGGTCCTCCCGTCGAATCTGGACTTCCACTTCTCGTACGGTCCGGACTCAAAGCGCCTGCACCAACGCGAAGCGCAGCGTCTTGGCCTCGCCTGTCGCGTCGTCAACGACAGTCCGTGGGCGCTCGATATCGACGAGCCAGATGATCTTGTTTTGGGCCGTAAAAGCACTCGAGGGGGCCCTGAGGCCCCCTCGAACACACGTCCGCGAACGGACTAAAGCTACATCTTCTTTGCAGCAGCCTTTTTGGCGGGACGCCGTTTGGCTGCCTTCTTGGCTGGGGCGCGCT
>PKZO01000050.1 GCA_003133125.1 Acidimicrobiaceae bacterium | reverse complement strand
ATGGTGCCGTAGTCCCCGCGCAAGACCGCCCCGGGCCACACGGACGACTCCGAGCCAATACGCACGTCGCCTATCACCACGGCGTCGGGGTGTACGAACGCGTCGGGGTGGATGCTCGGCACTCGGTCGCCGAGGGCGTAGATGGGCATCAGAACCTCCTGTGGGACAACCACGAAACTAACTGATAGATACGCCAACCGAGATAGATGACCGACGAGACAATGAAGAAGCGCCACAGCCACGGCATGGGCTCTTTGGTGACTTCGGGCACCTGCTCGCCACAGACCTCACAGACCTCTCCTTCGACGGGGCGGTCGCAGTTCTCACACCACCGCGCCACTATTCCACCCGGACGCGTACGCGAAGTGGCGTCGAGCCGAGCTCGAAGCGCTCGCGTAGCGAGCGCTCCACGTAGCGCATGTAAGTCGCGGGAAGTCGGCCCGCGACGAACAGGGTGAAGGTGGGTGGCTCTGTCGCACCCTGGACGGCGTAACGGATCTTGCCAGTCGGTGCGGGCTGCTTTATTTGCAGGTCGCGAATGGCCCGGTTAAGCGCCCCGGTGGGCACGCGCTTCACGTAGTCCGCCGCGGCGATCGAAAGTGCCGGCAGAATCTTGTGCACGCCCTTTCCCGAGGTCGCGGTGGTCTTCATGACCGGCGCGTCGCCCAAGAAGGCAAGTTTCTCCCCAACGCTCGCTTTTACGGCGTCGCGCTCCTCGGGTGCAACGAGTTCCCACTTGTTGAGTACGACCAGGGCCGGACAACCCGCCGCGGAGATGCGCTCGGCCAGACGCTGATCCTGGCCGGTGGCGCCGATCGTCGAGTCGATGACGAGCACCGCGATGTCCGCGCGGTCCAGGGCGTCCAGACTGCGCAGTACCGCGTACGTCTCAAGCCCCGCCTCGGTCTTCGCGCGACGTCGCATACCCGCGGTGTCGATGAAGCGAATGAGACCCACCTCGGTGTCAACGACCGTATCGATGGCATCGCGAGTCGTACCGGGCATGTCGTGCACGACCGAGCGCTCCTCGCCGATGAGTTGGTTGAACAAGGTCGACTTGCCAACGTTGGGTCGACCAACTATCGCCACGCGAAGTGCGCCGTCGTCGTCCGCGTCAGCGGTCTCTTCGACTTCGAGCTGTTCACCGAGTTCGTCGACGATGTAGTCCAAGAGATCACCCGAACCCCGTCCGTGCAGGGCGCTCAGCGTGTGCGGTTCGCCCGCGCCCAACTGGAGAAACTCCCAACTGTTGGCTTCGTGCTGGAGGTCGTCGACCTTGTTCACGACGAGCACGACGCGGTGCCCACTCTTTAGCGCCCAGCGCGCCGCGTGAGTGTCCTCGTCGACGAGGCCCGTCGTCACGTCCACGACGAGCAGCACCAGGTCAGCGTTCGCGAGCGCGGCGTTGGCTTGTTCGGAGACCTTTCCCTCGAGGTCGCTGCCCGACTCGAGCCACCCACCGGTGTCGACCACGTCAAAAGTGAGTCCGCGCCAGTCGACTTCAACGGCCTTGCGGTCGCGCGTGACGCCACGGTGCTCTTCGACGACCGCCACCCGCTTGCCCGCGAGTCGATTCACGAGAGAACTTTTGCCGACGTTCGGCCGGCCCACCACCACGACCTGGGGACGCCTCACGAGTTCACTAGTCCTCTCGCCCGAACCGAATCGAGCACGTGGCGAAGGTCCTGGCCCGTGGTGCGTACCGCGAGCACCTCACACGGCAGGTCCTCGAGGCCCAGGCCGTCGAGGAAACGCCCTTCGGAGAGGCACACGTCGGGCACCAGACAGATCGTCGAAGTCGGCACGTTCGCCAGCGCTTTGGCGAGGTCTACGCCGGTTAGCAGACCCGCCACCTTGATGTTGCCACCGAAGTACTTGTTCTTCACGCTCAAGATCTCGACGCTGTGGTAACCGTGGGCGTCAAAGAGCTCGCGCAGCACGGGTGCGGCGTATTCGCCGGTGACCACCATGACGCCACGGGCGTCACTTACAAGATCCGCTTGCGCCACCGCCGCCCGCTCGGCGCGGTAACCCCAGGCGGGGGCGCCGTCAACCGACTGGAAGAATCCCGTACCGAGTTTTTCCATCTCGAAGGTCCCGGTGAAACTCTCGACGAACGCGGCGACGAGCCCAATGCCGTTCTCGGCCTGATCGAGCGAATCGAACGAAGCGGCACTCGGCGGCGTGAGTCCCGCGACGAGGTAGAACTCGTCACTCGCGAACACGCTGACGCGACCCAGTAGTTCAAAAGACAAGGCCTGGTAGCGCTCGGCGAGAGTGACCACTTCGCGCGCCTCGTCACGCGTGTGCGAACGCATCGACTCTTCTGCCGAGAAGGCGCTCACCCCCACGGGCACGAGCGCGACGCTCGCGAGTTCGGGGTAGAGCGAGAACACGTCGCTCAGGGTCCGTTCGAGTTCGGCGCCGTCGTTCACGCCGGGACAGACCACCACCTGAGCGTGCACCTCGATGCCGGCGCGAAGCAACTCACGCAACCAACGCAGGCTCGTAGCTCCCCGGGGGTTGCGCAACATCTCGGCTCGCAGTTCGGGATTGGTTGAGTGAATCGACACGTAGAGCGGCGACAGGCCCTCGTCGACCACGCGCTCGAGGTCGAATTCGGTGAAACGCGTGAGCGTGGTGTAGTTGCCGTAGAGGAACGAGAGGCGAAAGTCGTCGTCCTTGACGTAGAGCGAACGACGCATACCCTTGGGCAACTGATAGATGAAGCAGAACGAACAGTGGTTGTCGCAAGTACGGATTCGGTCAAAAACCGCCGAGTCGATCGACAGTCCGAGGGGCTCGCCCACGCTCTTGTGGATGGTGACCTTGCGCTCCAGGGGCTCTCCTTCGCGGCGCACCACCAGGTTTACCGCTTCCCCGTCGATGAGTTGCTGGTACTCAATGATGTCGCTCGGCTCTCGGCCATTGACCGAGACCAGTTCGTCGCCCACCGCCAGATCCACCGACGAGGCCGGTGATTTCGTGGTTATTGAAGAAATTCGAGCACCCGACACCCCTCTAGCCTAAGGCGTGGTGGAGGGATCCGATTACTAGGCTTGAAGCGTGAAAGTTGACACCGTAGTGCTGGCGGCGCCGCGGGGCTTCTGCGCCGGGGTAGAAAAGGCCATCAAGGCGCTGGACTGGATGACCAGGGTCTTCGAACCACCGATCTACTGCTATCACGAGATCGTCCACAATCGTTTCGTCGTCGAGCACTTCCGCTCGCTGGGCGTCGTATTCGTCAACGACGTCGCTGACGTGCCCCAGGGTTTCCCGGTGATGCTGAGCGCCCACGGTTCGCCGCCCCAGGTGATCGAAGCCGCGCTCAAGGGCGGTGGCACGGTCGTTGACGCGGTCTGTCCCCTCGTGACCAAGGTGCACCACGAGCTCAAAGTCCGCGCCAAGAAGGGCTACACCGTGCTCTACGTCGGACACGAGGGTCACGAAGAAGCCGTTGGCACGATGGCCGTAGCTCCCAAGTCGGTGCACCTGATCGAATCGACCGGCGATATTGACAGTCTGGCTCGAAAGAAGAACGGTCCCTTCGCGTTACTGAGCCAGACCACGCTCAGTTTTGACGAGTGGAAGCACCTTCGCGACTACGCCGAGGACCGTATTCCTGACATCTGGATGCCTAACCGCAGCGATCTGTGCTTTGCCACCACGAACCGCCAGGCGGCGCTTCGCGCCATCGCCACTCACGCCGACGCCGTGATCGTCATTGGCTCGGCTAATTCGTCAAATACCGTGGCCCTCACCGAAACCGCCAAAGCCGTGGGTTGTCCGCGGGTTCTTCGAGTCAACAGCGCCGCAGAACTTCCTAACGACCTCGAAGGGACCGTGGCGGTGACCGCGGGTGCGTCGGCACCCGAGTCGCTCGTCAATGAGGTGCTCGAATTCCTCGACCCCGAGAACGGCGTGACCGTGAAGTCGGTCACCGTCGAGGATGAGTACTTCCCGCCGCCACCCGAACTTCGCGAGATCTTGAAATCGCTGTCGGCGTTGATTGAGTTGATGTTGTATACGTCAAGGGTGTCGACCTTCGACGCGCAAGCCGACCGCGAGTTCACTGCCGCCCAGGTGCTCTCGGCTACCGAGAGGTAAATCGACGGTTTTGGCTATTATTGAACGATGAGTTCTTTCCCCAGCATGGATGTCTCCACGCGCGACCAATGGATGACCATCGCCCACGAGACCATCAACGCGCAGCCGCGCGTGGGAAAACAACTCCTTTCGATGCTGAAGGGCCTGAGCGACATCACCGACGGCTTCTCGGTGGACCAGATGGAACACGCCCTGCAGACCGCCACCAGAGCCGAGCGTGATGGGGCCGACGAGGAGGTTATCGTCGCCTCCTTGTTCCACGACGTCGGCAAGTTGATTTCAGTACCCAACCACCCCAAGATCGCTGCGGAGATCCTCAAGCCCTACGTACGTCACGAGGTGTACTGCATGGTCGCCTACCACCAGGACTTCCAGGGTCGCTACTACTACGAATACCTCGGCATGAACCCGAACCTGCGCGAGCAGCACGTGGGTGAGACGTGGTATCCGCTCGCCGAACAGTTCGCCGACACCTGGGACCAGAAGGCCTTTGATCCGAACTATCAATCCGAGAGCCTCGAACACTTTGAACCAATGGTTCTACGCGTGTTCGCTCAAGCGAAATCCCTGTAAGGAGCGTCATGTCCAGCGAGAACCTCGAGAAGCGTCGAAGCGCACGGCTGCGCACCTACGCCATTAACCAGGCGCTCGCGCGTCTCGAGGCCGAACACCCCAAATTCAAGCCCGAGCAGATCGTGGCGTCGATCTGCGCCTACGAAGAAGAGGGCAACATCGGCGGGGTACTCGAGAAGATGCCCACTTCGATCGACGGCAAGGCCTACACGACGCTCGTCGTCGTCGACGGCGGCGATGACCGGACCGCCGAGATCGCTCGATCGTTCCCCGGCGTGGTGGTCATTGAGTTCCCCGTCAACCTAGGACACGGGGTTGCCCTGCAGGTGACGTACCGCTACTGCATTGACCACGACGTCAAGTACATCGTCACCCTCGACGCCGACGGTCAGAACGACCCCGCCGAGATACCCCAGGTGCTGGCCCCACTGCTCAACGACCAGGCTGACTTCGTCGTGGCGAGCCGACGACTCGGCGTGGACAAGACCACCGATCGCTTCCGTAAGTCGGGCGTCTTCTTCTTCTCGTTCATCATGAACCGCATGACCGGGGCGCGCCTCACTGACACCTCCACTGGTTACCGAGGCCTTCGCGTGACCATGATGGCCGACGTTCTGGACCGACTGACCCAAGAGCAGTACCAGACCGCCGAGTTGCTGATCACCTGTCTCAAGCGGGGTTGGCGTTCGGCCGAGGTGCCCACAATCTGGTATCCGCGCCACTCGGGTACCACCAAGAAGGGCAAGAACTGGCTCTTCGGCTTTCGCTACGCCCGGGTCGTCTTTGGCACGTGGTGGCGCGAGCGCTAATCAATACCCATGCTCTCGTGGTAGAGCCGCTCGAGTTCGACGCGTAGTTCCTCGCTCTTGGCCGCTACCGCCGAGCGCGCGACGCGCCCCTCAGAAGACGGCGGCACAATCGGCTTTCCCACGATGATGCGAATCCTCGTCGGGCGAGGGAACCTCGCTCCGTGGGGCATGGCTCGCTCGCTGCCCCCGATGCCCACGGGTACCACGGTCGCCCCGGTGCGTGCTGCAATGAACATCGCCCCGTCGTGCAACGTGTGGACCTGAAGGCCCTCTTTGCGCGTGCCCTCGGGGAACAGGACGAGCGCTTGACCTTGTCGCAACACCTCTTCGGCGGCACCCAACGACTCGCGGTCCGCGGTACCGCGACGCACGGGAAAGGCGCCCAGGCGAATGAGCAGCCCGCCGAGGATCGGCACCTTGAACAACGAGTCCTTCGCCATGAAAAAGACCTTGCGAGGTGAGATGAACAAGGTGAAGGCAAAGTCCACGTTCGAACGGTGGATGGGCGCGATCAGGACCGGGCCCGTGAGTGGGATGTTCTCACGACCCAGCACGCGCGGGCGAAAGAAGATCGTCGAAAGCGACGTCAACAAGAACGACGCCAAATGATAGATCGGCGTCTTGTTCGGGTTCAGTTCGAGGTGATGTTCTTCAGACATTCGACTATCTCTTCTACGACGTCTTCGACGCGACGACCCGTCGTGTCCACCAAGAGCGCGTCCGACGCCTGGCGAAGTGGCGAGGCCTCCCTGGTCGTATCGGCCAGGTCGCGTCGCTCAACCGACTCGACACCTTCTTCGCCGCGACGCCGCGACCGCTCTTCGAGGGTGGCGGTCAGGTACACCTTCAAGGTCGCGTTCGGAAACACTACCGTCGAGATGTCTCGGCCCTCGACGACGGTTCCCACGTCTTGGGCCCCCGCGAGCTCACGCTGGCGAGCGACCATTGAACTGCGCACGAGCGGATTGGCCGCCACCACCGACACCGCGACGTTTACCGGCTCGGTGCGAATCTCGTCCTCGACGTCGCGCCCGTTGACGCTGACGCGCGGCAGCGTCGTTATCCTCGCTGACGCGGCGAGTTCGCCCATGGCCCCCTGGTCGTGGACGTCCACCCCCTCGTGCAGCGCTTCGCAGGTGAGGGCGCGGTACATCGCACCGGTATCGAGGAAGGTCCACCCGAGCGCCTGGGCTACCGCTCGGGCGACCGTCGACTTACCAGAGCCCGCGGGACCGTCAATGGCGATGATGTCCTGGCTCACGAAAGCACCGCCAGATCCTCAAAGAACCCGGGATAGCTCGAGGACACCGTGGAGGCGCCGTGAATCACGCACCCGTTACCGGCGACCCCCGCCACCGCCGCCGCCATCACCATGCGGTGATCAAGGTGGGCGTCAAGGTCGAAATGTTGAAAGCGCCGCGCGCTGGCGAGACCCTCGACGAAGAAGTCATCACGCTCGTGCCACACGCGACACCCGAGGCTCCTCGCTAACTGCATCGTCCCCTCGAAGCGGTCGGACTCCTTTAGGCGCAGTTCGCCCATGTCGCGAAACGCGCTCACCCCGCTCGCCGCCGCGGCGGCNNCCAACCAACGACGAGCTGGCGACGAGTAGCGAGAGGTGGGTCGCGCGATCGACGACCGATAAATCGGCACCCATTCGTCCGAGCACCCCGACGAATCCCGTACGTTCGGGCGAGGCGTCGATGTCGGTGACCTCGATGGCCGCGTCGTGGTGAATGGCCCCGAGCACACAAAAGAACGCCGCCTGTGAGGGATCGCCCGGCACGCTCCAGGACGTGGCCTTGGGCCGCCCGGGTTGGAGGGTGACGACTCGACCTTCGCCGACGTCGTTGCTCTCTACCTCGATTCCCGAGGCTCGAAACATGTCCTCGGTGGTACGTCGGGTACGCACGTCCTCGCGCACCGTCGTGGGAGCGTCGCCGCGAAGTCCCGCGAAGAGGATCGCTGACTTCACCTGGGCGCTCGCCGTGGGCACGTGGTACTCAATGGCGCGCAACGTCGCGTGGCCCCCGATGTGAAGGGGCGCGGTGACGCGTTCGCCCTGACCTCGCACTACTGCTCCCATTTCGCCCAGGGGCCGCGCGACGCGGTCCATAGGTCGCTTGGAGAGTGAGGGGTCGCCCACCAGTTCGTGGGATCCTTCAACGCCACTCACGAGACCAGCGAGCAACCGCATCGTGGTGCCCGAGTTCCCACAGTCCAGGGACTCACCACACGCGCGAAGACCGTCCTCGGGACCGAGCACGTGGACCGCCGATCCCTGCGTCGAGACCTCGGCTCCCAGTTGTCGCATGATCACCGCGGTCGAAACCACGTCGTGGCCGGGTGAGAGTCCTTCGATCACGCTCTCCCCGCTCGCCATCGCCGAAATCATCAAAGCTCGATGCGACGTACTCTTGTCGCCCGGCACTCGAACGCGACCCCGCAGCGCTGACGCAGCGTTTATTACGTGCCCGTCGCTCATCGTTCTTGCACCACCACGAAACCCAGACCATTCAGCGCCTCACAGAATGTCGCCACCTGAGCGCTATCAACGGCGAGCAACAGCGTGCCCCCCACCCCTTCGATACCGTGGGCGATCTCGATGTCGTAGATGTTCACGAGCAGTTCCGAAGCGGCGCGCGTCACCGCGGCGAGCACGCCCGGTTGGTCGGCCACACTCACGCGCAAGTACGACAAGTTCTCCGAGGACAGGGCACGGCCCGGGAGTCGACGACGCGCCACCGACGCGGTGGCGAGGCTCTCTTCGAGGATGTCGCGGCTGTCATCGGCGAGCGCGATGCGCAGACTCTCGAGTCGCTTCTCGAGCGCCACCAGGGTTGAGGTGACCGCATCGCGGTTCTCGAAGAGCACGTCGGGCCAGATCGAGGGATCACCCGCGGCGATACGCGTCATGTCACGAAAGCCTCCCGCCGCCAGTTGCAGCAGCACGGCGTCTTGCTCGGCTGCTTCGGCCGCTTCGTTCATCAAGGCGCCCGCGAGCAGGTGTGGCACGTGACTCGCTATCGCCACCAGCCGGTCGTGATCCTCGGCGCTCACGGCGACCACGTTCGCCCCGATCTCACGCAGTACTCCGTGCAGCACGCTGTAGGTAGCGGGCTGGGTCGCGTCGGTGGGCGTGAGGACCCAGTTACAGCCCAGAAAGAGGTCGGACCTGGCGCCCTTTAGTCCGCGCAACTCCGAGCCGGCCATGGGGTGACCACCGAGGAAACGAGGATCCCCCACTTCTTGGACGATCGAACTCTTCACGCCGGCGACGTCAGTGACGACGAGGGTGGGACTGTCAAAATGGTCTAGCAAGGCCGTGGCGATCTCGCTGACCACCCCCGCCGGGGTCGCCACGAAGGCGATCTCGTGCTCGTCACTCATCTCGGTGCCTTCGATGACGCCCTCGGAGAGCGCCGTTGCCAAAACCTCGGCGTCGGCGTCGTCGCCCGTGATGATCCAGCCCTGGACGCGAAGGGCCATGGCGAGCGAGGCGCCGATGAGGCCCAAGCCAACGACGTGGGCGCGACGACTAGGCGCGGAGGTCATCGCGCAGCGACTGCGCTTGGCGCAGGTAGATGTGATGAATCTGGTCGCGAGAGCGGGTCGTGTACACGTGCATCATGACCCGGATGCAGTGGGTCATCGCTCCGGGCACGTTGATCTCACTGGCGCAGATGAGCGGCACGTCACCGAAGCCGATCGCGCGCGCGGTGGTGGCGGGAAAGGTCGACGTGAGGTCGGTCGAAGTGGTGAACAGAACGCTGATGACGTCGTCGTGGTCGAGTCCGTTTCGCTCCATCATCGCCAGGATCAGCTCCTGGGTGGCTTGGGCGATCTCCTCGGGCGTATCGACCTCACACGTCGTGGCACCGCGAAGCGCGCGAACGAGAGCAGAAGTCATGATGGCATCGTAGATGCGATTTCGTCGGTCATCCCCACCGCCTCCATCAACCGGCGCACTTCACTCAATGACAACTGTCGCGACGAGCCCGGCGACAGGGTCGCATCCTGGATAGGGCCAATGCGCGTGCGCACGAGGCGGGTCACGTCATGGCCGATGGCCGAGCACATCCGGCGTACCTGTCGGTTACGTCCTTCGTGGATGACGATGCGCAGCAAGCCCTCGCTCACGCGGCTCACCTGAGCGGGACTGGTCATCCCGTCATCGAGTTCGACACCCTCGCGAAGGCGCCGGATAGCGCTCGGCGACGGGTCGCCTTCGACGCGCGCGAGGTACTCCTTGGAGATGCCCGAACTGGGATGGGTCAACAGGTGCGCTAGTCGTCCGTCATTGGTGAGGATGATGAGGCCTTCGGTGTTCATGTCGAGGCGACCCACGGGAAAGATCCTTACCGGCGATTCGACCAGTTCGAGCACCGTGGTGCGGCCCTGGGGGTCTGAGGCCGTGGTGACGACCCCGTCGGGCTTGTTCAAGAGGTAGTACACCGTGTTCTGGGCCGTGGGTGCGAGCGTGCCGTCCACGCAGATCACCTGCACGTCGGGGTGCACGCGATTTCCTAGTTCGGCGACCCGCCCGTCGACGCTGACCCGGCCCTCGCTGATGAGTAGCTCGCACGAACGTCGCGAACCGAAACCCGCCCGCGCCAAGGTCTTCTGGAGGCGCTCACCCTCTTCCAACTAAGCGTCCTCGCTCAGTTCGAGCGAGCTCTCGAAGAGCTCGTCGGCGAGTTCCTGGGCGGTCTCGACTGGGGGCATGAACTCCTCGATGGGCGGCAGGTCGCGGATCGCCGCCAGACCCATCCGGTCCAAGAACAGCTCGGTCGTGCCATAGAGGATGGGCAGACCGGGTCCAGGGGCCCTTCCCTTTTCTTCGATGTAACCACGCTGTTCGAGTAGGCGCACCACGCCGTCGACGTTCACCCCACGCAGCGCGGTGATCTGCGCGCGCGACACTGGCTGGCGGTACGCAATGATGGCGAGCGTCTCGAGGGCCGCGGAACTGAGTCGGTGCGACACGTCACGGTTGGCGAACTTGGTCACCCAGCTCGCCACTTCCGGGGCGGTCTGCATCACCCAACCACTCGCGAGCTCGGCCAACTGGAAGCCTCGGCGTTGCTCGACGAACTCCTGGCGCAAGGTGCGAAGTGTCTCGAGCACCAGTTCGGCGTCCTCGTCGACGACGTCGGCCAACTCCTCGGTGGTGATGGGCTCGAGGGCCACCGTCAACATCGCTTCGAGCTTCTGCTCGAGTGAACGTTCATCCCTCATAACTGTCAACCCTTCCAAGGTCAAGCAACGACGTGGCGTCGAGCCACTCGATCTGCACGTCACCGAAGGTGGTGCCCTGACCCAGATCGATCAGGCCCAATTTGCAGAGTTCGAGCAGCGCGAGGAAGTGCACGATGACCTCGATGCGGCTCTCAAGATTCTCGGTGAGCGCGCGAAACGTCAGTCGCCCCATGGCGGGAAGGCGCTGGGAAAGTGAGACGACGGTCTCGGCGACCGTGACCGCGTCCACGGTCACGTGATTGAGCCGCACTACCGGAACGGGNNGCGAGCAGGTCCGGCGGGGTGACCAAGAAACCATCGTCGATGCCGCGCAGTCGCGGAAAGGACTGGCTCGCGCGCTCGAACAACGAGACGAAAGCGTCCGACAGTGCCGCGTAGGTGCGAAGTTCCAGCAGGCGCGCGAGCAGGACGTCGCGTTCCTCCCAGCCAACGAACTCCTCGTCGGGTTCGGTGCTGTCGCGACCGGGCAACAGGCGCTGGCTCTTCATTTCGAGCAGAATCGCGGCGATCAGGAGGAACTCGGAGAGTTGTTCGACGGGTATCACGACCGAATCGTCGCGCATCACCGCCACGAACTCGTCGATGAGCGGCGCGAGGGGCACGTCCAGGATGTCCACCTCGTGCGAATTGATCAGGTGGAGCAGCACATCCATTGGGCCGCTGAAGGACGGCGTCGTCACGACGAAGGTCACGGATCAAGACTACTGGACCACACCTTTGGGTGGAAGAGCTCATCTACGATGGAACGATGCGAATACTCTCCGGCATCCAGCCATCGGGCACCATGCACATTGGTAACTACCTGGGCGCCGTGAAACAGTGGGTGGCCTATCAGAATCCAGAGGCGTTCTACTGCGTCGTGGACCTTCACGCGCTGACCCTGGAGATCGAACCCGAAGTGCTTCGCGAGCAGAGCCTGGACTGCGTGGCGACGCTGCTCGCCGCGGGTATCGACCCCGAAATCGCGACAGTCTTTCTCCAAAGCCACGTGAGCGTGCACGCTCAAATGGGCTGGCTGCTCGAGTGCGTGGCCAACTTCGGCGAGCTCAGTCGCATGACCCAGTTCAAGGAGAAGGCCAGTCGCCAGAAGGGTTACCGAGTTGGTTTGCTGACGTATCCGGTACTGATGGCGGGCGACATCCTGCTCTACGACGCCGAGCAGGTACCGGTGGGCGACGACCAGCGCCAGCACCTCGAACTGACCCGTGAACTCGCCGAGCGTTTCAACAACCGCTTCGGTCTCACCTTCGCGGTGCCGGTGGGCTACGTGCCCCACGCCGCGGCGCGGGTCATGGACCTCCAAGAGCCCGAGCGAAAGATGTCCAAGTCGATCTCGAGCCCGCTCGGTTCGATTTACCTCTTCGACGAGCCCGCCGAGATAGAGAAGAAGATCATGAAGGCGGTCACCGACACCGACGGTGAGGTGCGCTTTGACCCGAAGAAGAAACCCGGGCTCTCGAACCTGCTCGAGATCTTCTCGAGCTTCGACAATTCGACCCCCCAAGACGTCGCCCAGCGCTACGAGCGCTACGGCGATCTAAAGAAGGACCTCGCTGAGCTCGTGGTGACGTCCCTCGCGCCGATCAAAGCGCGTTACCACGAACTGCGAGGGGACCCCGCCGAGCTCGACCGGGTCATCGCCCACGGAGCGAAGAAGGCAATGGCGACCGCTGAGCCGGTCTACCGGCGCGCAGCCGCGGCGATGGGCCTCATTTAAAGGCGAGGTTGACCCACCAGTTTTCGAGGTTTCCCAGGGCGCCCGTGCCCACGTGAAAGACCAGGAAATCGAGTACGACGAGCACCATCACCACCGGTAAGGCTCGCGCGCGCATTTGGTAGTAGCGCGGAAGGTGCTTGCGCGGAACGAAGCGCTCAATGATCGCCGAACCGTCAAGGGGCGGGATGGGAATCAAGTTGAACGCCGCCAGTACTAAGTTCGCGAGGCCCAGGTACTCTCCGACGTTGAACATGAATTGGCTCTGGGTGCCGTGCACCGCCCAGAAACACAGGCCGAGCCCGATCGCCGAGAGGATGATGTTCACGAACGGACCCGCGAGCGAGACGTAGAGCGACTGGGTGCGCGGGTTACGCAATCGCGACACTTTCACCGGCACCGGTTTGGCGTAGCCGAAGGCTGGGAGACCGGAAAGCACCATGAGTGCAGGCAGCAGGACGGTCCCGAACGGGTCGATGTGCGCGAGGGGGTTAAGGGTGAGTCGTCCGTTGTCCTTAGCGGTCGGATCACCGAAATAGTTCGCCACCCAACCGTGACTCACCTCGTGCAGAATCACGGAAGGCACGATCGCTAGGAAGAAATACAGATTGCTCAACGGAACCTCTTACTCGTGCGCTCTTGGATGCGCGTCGTGGTACTCACGCCTGAGCGACGTCACCGAAACCGCGGTGTAGAGCTGGGTCGTGGCGATCGACGCGTGTCCCAGGAGCTCTTGGACCACTCTAATGTCGGCGCCGTGACTGAGCATGTGCGTTGCACAACTGTGACGAAAGACGTGGGCGCTGACCTTTCGGGTGTCGAGACCGGCCGCGAGTGCGCGCTTATGGATAATAAGGTCGACGCCCTGGCGTGACAGAGGGCCACCACGCGCGTTGACGAACAACCGTGCGGATTTCTTCGCACGGACCATCTCCCCTCGCCCACCGGGTTCGAGATAGTCCCGCAAGGCCGCACGGAGCACTGAACCCATCGGGACCAGACGCTGCTTGGAGCCTTTTCCGGTCACCAAGATGAGCTCCTCGTCAAAGTCCAGATCCTCGAGGTTGATGCCCACCGCCTCGGAGACTCGAGCACCCGTTCCGTAGAGCAATTCGAGCAGGGCCCGGTCGCGCAACGCCACCGCTCCGTTGGATCCCAACGAATCGAGCAACCTCGTCATGTCCTTTTCGCCGAGGGGCTTGGGCAGGGACCGGCCCCGGCGCGCGGTCTTGAGACGTACGGTGGGATCGTGGTTGATGTCGCCTTCGTCGAGCATGAAACCGAACCAACCGCGCAACGAGGACATCGATCGCGCGACCGTACTGTCAGCCCGCTCGCTTGCTCGAAGCTCGCTGAAGTAGGCCTCGAAGTCCTCTTCGCTGGCGCTGCGTGCGCGACGTCCTTTTGCGCTCATCCAAGCGCAGAACTCGTCGATGTCGCGTCGGTACGCTTCGATGGTGGCGGGGCTTCGGCCCTTTTCGATGGTCAACCACTGGAGGAACTCCGCGGCGGGTGACTTAGTCGTCGTCAAAGAACGTCCCAAAGACGCGGTGCAACGCCACGGTGAGCGTGTAGTCATTCGTGGACTCTTGGCGCATCGTCTCTTTCAATCTGGAGATGGGGACCCACTCGATCACCGAGGACCGTTCTTCGGGGCCTTGGGGACCCCGCTCGACCAGTTTGATCTCGCGCGCCTCGAAGATGTTCATCACCTGATTGGTCCAACCCGGTGAGACCTTGAACCTGCCGAGCAGACGCCACCGATCCGCCTCGCAGCCGAGTTCCTCGCGAAGCTCGCGTTGGGCCGTGGCGAGCGGCTCCTCGCCCGCGACGTCCATGGTACCCGCCGGTATTTCGAGGACGTAACTGTCAAAGGGCGCACGGTACTGGCGAAGCAGTCCCACTTCGTTCAGTTCGTTGATCGCGAGGATCGCGACCGCCCCCGCGTGGGTCACCACGTCACGATCGAAGGTGGCGCCATCGTGCTCGACTCGACGTTTTTCCACGTCAAAGACGTGCGAATGCAACAGGGGCGTCACTTGGGTGATGCGAAACGAATTGCTCACTGGGTGACGTGCACCGACGAGGGATCAATGATGTGAGGCTCGCGACCCTCGGCGCGTAACGCGGCGGCCTTGATGAGGCCAAGGAAGAGCGGGTGCGGTCGGTCCGGACGAGACTTGAACTCGGGGTGCGCCTGGGTCCCCACGAAGTACGAATGCGTATCAACTTCGACGAACTCAACCAGGCGTCCATCCGGTGAGGTGCCCGAGCATCGCATACCGTGCGCCTCGAACTGCTCGCGGTAGCGCGAATTGAACTCGTAGCGGTGACGGTGGCGTTCGGAGACCACGGTCGCGCCGTACAGCGAAGCGACGAGAGAACCTTCTTCGAGCATCGCAGGACACGCGCCCAGACGCATCGTGCCGCCCTTGTCGACCACGTCCATCTGTTCAGCCATCAAGGCTATGACCGGAGCCGACGTGCCCAGGGAGATCTCGGTCGAATGGGCATCACTGAGACCCAGCACGTGACGGGCGAACTCGATCACCATCACCTGCATGCCCAGACAGATCCCCAAGTACGGAATGTCGTGTTCGCGCGCGATTCGCGCGGCGGCGATCATGCCTTCGACGCCGCGCTCCCCGAAGCCACCGGGAACGATGATGCCGTCTAGCTGGCGAATGCGCTCTGAGTCGATTTCGGTGGGTACCCGTTCGGCCTCGAGCCATTCGATCTTGGTGGTCGCTCCCACCGCGAAACCCGCGTGACGAATGGACTCAGCGACCGACAGATAGGCGTCGGGCATCGACACGTACTTTCCAATGACGCCGATTCGAAGGGTCTTGGTGGTGTTGTGCACGCGGTGCACAACCTCCTGCCAGTCGGTGAGATCGATGGGGTGCTCTTCGACGTCGATGCCCAACGTGTCACAGACCATACGGTCGAGACCCTCGTTGTGCATATTTACTGGGATGTCGTAGATGCTCGACGCGTCGACCGCCGAAATAACGGCGTCAATGGGTACGTCGCAGAGCAGTGAAATCTTGCGCTTTAGTCCGTCGGAAATCGGTTGGTCGCTGCGACAGACGATTACGTCGGGCTGGATGCCTCGTGAACGCAGTTCGGTCACCGAATGCTGGGTCGGCTTGGTCTTCTGCTCGCCCGAGGGAGCCAAGTACGGCACCAAGGTGAGGTGCACGTAACACACGTTGCCCCGTCCGGCGTCGCGCCGGTACTGGCGAATCGATTCAATGAAGGGGACGATCTCGATGTCACCAACGGTGCCGCCAATCTCGACAATGACCACGTCCGCGCCGAGCGTGCCCAATCGACGGATTCGTTCCTTGATCTCGTCGGTGATGTGAGGAATGACCTGGACGGTCTTGCCGAGATA
>PKZO01000073.1 GCA_003133125.1 Acidimicrobiaceae bacterium | reverse complement strand
GCGCGTTCGCGCGCGAGCACGGTCGCGGGGTGCGGATCGAAAGTGACGACGGTCGCGTGGGCCTTGTGGCGACGAGCTATCTCGCCGAGTCGGGCGATGATCTTTTGGTGACCGATGTGAAGACCGTCAAAGACGCCGATCGCCACGGCACTCGCGTGGCTCGCCGCCGGGTCACCGTCACGCAGGATAAGCATCGGCGACAACCTAGCGTGACCCGGGAGCGGCGTCGGTCGTGAGTACGACCTCCGGCTTCCATTTCTCACCCCGGCGACGTAGGACGCCGACCAAACTGCCGTCCTCGGCGATCGCCGCGATCTCGTCGCCCACGAAGAGTCCCTCAAGTTCGAGGTGTTGGCCCATGCGCAACCGACGCTCTTGTTCTTCGCTCACCGCAACCTGTTCGAGGCTCGTCACGAAGCGTCGCGGGTTCTGGAGAACGTTCAGTCCCTGGGCAACCGCCCCCTTGAACGCCAACAGAGTCATCGCTTCAGCGACGTCGTGCTCGCCACTGGCGAGGCGGCGAAGCGAGGAGAGGTAGCCAATGGTCCCCAAGCGCACCGCGAGGTCGCTCAACAGGACCCTCACGTAGGTACCCACCGAGCAGACGACCTCGAATTCCCAGACCTCGGGTTCTTTCGTCGCGCGAAGGCTGAACTGACTGACCGTAATATCGCGGGCTTCGCGTTCGACTTCGATGCCCTGGCGCGCGAGGGCGTGCAGTCGACGTCCCCCGACCTTGATCGCCGACACCATCGGCGGGGTCTGGCGCTGGGCCCCGAGCATCGCGCCGGCGGCCTCGTTCACCTCGTCACTCGAGAGCGCGGGCGGCGCACGACGCTCGAGCACTTGCCCGTCGGCGTCGAGTGAGTCGGTAGCGACCCCAAAGGTCACGGTGCCGCTGTAGCGCTTGGACTCGGACTGGGCGAAACGCAGCAAACGCGTCGAAGGACCGACCCCTAACACGAGCAGACCCGTCGCCATTGGATCGAGGGTGCCCGCGTGACCAACGCGTCGCTCGCCCAGCTCGAGGCGCACCCGAGCCACTACGTCGTGACTCGTGATGCCCTGGGGCTTGTCGATCAGCAGCAGACCGTTATTCGTCGTCATGGCGTTGTCGACGCAGGATTTCCTCGACGGCGGTCCCGCTCGCGACGGCCGGGTCGGCCATGAATGAGAGCTTGGGCGTTCGCTTGAGGCGGGTCTGGGCGTTGACCGCTGCCTGGATCTGGGCGCGTCGCTCCTCGAGGGCGACGCGCGAGTCGTCATTGAGCGAATGGAGATAGACCATGGCTTGGCGCAAGTCCTCCGTCGTCGCCACGCCGGTGACCGTGAGCAGGCCTAGTCGCTCGTCGACGTCTGAGATGCGAAGCAACTCCTCTGAGATCACCTCACGAAGGATCTGGTTTATTCGCGCGCTGCGTGGGTAGGGATGACGACCGCCAGTCGAGTGGGCCATGACCTAGGCCGTTCGGGGAATCTCGCGCTCTTCGAAGGTCTCGATGACGTCGCCTTCCTTCAAGTCCTGGTAGTCGGAGAGACCGATACCGCACTCGAAGCCAGCCTGCACCTCACGCGCGTCGTCCTTGAATCGACGCAGCGACGTGATTGAGCCCTTCCAGATGATCGTCCCCTCGCGAAGGAATCGAACCTTCGATCCACGAGTGATGACACCATCGCGCACGAAACAACCCGCGATCGCGCCGATCTTGGGCACCCGGAAGACCTCGCGCACCTCGGCCTCACCGGTCACGACCTCTTCGAAGACCGGCGACAAGAGACCGAGCATCGCGGCCTCTATCTCCTCAATCAACTTGTAGATGATCTCGTAGGTGCGAACTTCGACGCCTTCGGCTTCGGCGAGCTCGCGGCTGCGCTTGTCGGGCCGTACGTTAAAGCCAATGATCGTGGCGTTCGAGGCCTTCGCCAGTTGCACGTCGTTCTCGGTGATACCGCCCACCCCACGGTGCACGATCACGAGTTTGACGTCGTCGCGTTCGAGCTTGCGCAACGATTCAGTACAGGCCTCGAGCGAACCTTGCACGTCGGCCTTTAAGACCACGTTGAGCGTTGCGGTCTCGCCGCGTTGGATCTGTTCGAAGAGGTCCTCGAGTCGTGCGCCGCTCGCCGAGGCGACGGGCTGGTGGCCAATGAGTCGCGCGCGATGCGCTCGCGCTTCGGCGAGTGATCGCGCGTGCGCGAGGTCGTGGGCGACGCGCATCTCGTCACCGGCGAAGGGCGGCTCGCTGAACCCGAGTATCTGAACTGGCGTCGAGGGACCGGCACTCTTGATCTGCTTGCCCTGGTCGTCGATAAGGGCTTTCACTTTGCCAAAGGCCGCCCCCGCCACGACNNACCAGCAGCACCTGTTCGAGCAACTCGTCGATGCCGGTGCCCTGGAGGGCAGAGATCTCGACGACGATGGTGTCACCGCCCCATTTCTCTGGTACCAAGCCGAGGTCACTGATCTGTTGGAGGACCCGGTCAGGATTGGCGTCGGCCTTGTCCATCTTGTTCACGGCGACGATGACCGGCACGCCCGCGGCCTTGGCGTGGTTGACCGCCTCGACGGTTTGGGGCATCACGCCGTCGTCGGCCGCGACGACCAGGATCACGATGTCGGTGACGTTGGCGCCGCGCGCTCGCATGGCGGTGAAGGCTTCGTGGCCGGGCGTATCAAGGAAGGCAATGGCCTTGCCCTTCCACATCACGCGGTAGGCGCCGATGTGCTGGGTGATGCCACCCGCCTCGCCGGCAACGACGTTGGTCTTTCGAATCTTGTCGAGCAGCAGGGTCTTACCGTGGTCGACGTGGCCCATGACGGTCACGATCGGCGGACGCGCTTCGGCGGGGATCTCATCGTCCTGGTCGTCCTCGTCAAAGAATTTGGCGAGCAGCGCCGCTTCTTGTTGTTCGCCCGGGTCCACCAGGTGCACCGACGCGCCGACTTCGGCGGCGTAGAGCTCGATCATGTCGTCACTGAGTCCCTGGACCGCCGTGACGATCTCGCCTTGCAGGAAGAGGAAGCGGATGATGTCCGCCGCGCTGCGGTTGAGCTTGGGACCGACGTCCTTCGCGGTCGAGCCTCGCTCGATGATGATCTCACCATCGGGCACCGGCGCACTGCTCGGCTGCCAGGTGGTCATCTGGGTCGGCTCGAGCTCTTCGACGTTGCGACGCCGACGACGCGTGGTCTTGCGCTGGGATCCCCTCGGACCACCGGTACCGCGACCTGACGGTGCCCCGCGACCGGGACCGGCCGGAGCACCGGTCGTCGGACCTCCGGTGCGTGGACCGCCGAATCCCGTCGAGGCCCCACCGGGCCGCGACGGCGCGCCACTGCGNNGGCGGGATGGGACGACCCGAGGAACTGAGCGGAGGACGCGTCGAAGCGCCACCCTCGGCGTCGGCGCCCGCACCGCGTTGGGTCGGGCGAATCGTGGTGGGTCCATCGGGTGAAGGCGCACGCGTCGGCGTGGGCTTGGGCGCCGCGGCGCGACTGCGAACGACCTTGGGTGCCTCGGCGACTGGTACCTCGGCGCGCACCGGTGCCGATTCGGGCGTCGGGGGTGCCACGACGGGGGCGGGGGGCGTACTGACGCGCGCCGCACGCACGGGGGGCGCGGGTTCGGCGCGGACTTCGGGCGCGGGTGGCGCCGCGGGAGCCGCGGGCGCCGCAGCTTTGGTGGCGGCGGTTGCCTTGGTCGCCTTGGCGGCCTTCGCCGGCTCATCGGGCTGGACCTCGCGACGCAACCCGTCGGCGTCGGCGCGTCGACGGATTCGGTCCGCTTGGGCGTCTTCAATCGAGGCCGAGGGGCTCGAGGCACCGATGCCTAGTTTTTGGGCGAGACCGAGCAACTCTTTGCTCGTCATACCGAGCTCTTTGGAGAGCTCGTGCACCCTGATCTTCTTCTGCGCCAAAACGTTCCCTTAATTCACGTGCCCGCACTTCATACGAACACAGTTACGTATTCTTTCACAACTCCGGCCTTTTGCTGGCCTTCCGTACATCACCTAGAGCGCTCACGTCGTTCTCGCTCACCGCTGCTCGCAGCGAACGAGACAACTGACCACTGCGCACTTCTTCACCGCACTTACCCTCCGCACACCACCACACTCCGCGTCCGGTGCCTCGACCGAGGTACCAGCGTCCGTCGCCGTCTCGTCCCGCGCGCACCAACTCGTGGTCGTCGCGTCGACGCCGGCACACGACGCACGTGCGAAGCGGGGCTATGCCTCTTCCTCGGTCGCCGGTGACGCGTCGAGATCTTCGACGACGACAATCTCTTCGGAACCGCCCTGGGCTTCAGTGAGCACGACGTCCTCGACGAGCTCTTTGGTGTGGTCAGGCGCTTCGACGATGACCACCTTCTCGTCGACGACGACGTCGCCTTCGGTCCAGACCTCTTCGACGACCTCTTGTTCCTCGCCTTCGCTCTCGGAGCGAATGTCAATGCGCCATCCGGTGAGCCGGGCCGCGAGTCGCGCGTTCTGGCCTTCCTTGCCTATGGCGAGCGAGAGCTGCTGATCGTGCACGATCACCGTGGCGATGCCCTCTTCTTCGTTCAGTTGCACTTCGCGTACGCGAGCGGGCTGCAACGCCGCCTGGATGAACGCGACGGGGTCGTCACTGTAGGGTACGACGTCGATACGTTCACTGCGCAGTTCGTTGGTGATGTTGCGCACGCGACTTCCGCGCGCACCCACACAGGCGCCCACCGGATCGACCATTGAGTCATTGGACGCAACGGCGATCTTGCTGCGGTGCCCGGGCTCACGAGCGAGCGCCTTGATCTCGACGATTCCGTTGGCGATCTCGGGGACCTCGATCTCGAAGAGCTTGGCGACGAGTGCGGGGTGCGTGCGACTCACCACGATCTGAGGTCCCTTGTTGGTCTTACGCACTTCGACGATGTAGACCTTGATGCGCGCGCCGTGCTCGTAACGTTCGAAGGCGATCTGCTCGGCCTGGGGCAACAACGCCTCGACGCGTCCGAGGTCGAGCAACGTGTAACGGTTGTCGTTCTGCTGGACGGTGCCCGAGACAATGTCGCCCTCGCGGTTGGCGAACTCCTCGTACATCTGGCGGCGCTGGATGTCGCGGATCAACTGCATGAGAACTTGCTTGGCGGTCTGAGCGGCGATGCGCCCAAAGTCCTCGGGTGTCGCGTCCCACTCGCGCGTGACGTTGCCCTCAAGGTCGAGCTCGAGGCCCCACACCTTTATCTCGCCGGTCTCGGGATTGATCTCGACTTCGGCGTCCTCCGCGGAGTCGGGGCGTCGCTTGTACGCGGCGAGCAAGGCGTTGGCGAGCGCGATCAGCAGTTCGCCCTCGTCGATGTTCTGGTCGCGAGCGATCTGGCCCAGCGCTTCAAGGAACTCGAAATTCGCCATGATCAGCCTTTCCTTGCCGACGAGTTGGCCTTGCCCCTTGACGGGGTCGGCTTGGCCTCGCCACCCCACGCGAAGACCGTGCGGGCGCGTTCGATGGAATCAAGTTCAACGGTGACGTCGCCGTGTTCAGCGTCGCGCAGGGTCACCGAGGTTTCGTCTGCGGCGAGGACCGTGCCCTCGAGACGACGAGTCGGCTCNNAGCGACTCGAGGTCGACCCCGCCCGGCTTGGTGACGACCACGTTGAGGGTCCCGCGCTCGAACTCGGCGTCGTAGAGATCCAGACCCAGAGGCGATAAAAGTGAGCGGAGCGGGGTCTCAAATTCCATGGCCATCGCGCTCCTCTCTGTGTCCCTAGACGCCGGACAATGAGAAAGCGCGGGCCCGAGGCCCGCGCTTAAACGAGTCCAAACGTCCTTTGCGGACTGTCGCAAGAAATTGTAGCAGTTTTAAAGGGCTTTGACAACGGGCCGTGACGGTCTAGGGACCGCCGGCACCACGATTTTCCGAAAAAAACTTCCCAGAAACTAGTACGACTTCGCCACGATACACAAGAGGTCGGGCTCGAGCTCGCTCTCGGGAATTGAACCATCGGCGCGCTGCAGGCAGCGTATCGTGACCGCCACGTTGTTCAGTTCCGCTTCTTCACTCGGGCCCACCAGATCCCAGGAGAGCTTGGCGAAACCGGTCTGGGCGACTTCGATCGCCTCGACGACCGAGGCCACGTCCAGGGTATTCACGTCACGCCACTCGAGCGCTCGTGCAAAGAGGTCGCGTTGGATCGTCTCGAGCAACGTCGTCGCCTCACGCGCGACGCCGTCGAGATGCCACGTCAGTTTTTNNCCTTGATCTCCCAGTCGGTGACGCGTCGCCCGAAGGATCCTCGCCCTCGGTCTAGGACCGAGCGAACGCCCGCGGCGACGAGCTGGGACTGGACTCGTTCGCACGCCTCGTTCACCTCGGGTTCGTCGCGCACGGCGATCACCACGGCCTGGGTGGGGGCCACCGCCGGGGGCAACAACAAACCCTGATCGTCGCCGTGAGCCATGATCAGCCCGCCCACCAGTCGCGTCGAGGA
>PKZO01000048.1 GCA_003133125.1 Acidimicrobiaceae bacterium | reverse complement strand
CGGTGTACCAGTTGAGGATCGAACGCATCGAGTCCTCGACGGCGAGGATGAAACACGCGCTGCCCTGCTGGGGGACGCCCTTCACGCCGATGTTGAACCACACCGGTGAGTTGAAGGCGGCCTTTTGTGTAATGAGCAAGTGCTTGAGCTCAGCGCGAAACGTCTCGGTCTCCTCGTCGTCAACGAAGTAGTCGGCGTCGAGTCCCCACGCGGTGATGGTGTCGACGATGCGGTCAACGACCTGCTTCAGGCTCGTCTCGCGCTCGGGGGTGTTGAGCGTGCCGCGAAAGTACTTCTGAGCGAGGATATTGGTCGCGTTGAACGACCACGAGGCGGGAACCTCGACGTTCAACTGCTCGAAGGCGACTGAACCGTCGCGGAAGTTCGAGATGCGAGCGTCTCGTCGATCCCAGACGACCTCGTCGTAGGGATGACGATCCTCGGTGGTGAAGAAGCGGCGAAGCCCAATCCCTAAGCGCTGTGGTGCGATGGCCATTTCGATCTCTCTTTTCTCCCCGAATCCGACACTGCTTTGCCGCCCGCACTACCGAGACTCGGGATGTCGAGTTTACCGCTTCTCAGACCCCTAGCCACAATATGTAGTGGTTGGACCACTACGCGTCGCAAGATGCTGTGTTATTACAGCACTGTAATTACACCGAGTCAACTCTATTTTTGACTATTCAAAAGAATTCTCTTACCCGTNNACCGGGGTGCGCACCGTCGCCTTTGACCGCGCGGCCCAGCCCCTCGACAGCGCCTACCGCGAGCTGACCCAGTACTTCCCCGAGCCCGGCTGGGTCGAGCACGACGCCGCCGAGATCGCCGACCTGGCCGTGGCGACCCTGCGCGAGGTCGCCTCGCGCGCCCAGGAGAACGGTCACAAGGTGGTCGCGATCGGCATCACGAACCAGCGTGAAACAACGGTCGGCTTCGACCGCGAAACCGGTCGCCTCGCCCATCGCGCCATCGTCTGGCAGGACCGTCGCACGGCCTCCTACTGTGAACGGCTCGAACAAGGCGGACAGGGCGAGCTCGTGCGCGCCACGACCGGGCTCGTTCTCGATTCGTACTTTTCGGCGACCAAGATGAAGTGGCTGCTCGACTCGGGCGTGCTCGACCACGCAACGTCACCGAGCCTTTGCACGATCGACACGTGGCTACTCTGGTGGCTCAGTGGCGCGAGTGACGGTGGCGTGTTCCTCACCGAACCCTCCAACGCCTCGCGAACGATGTTGATGGATCTGGACACGCTCGACTGGTCGAGCGCGATGACCTCGCTCTTTGACGTGCCCGCGTCCATGCTCGCCGACATTCGTCCCTCGACGACCAACTTCGCGACCGTGAGCGCCGACGTCGTGCCCGAACTCGCGGGCGTGCCCATCACGGGCGTGCTCGGAGACCAACAGGCGGCGCTCTTTGGCCAGGCCTGCTTCGCCCCGGGCCTCGTCAAGGCCACCTACGGCACCGGTGCGTTCGTTCTCGCCAACGCCGGTGACAGTCCGCCGGGCGTGTTTGACGGACTCGTCACCTCGGTCGCCTGGGACCTCGGCGCACTAGGACCTGCCGCCTACTGCGTCGAGGGATCGGCGTTCGGCGCGGGCGCGGGCGTGCAGTGGCTACGCGACGAACTCGGTTTTCTCGAGCGGTCCGAGGACCTCGAAGCACTCGCGACCAGCGTGGCGAGCAGCGAGGGCGTCGCCTTCGTACCCGCCTTCACCGGCCTGGGCTCGCCGTTCTGGCGAAGTGAGGCGCGCGGCTCGATCACGGGGCTCTCGCAGGGATCGAACCGCGCCCACGTCACACGGGCACTGCTCGAGGCCCTGGCCTTCCAGGTACGAGCCATGACCGACGCTTTTCGCGCCGCCGGCATTGAGCTCAGTGAACTGCGTGCCGACGGTGGCGCCGCAGCGATGGACACGCTGATGCGACTCCAGGCGACCAATAGCCGCGTGCAGGTCGCTCGCAGCAAGACCCTCGAGGCGACCGCCCGAGGAGCCGCGACCGTCGCCGGACTCGAGATCGGCGTCTGGCACTCGCTCGAGCAACTGGGCGATCTCTGGCAGTGCGATCAGCGCTTCAGTCCCGAGGATCCTTCCTTGGTCGACCCCGGTTACGAGGCCTGGCTGCGCGCGTGTGAGCGCAGTTGACGTAGTTTCGAAAAGGAGTGCGTATGGACGAATACACAACACGAGTCATCAGCGAGGGTCTCTGTTTTGGCGAGTCCCCGCGCTGGCACGAAGGACGACTGTGGTTCTCGGACTTCTACCGGCTCGGGGTCTATTCAATCAATCCCGACGGTACCGACGAACGTCTCGAGCAACGCGTGGCGGGCCAACCTTCGGGACTCGGTTGGCTACCCGGCGGGGACTTGCTCTGCGTGTCGTGCGTTGACCACCGGGTCCTTCGTTTCGGCAAGGACTCGGTCAGAGAGTTCGCGGACATCAGCGACTACTGCGGCTTTTGGGCCAACGACATGTTGGTCTCGCCCACCGGCTACAGCTACGTGGGCAACTTCGGCTTTGACCTGGACACCATGCTCGCCGAGATCGGGGTCGAGGGAATGCTCGCCTCTCCACCGCCCACTACGAACCTCGTGGTGTTGAACCAGGACGGCCGGGTCATCCAATCGGTGCCCGGCATGGCCTTTCCCAACGGCACGGTCCTCAGCCCCGACGGCGCCACTCTCATCGTGGGTGAGACAATGGCCTTTCGCCTCACGGCTTTTGACGTCCACTCCGACGGCACCTTGAGCAACCGGCGCGTGTGGGCCCAACTCGACTTCGTCGCGACCGATGGCATGTGCTTGGACGCGCACGGACAGATATGGCTCGCCAACGCGCTGACCCGTCAGTGCTTACGCGTCAAAGAAGGTGGTGAGATCACCGCACTGGTCACGACCACCCAGACCGCGTTCGCGTGCATGCTGGGTGGGAGTGACGGTACGAGCCTGTTCATCATGACCGCGCCAACGAGCAATCGCTTCGAGGGGGCGACCGAGCCGCACGGCAAGATCGAGATCGTCGAGGTCGACGCCGCGCACGCTGGGCTGCCCTAGGTCAACCCAGTTTGGTGAGGGCCTTGCGCAGGTTGCGCACGGCCTGTTGGGTGCGTAGTTCGTTCTCGATCAACGCGAAGCGCACGTGCGCCTCACCACCTTCGCCAAAGCCCACGCCCGGACTGGTCGCCACGTCCGCCTCTTCGATGAGGAACCGGGCGAACTCGAGTGAGCCCATCTCGAGGTACGGCTCGGGAATGGGCGCCCACACGAACATCGAGCCCTTGGGCGCCTTCACGTCCCAGCCAATCCGGTTGAGTCCTTCGATGAGCAGGTCCCGACGTGTTTGATAGATCGCGAGCAGCTGGCCCGGGTAGTCGACGGCCTCGTTCATGGCGACGATGGCGGCGATCTGGACGGGCTGGAAGGTGCCGTAGTCGAGGTAGCTCTTGAGCTTGGTGAGCGCCGCCACGATCTCTGGGTTGCCGACGAGAAAGCCCACCCGCCAACCCGCCATCGAGAACGACTTGGTCAAGGTGTAGAGCTCGACGCAGCACTCTTTGGCGCGCGGCACCTGGAGAATCGAAGGCGGACGATAGCCGTCAAAGCCGAGGTCCGCGTAGGCGAAGTCGTGACAGATCACGATCTCGTGCTCGAGGGCGAACCCGACCAGACGTTCCATGAACGACAGGTCCACGCACGCGCTCGTGGGATTGTGAGGGAACGAGCAGATGATGACGCGCGGTTTCACCTCCGCCTTCTGCCACGCGTCAACGAGACCGTCGAAGAACGACTCTCCCGGGTCGACGTCGCTCGTGCCCGGATCGAGGATCGGCACGGTGATGACCTTCGCGCCCGCGAAACCCGGACCGGCCAGGTGAATCGGGTAGCTGGGACTGGGCACGATGGCGGTGTCCCCGGGACCGAGCAGCACCCACATCAAATGGGTCAGGCCTTCCTTGGCCCCAATGGTGGTGACTACCTCGGTCTCGGGATCGATGTCGACGTCAAAGAGCAACTTGTAGCGGTTCGCCATGGCGAGACGGAGGTTCGGAATCCCACGGCTCGCGCTGTAACGGTGGTTCTTTGGATTATGAACCGCTTCGGCGAGTTTGGCGACCGCGACCTCGGGGCTCGGCAGGTCGGGATTGCCAAAGCCGAAGTCCACCACGTCGCGACCCGCGGCGCGCGCTTCGGCCTTCAGACCATTGATCTGAGCGAAGACGTAGGGCGGCAGTCCATTGATCCGACGGAATTCCATCAGTGAAACCTACTTTTTTCACGGTTACTTCGCCACTCTCGAAGTGCCGCGACGTTGACCTCGGGACTGAAGATGGCCCACGTCGCGCCCGCCGCGTCAAGAGCGTCGAGGTGAGCGCTCAGATCCTGGGGCGCGGGACCAGCCCAATTGGTGGGGCCGCACTCACCCGCGCGCGCTAGTTCTTCGGGCGAGGCGTCCCAGAGGTTGAGCACGACCCCGAGACGGTGTGCAAGTTCGTTGGTCGCTTTCGCCCCCGCGCCGAACCAGACCGGCACGATGCCGTGGAGTTCTCGCCACGTGTCTACGAGCAGCGCGCGACGCTCGGACGCGTCAAAGGCGCGCAGTCCGTACGCCTCGTTCTCCGCGGCCGACAACTTGTCGCCCGTGCCCAGGGCCGCGACGACCCGACCCGGCGCGAAGTGTTCGAGCGTGAGATACTGCTCGACCAGGTGCGCGGTGCTCACCATTCCCACCCTCGCCACGAGCGGGCCCACGACGAGTTCGTAACGCGACGCCACTGCGGCGAGCAGCGCGAAGGGCGCGAGGGAAGGTCGCTGCGGGCTACCCATGGGCCAGAGGTGGTCGTAGGCGAAGACGCCGTCGAGGCCCGCGTCGTTAGCGACACGGGCCGCGTCGAGCGCGTCCTCACTGCCAGCGCGAAAGGTTGGCAGTAAGACGCCGAGCTTCACGAATCTCGCTCGAAGGCAATCATGGCGGCGCCCATCGCACCCGATCGAGGTCCGAACATCGAAGCGGCCACCGTGATCGCGGGACGGCTCTGATAGCCCTCGACCAGGTTCGCCAGGTAGTCGCGCGTGAAGGGCAACACCAGATCCGACGCACTCGAGAGCCCTCCACCAATGACGAAGTGCCCCGAATCGAGGACGGCCACGAGATTGGAGAGTCCGAGCGCGAGCCACCAGCTCACCTGGCGCAACAGATCGATCGCTTCTTCTAAACCCTCGGCACCGGCCTGGGTCACGTCTTCGGGGCGGATCATCTCGGCGCTGCCGTGCGCGGCGAGCAGGGTGGGCAGCTGACCCTCTTTCGCCGCCTCGCGGATGAGACGCTTGAGTCCACTGCCCGACGCGTAACGCTCCCAGCAACCCATACCTCCGCAGGGGCAAGGTATGCCGTGGGCTTCGACGACCATGTGACCGATCTCGCCCGCGAAGCCGCTGCGGCCCTGGAGTAATTTTCCCTCTGCGATGATCCCTCCACCGATGCCGGTGCCGAGAGTCACCATCACGAAGTCGTCCACGCCCCGGCCCGCACCCCACTCGTGCTCGGCCACGGTGGCGCAGTTGGCGTCGTTCTCACAGAACACGCGAGAACTCGCGAGCGATGCTCCAAGCAGCGAACCCAGGTCCGCGCCTGAGGCGCTCTGCAGATTCGGCGCGAAAGCCAGCCGGCCGTCTTTTCTCGTGAGCCCGGGCAGACCCACCCCGACGGGCGTCGCCGCCACGTTGAGCTGGTGGGTCGCGGCGAGGTGGTGCACCAGATCGGTCAGCGCCGCGGCGGTCGCTTCTCCCGCCTCTCGGGTGGCGTCGTGGGGCGTCGCCGCCCTCGCCTCGCCGAGTACCCGCCCGTCTCGGGCCACCACGAGCGCGAGCGCTTTGGTCCCCCCGACGTCAACGCCGATTGCGACGTCGCTCATCGCAGGGACTCTGCGCGGGCCTTCAGTTCAACGAGCGCTTGGGTCTGGATTCGTTGGGCCGCGCGCGTCTTGATGAAGTGAGGTAGCGGCACGAGCAACTCGACCTCGAGGTCGTAGGTGACTCGAGTGGCGTCGCCCACTGGTTCGAAACGGTATTGCCCTTGCATGGTCTCGGTCAGGTCGGCCCTGGTCTGATGCCAACTGATCGCCGCGGGCGCGCGGCTGTAGTCGTAACGCAACGCGTAGGTTGTCGAGCGTCCAAAGGCCGCGGCCCGGAATTCGACCTCGAGCGCACGCCCGTCGGCGTCGCGTTCGAGGACCTCGATTCTCTTGAGGTCGCTCACCCAATTCGTGTAGTTCTCGAAGTCGGTCACGACCGAATAGACGATCTCGGGCGAGGCGATGACCATGATTGACTCTGTTGCTCGCTGTGCCACTCCGCCTCCTATCGATATACCTTAGGCCAGTTGGTTAATCGCGCCGAAGTGGTCATAACGAATCAGACCGTCGCGTAACGTCCCAGCCAGTATGTCCCAGTCGAACCTCTCGCGTGCGACTATTCGGGCTTGGTGCGCGAAAAGTTCGCGCGTCGCCTCGTCGCCCAGCAGCGCTGCCATGGTCTGGGCGAGCGCTCGGACACTTCGAGAGTCGCCGACCACGTACCCGCTCACGCCATCGAACACCGCTTCGTGACTCCCGCCCGAGCGTCCCGCCACCGCCGCCACGCCACAGGACGCCGCGTTGAGAAAGACGATGCCGAAACCTTCTTGCTCGAGCCCGAGCCAACGACTTCGACAATCCATCACCATCAGGTCACTCGAAGCGAGCCAGTCGCTGAGATCCTCTTCGGGCACTCGTCCAAGAAAGGTGACCGGAGCCCCCAATCGGCTGGCCAACTTCTCGAGACGCTCCCGGTCTCGACCGGCGCCGCCGATGACCAGGCGAAGGTGGGGGAAATCCCCCACCAGTCGCACGCTCGCGCGAATGAGCGTGTCCATGCCCTTACGTGGAACGAGTCGCGAATACGAGAACACGACGAGGTCGTCGTCACTCGTACCCAACGATTTACGGACTTCACCGCGTCGTTTCTTGCTCAGGGGGGCGAACTCGCTGGTATCGACGCCCGGCGGGACCTGAATCACGGGCGGCATGTACTCAGCCGCGACGCGCCTCGCCTCTTGCTCGGGGTAGCCGCCCGCACAGATCGCGACGCTCGCGTGGCGCAACACGTAACGAAGTGACGACGCCACGAAGGGAAGTCGACCGGGAACCGCTACCTCCGCGCCGTGCAGCACCACGCCGTAGGGACGTGACAGTCTGGGTCCGAGCAGACCGAGGGGCCAAGCGGGATCGAGAAGAACGAGTTCGGGCTGGTGGCGTTCAATCGCGGACTCAATGGCGGCGAGCGCACGCGGCGTCGGTGCGTAGAGAGTCTTCGTCGGCACTCTCTCGATGACCACGCTGCTCTCGCGGTCAAATTGCGCGGTGTCTTCTTGCGAGGTGGCCGTGAGCACGACGGCGCGTCCTACCTCGAGTCGTTGCCACAGTTCATGCAGGTACACCTGGATTCCGCCCGTCTTGGGCGGATAATCATTGGTCACCAACAGATGGCTCGGCACAGAAACACGCTAGCCACTGGCGACATTGAATTGATTACGTAGTCGTAGTTCCTTGGAAACGAAGACGAGGGATCATCCCCTGGGCGCTGAAGAGTTCCACGACTCGCGCGTCCTCGCTCGTCATCGCCAACTGACCCGGATCCTCGCCGAGCACAAAACTCACGAGACAGTCCTCGCAGTCGGGCGTACTTCGACGGACACAGTCGCTGCAGCTTATGGAAAGTTCGAATCTCTCGGTCATGTCGCACCTTTCGTCTTGGTCTACTGTGCACGACCGGTGTGACGTCTCAGGGCGTCACGTAGGACTTGATCTCTTGGGCGACCTGACCGGGCCCAAAGACGACTCCCTCGACCAGTACGGTCCCGACCCGAGGGTCGATGAGGACGTAAAAGGGCGGCCACCGAATTTCAAGCAGCGAGAGCAAGTCCGGGGCGACCACAATCTCGTGGCGCGAGTCCTTCCATTCATTTCGCGGGTCGAACTGAGCACTCACGAGAAGCACTTCGAGTTCGCCAAACTCGTCGAGGCTGGACTCGACGAAGTCCCTACACCCATCACAGTCCGGTTTGATCGCGACCACGAGGGTGAGCCCGGTGAAGGAACGTTCGACCGATTCTCCATCGAGCGTCAAACCACGAAAGGAGTCAGGCGCGGGCCGCGGTCTTGGGGCGTCGAAGGAGCGCACTCAGGCGGACTCGGTGATGACCTCTACGTTGCGCCCGTGGCCACACCAGCGACAGGTCACCGATTCGATCGTCCGAGAGATGATTTCGGGCTCCTCGATGGTGAGTTCCCCACCCACGGTGTAGTGATGGAACGAACGTACCGACGTCGTCTCGACCACATCGAAGCGAGTCAAGTTGCCACAAGCCGTGCAACGGTATCGAGTGTCCACGTCTTCGAGGGTAGTTGATGGCACGAGGGCGTCATTCACGGGCGTTGACCACGGTGTCGACGGTCGCTCATGTCAAAGTCGTGATCCTGGGGTGCGTCGAAGTCGAACACGGTATCGTAGGCCACGTCGTCGACCAGGTACGTTCGGCGTTCGTTGTCGATTAAACGACACAGCGCGGCGGGATGGCGAACCATGCCGAGGTTCAAGGTTCCGGCGGGCGTTTCGACGACGATCACGCCGCGTCGGGCGAGCCGGTCCCTCAGTCGCTGGCTAACGCGGGTCTTGACGAGGTCATGGAGTTCGACCTCGCTGCGCGAATGCTGGAGAACGCCACCCTCGACGATGATCCGTTGGCTCGTCAGGTGGATCTTGTGCGAACGCCAGCGCCAGGTCCGAGTCGCCAGGATCCCTAGACACGGAAGCACCAGCACTGCGGCCAACGCCACCCGGTATTCGTCAAACACGTGCACGTGCGTCACCCCAAGCCACACGAGCACGCAGGCGAGAACCGTCGCCAACGCCGGCGCCCATAAACCCCAACCAACCGGGGTCACCGAAATCACGTGCTCCTCGCCCTCTCGCCACCTGGACTTTTTCGCCATGACTCGATGCTAAGTACATTTATCATCGACCGGATCACATTCGGTCATTTTCTTTTTTCGGACTGCTTGCGAGTTCGCCCATCAGCGTTCGACGGAACCGCCCTCGTACAGAGCCAAGTGTCTGACTACACGTTCCTGAGCTGGTGAGCGACCATGTCAAAGTAGGCACGCAACTCATCGAACTGCTCTGCGGTGATTTCGTCGCGCTCGCGGTCTAGGGCGTTGTTCATGGCCACCAGCCACGCGTCGCGGGCCCGCTTATTTATATGAAACGGAGCGTGACGCATTCGTAGCCGGGGGTGTCCGCGCTCTTGCATGTAGGTCGAAGGGCCTCCCCAATACTGCATGAGGAACAGCACTAGGTGTCGCTTGGACTCGGTCAAATCCTCGGGGTACATCGAGCGCAAGATCTCATCGCCTTCAACGCCAACGTAGAAAGCGTCGACGAGACGAACGAAGAACGCTTCTCCACCGACCTGCTCATAGAGTGACGAATCCACGCTTCCACGCTAGATGGTGTGCTCTAGACTTGTCCGAGCCTCGCGAGAGGCGCGCGGGTGTAGCTCAATGGTAGAGCTCCAGCCTTCCAAGCTGGCCATGCGGGTTCGATCCCCGTCACCCGCTCCAACTGACCTGTACCCCTAAAAGCGGTCCACGGATGTGAGAGTTTGGTCGTTATCTACCAGGAGGTAGAGATGCCCAATCATGCCCAAGGGGACATTCGTGGCGATCAACCTCAGGAGTGTTCCTGACATTATTCAAATTCCCTCGAACCGTGACGTTTGGATCACGCAGTATTCGCTGGCGAACGCGGCGTCGACGCTCGACTGATAGGGATTGGACCTGGGCAACTACCAGACAAAGGGGATCAGCCGAAAGCGAGTGCGCGTAACGAACTCTTGGTGCGCCTTAGGAAAGGTCGACGACAGGAGTTGTTCTTCGAGACGGATTCGATAGATCTGAAGCCCAAGAACACACAGCGCCCCAACCAGGTAGACGATGCGAAGGCCCCCGAGGGCTAGCCCAACAATCATGAGCAGCTCGGCGAAGTACATGGGATGACGCAACCATCGGTACGGACCAGAGACCACGAGCAACCGAACTTCGGGGATGATCGAGAAGTTCCACTTCAGGCTCGAAAGTGCGGCGAGGGCGAGGATCGAGCCAACCGCCGTCACCAGAAGACCGATCGCGGACGTACGCAGGGATCCGCTCCACACGACTGGACCGGCGGGCACGAATCGTGCGCCGACGAGCAGAAAACTTCCGGTGAGTGAGACGGCGGCGGCCTTCCAACGAGCATCACGCGCACGCACGATTCTCTTCTTCCAGAGAACGACGGCCGCGGCGAGAACGAACGCCCCGTAGGTCAATTCCCGCGCGAACTGGATAACGATGGGCCAACTCGGGTTCGAGGTGACGTACGTCAAGCTCCCTAGAGCGTCGGAGATTTGGGCGAACCCTAAGCACCCGAGAATCACCGCCGGCGCGACGGAGACCAATACGCGCCTCGCGACGTCACCGCCTGAGGATCGTGACGATCGGTGCTTCGGGCACTCTTGGTTGAGCTCAGCCTCCAGAAGTTGTACCCGATCCGCCCGTAAGTCCGCTCGGGAACG
>PKZO01000001.1 GCA_003133125.1 Acidimicrobiaceae bacterium | reverse complement strand
CTTTTTGGTCGAAGGAAAGACAAATAATCGAGAAGGCTGGCCACAACGACACCACACACCCGCTCGCGCCGTAGTGCTCGTACGACAACGGCGGTGCTACGACGATTCAGTCCTTTGATCGAATGCACCAATGACCAGTAACCAGGCGGCCGTGATCATGTAGCAAGTATTGGCGACAAGGGCAATCGCTGCGACGTACAGACCGGCCAGGTGCCCAAAGAAGAATATTGCCGCACCGATCATCTCTGTCAGGTGCAGGAGAGTTCCGCCAATTATGCGAGAGCGTCGTAGACCATCGCTCCTTCTTAGGGCGTTGAGGTACCCTCTCGTAAAAACCGCCGCCGAGATGCCAGCGACCACGAACAGTTCTGCGCCTATGTCCCGATGATCTTGGGCCGCCATCAGCACCAACGCACAGCGCATGAAAACGAGCGCCAGGCCCGAAAGTGTATTTATGGCCCGGTAACGGTGGGTTGCGTCGATGGCAATTACCTTGAGGTTAAGTGACATCGCCACAAACACCAAGCCAGTGAGCGTGACTGCTCCCGTTCCGACCAGAAGAAAGAAATCATCCCACTGCCCAGGCCTGAAGATGTCAGCCAAAATCATGGCTTAATCGTAACAAGTCACGGAAAGAATTTTCGTCACGTTCCGTTACGCCGAGACGGGTCGCACTTTCTCAAATATTCAATCGCCTCGTTAGCTGAGGGAACTAGCTGACACGGCGCGATCTGATGCCAACGAAGTGGACAGGTGTTGACCGTGTTCGGCCGCCACCCGCTCGGACTCGGCTCGCATCTCTGCAGCAAGTCCCTTGAACTCATCGAGCGCGGGATTCACGCCCACGAGGGTGAACTCGGTCTCGACCACGCGCAGGTCCAGACCCCACACGTCTTCTAGGATGCGTCGAATCCAACTCGTCGCGTGGTCCCATCCCTCGCGCGGAGTACCCGCACCGTAAGCGCCGCCACGCACGACCACGAGAACGGCCGGGCGGTCCTTGAGAAACTGGCCCTTCGCGCGCGGGTCCGAAATCACCATGTCGACCCAGGTCTTGAAATGTTCTGAGACGCCAAAGTTATACAACGGCACCGCAAGCAGCAGCGCGTCCGCGGCCAAGAGTTCGTCTGTCAGCGCCGCCGCCAAGTCAACGGCAGCCTTCTGCTCGAGATCGAGTGACGCGATGTCGTCGCGGTTCGCGAAAACCGACAACGCCCACGAGGTCGAAGGGATTGGTTCGGTTCCGACGTGTCGACGAGTGACCTCAACCTCGGAGTTCTCTTTGCGCCACGACTCCTCCACTATGTCGGCGATGGCTCGGCTCACGGAGCCCTCGCGGCGGATACTGGCGTCAAGTCGAAAGAGGGACATAGGGACTCCTGTGGATGGTTTCGTTGTGCACTCTCAATATAAGGCTAACTAGGAAAAACGAAGCGCCTTGTTCAATACAAGTTCCTGGTACCATGAATTACATGGGATCTGAGCCGTCGACGAGCCTCAAGGCAGGCTCAGTGGCGCCCGAAGGCTTCAACACTTTGGAGTGTGAGGAGACGACCAAGACCTGTGATGGAGCTCTCGCCCAGGCCTTCAAATTCCTCGGTAAACGGTGGAACGGCGTACTGCTTGGCACGCTGACCAATGGACCTTCGGGTTTCGCCGAACTGAAACGCAACGTCGAGGGAATCAGTGACTCAGTGCTCTCCGAGCGCCTAAGCGAACTTCAAGAAGCGGGCCTCGTCGTTCGCTCGGTACAACCCGGTCCCCCAGTTTCGGTCTCGTACGAACTTACCGACACCGGCAAAGCCTTGATCCCCGCCATGCACGCCTTGAGCACGTGGGCGAGCGAGAATTTCCCAACCGGCACGCAGCACTGACCTTGAGAGAAGACAAACCATGACCGAACCACTTCCCGTCCTACGCGCCTCAGTCGAGCACTTGCGTGCCGTTATCGAGAGCAAAGACAACCTCGTGCCCGAGACATCCGCATATCCCAGCGAATGGACGATTGCCGACACGATGTCACACATTGGATCGGGTGCGGTGATCTTGAAGCAGCTTTTTGAAGGCGCAGTCACGGGCACCGAGATCGACGCGGGCTTCAATCAGTCAGTGTGGGACGAATGGAACGCNNCCCTGCCCGACGAAAAGCGCGCCACCTTCCATCTTGTTTTCGGCCCGTTCGACCTTGACTTCAGCGGTTTTGTGGCCCTACGTCTGGGCGAACAGGCGCTGCACGCCTGGGACGTCGAAGTAGCCCTTGATCCCAAGGCCACGCTGTCGAGCGATGTTGCGAGCGTGCTACTGGATGGACTCGGCCGGATCGTAGGCTTCACGGGCAAAGCCAACGGCGAGATGAAGGAAGTGCACGTGCGAACGAAGAATCCCGCGCGTGATTTTACGATCGCCTTCTCCGGTGAGTCGGTCAGCCTGGCTGCCACTGCGCACTCGAGTGCGCCCGACGTTGAACTACCCGCCGAGGCATTCATTCGTCTCGTTTACGGGAGACTCGACGCCGAGAACACGCCTTCTGATTCCAACAACGATGCCTTGGACGGACTCAAGACGGCATTCCCGGGTCTCTAGAAATTCGTTCGTTCAGCACGCAAGTTGCTACCGCATGTTGCTGACGACGCTGCTGGCGCCGATCAAGCAAGCCGGAGGGGAGCAAGGGTCGCCAGTTATCGCGGGCCACTTTTCAAGATAACCACTTGTTCGTGGTGCAAGTGGTACCGAAATACTTAGCTATCCTGCTGCGAACCCAATGCTTTCGATCAAAGGTCTCCAAATGAAGCCCGGTGGCCAACTTAAGCGTGCGGGTTCAAGTCGGGCCTCCGACACCAAGTTGTACAAGATACTCACAAATGTTGTACACTCTAGACATG
>PKZO01000051.1:10879-11000 GCA_003133125.1 Acidimicrobiaceae bacterium | reverse complement strand
ACCGCGAGGACGACGTCGCCGGACCAGGCCTGCCGCGCGTGGGTGACGGCATTCTCTTGCTCGACGCCAGGGGCGAGGTCGAATTCGCCACGCCCAACGCCGCCAACGCCCTGCACCGTCT
>PKZO01000051.1:0-10841 GCA_003133125.1 Acidimicrobiaceae bacterium | reverse complement strand
GCGGTTCGTGAGGTCCACCACCGCGTGAAGAACAACCTGCAGACCATCTCGTCGCTACTACGCCTGCAAGCGCGACGTAGCGAGGAGCTCGAGACGCGAGTGGCGCTCCAAGAGGCGGAACGGCGCGTTCGCTCGATCGCGGTCGTGCACGAGGTGCTCTCGCGCGAACCCGGCGAGGAAGTCGTCTTTGACGAGATTGTCCGTTCGCTGGTGCTGCTCGTCGAGGACACCGTGCTCGCGCTTCATCCGGTCGAGATCGTGGTGAACGGCGAACTGGGCACGCTCTCGACGGACCTGGCGACGCCGCTCGCGGTGGCGCTCGCTGAACTGCTCACGAACGCCGTCGAGCACGCCTTCGTCGACTTCGGCGGCACGACCAACGAGCACGTGGGCGTGGTGACGCTCAACCTCTACCAAGAGAACGGCAGCGCGGTCGCCGAGATTCGCGACAACGGTCGCGGACTGCGTGAGGATTTCTCGCTCGACGTGCCGACGAGTCTGGGCCTGTCGATCGTGCGCGACCTAGTGCGTACGCAACTTCAGGGAACCATNNCCCGACTCCTGGTTGGTCGCGAGGGCGAACTCCAGACACGCCTTTTGCGCGTCGCAATTGTCACAGACGCGCTTGGCGGACTCAATTTGATCTGTCGCCATGCCCGTGGTGCCGATGGGGAAGAAAAGTTCGGGCTCGGTGTCTCGACACGCGGCGTTTGAACGCCAGTCGGCATCGTCCCAGGCGTGGGTGCGGTTCCAGATCAACGACATGAGTACTTCTTTCATTGGCTAAAACCACGGCGTCTTATGAAAAGTCCACCGTGGCGGGGTTTCTAATTTTACTTAGATTGGTAAAGCAAAACAAGGGATATTTGTAAGAAACACGGCGAAAGGAACCCGTAGCGCGCGTCTGATTACCGTTTCTCTTTCCCCTGGTATTGCGTATTTTCCTGCAAGAAACGCCATTCGTCGCCTATTGCACACGGCAGTTTTGTAAGACTGCGCCAATGCCCGCAATAGTCGCTCACCGAGGCCTGCACGTGCTCGAGCGCGAGAACACCGTCGCGGCGTTCAAGGCGGCGCTCGAACTCGGCGTCGACGGCGTGGAGTTAGACGTGCGACGCACCCGCGATGGCGTCTTCGTGGTGCACCACGACCCGAGCGTGGGCGAACTTTTCATCGCCGAGTGCACGGCGTCCCAGTTGCCCTCCTACGTCCCCACCCTCGACGCGGCGCTCGACGCGCTTCGAGGTGTGAACGTGAACGTGGAGATCAAGAACATCCAACACCCGGGCGAGGCGACCTACGACGCGACCGGCGACTTCGCGCGTGGCGTCGTTACTCACCTGCGCGCGATTGGTTGGGCCGAGTCGGTGATCATCTCGTGCTTTGATATCGCGACGTGTGCCTTCGTGCGATCCTTCGACGACGACATAAGAGTTGGCTGGCTCTTGTGGCTCGAGGAGCTGCCCGACGCGATGCTGAAGGCGCACGTACTCGGTCTAGACGCGGTCCACCCTCCGTTCGCGCGCGTCACGCCCCAGGACATGGTGCGAGCGGGCGAACTCGAACTCGACGTGAACGTCTGGACCGTGAACGCGGCGAGGGACATCACCGCGATGTCGGACATGGGCGCCTCGAGCATCATCACCGACGACCCGGCGCTGGCGCTCTCGCTGGTTGGGCGGCCGGATTCACCTACTGGTCGGTAATGCCCTAGATTAAAGGCATGAACGTTGTCGTGTGTGTAAAACAGATCCCTGATCCAGCCGCCCCCCAGTCTCTTGACGCGTCGCACAACCTGGACCGCTCGGGCAAATTGATCCTGGACGAGGCCGATACCTACGGGGTTGAGATGGCCCTGCAACTAGTCGACAAGGCCGGCGGCGGCGAGGTGACCGTTGTTTCGATGGGCTCGGGCGCCGACGTCGCGGGGTTGCGCAACGCCCTCGCGATGGGCGCCGCTAAGGCCGTCATCGTGAGCGACGACGCCCTGCGCGGCACCGACGCGTTAGGCACCGCCAAAGTACTCGCCGCGGTGATCAAGCGCGAGAGTCCCGACCTCATCCTTGCAGCGACCGAGTCCTCGGATGGCTACACCGGCACGACGCCGGTGCAACTCGCCGAGTTGCTCGGACTGGCGTCGATCACCTTTGCCAAGTCGGTCACCGTCGAGGGCTCGACCGTGAAGGTCGAACGTCAGACCGAGTCGGGCTACGACGAGGTGAGCGCACCAACGCCTTGCGTCGTGACCGTGACCGCCGGCGTGGTCGAACCGCGCTACGCGTCCTTTAAGGGCATCATGGCCGCCAAGTCCAAGCCCGTTGAGATTCTCTCGGTGGCGGACCTGGGTCTCGGTAACGAGGTCGGCCCCGCGGGCGCGCGCCAGGAGATCACCGCCGTGCTCGCCGCCGAGTCGCGCCAAGCCGGCGAGAAGCACGTCGACGAGGGTGACGGCGCGCAGAAGATCGTCGCGTACCTCGAGTCCATCAAAGTCCTTTAGGAGTTCTTATGTCAGTAGCCAACATCTGGGTCGTCGTCGAGCCCGCCAACGGATCACTCACGAGCACGTCGCTCGAACTACTCACGCACGCGCGTTCGCTCTCGTCTGACGTGTCGGCAATCACCTGGGGTGACGCGTCAGCCCTCGCCGCCCAAGTGGGCGAATACGGCGCGACCACGCTCTATGACGTGGGCGACCTCGGGGGCGCCCTGCCCGGCGTGCCGGTCGCCGCGGCGATTGCTCAACTAGTTGCCGTGCGGTCACCTGACGCGATCCTCATCCCGACGAGTTACGACGGACGCGACATCGCGGGACGTCTCTCGGCGCGCCTCGATCGACCGGTCCTCACCAACGTCATGGGACTTAGCGACGAGGGCGGACTCGTGACCGAACACGCGGTCTTCGGCGGCAGCCAGACCGTCAAGGCCCACTTCACCGGTGCGGGTCCGGGGATCATTGTCGTGCGTGCGAAGTCCTTCGTCGCCGAAGCCAGTGGCGGTGCGCCCGCGAGCGTGGTCGCTGCTCCTTCGGGCGACACCGGGGCGAGCGGTTTGGCCAAGATCACCGCGAGCCACGTCGAGGAACGAACGGGACCCAAGCTCGAAGAGGCGGCGGTCGTCGTCTCGGGTGGGCGTGGTCTGGGTGAAGCGGACCAGTACGCGCTCATCGAAGAGACGGCCAAGCTCTTGCACGGCGCCGCGGGCGCGAGTCGCGCCATCGTCGACGCCGGGTGGGTGCCCTATTCGCACCAGGTCGGCCAGACCGGCAAGACCGTCAAGCCCACCGTCTACATTGCCTGTGGCATCTCAGGCGCGACCCAGCACATGGTGGGGATGAAGGGTTCAAAGAACATCGTCGCGATCAACAAAGACCCCGACGCACCGATCTTCCAGATCGCCGACTTCGGCGTCGTGGGCGACGTGCACAAGGTGCTGCCCGCCCTGATCGAACAGCTGAAGGCTCGCGGTTAGCGACCATGAAAAGAGCGGGGCCCCCAGTGGTTTCGCGCGATTCTCTAGGGTGGAGTCACTATGACCACGTCCGCTGAGATCAGCCACGCCCGGCGGTGGTGGACTCTCACCGTCGTGAGCCTCGCCACGCTCATGGTGGCCCTCGACGCGACGGTGATCAACATCGCGCTGCCGCGCGCGCAACTCGCCCTGCACTTCTCTAACGCCAATCGCCAGTGGGCGATCACCGCCTACGCGCTCGCCTTCGGGTCCTTGTTGTTGCTCGGTGGCCGTCTAAGCGATCTGTGGGGTCGACGCACGACGCTGTACCTGGGCCTCGCCGGTTTCGCACTCGCTTCGGCGCTCGGCGGTTCGGCGCACAGTTTCTCGATGCTCGTCACCGCGCGCGCCATTCAGGGCGTCTTTGGTGCGTTGCTCGCGCCCGCCGCACTCGCCACGCTCACCACGACCTTTCAGGAACCCCAGGAACGCGCGAAGGCCTTTTCGATCTACGGCGCGATCGCGGGATCGGGCGCCGCGATCGGGCTACTGCTCGGGGGGGCGCTCACCCAGTGGGCGTCGTGGCGGTGGTGCCTTTTCATCAATCTGTTCTTCGCCGTCTTCGCGATCATCGGGGTCGCGCTCTTCGTGGACAAGGGTCGTTCCGAGCATCACACGCACTTAGACGTGCTGGGCACCGTGCTCGGCAGCGGCGGACTGTTCTTTCTCGTCTACGGATTAGGACACGCGGTCACGACTAGTTGGTCGAACGTCTTCACCTGGGCGAGCCTGGTTCTGGGCGCCGTGGTGCTCACCTTGTTCGTACTCTGGCAGCGACGCTCGAATCACCCGTTATTGCCGCTTCGGATCCTGCTGCAGCGAACGCGTGGTGGGTCTCTCATCTCACTGTTCATCACGAGCATCGGGATGTTCGGCGTCTCGTTGTTCCTCGCCTACTACTTGCAAGTCACGCTGGGCTTCTCGCCGTTGCGCACCGGGCTCGCGTTCCTGCCGCTCGTCGGTAGTCTCGCCTTGTCGGCCTTCGTCGCGAGTGCGCGTCTGCTCGCCAAGACCGGACCTCGCCCGCTCATTCCGGTGGGCATGGTGCTCGGCATGATGGGCATGATCCTGTTCACCAAGCTCCCCCCGAACTCGGACTACGTGGGCCACGTGCTTCCGGGTCTCATCGTTCTCGGACTGGGACTTGGTCTGATCTTCGCGCCCGCGACCGCGAGCGCGACCGCGGGCATCGAGAAGCGCGACGCCGGCGCGGCGTCCGCGTTGGTGAACACCACCCAGCAGATCGGCGGGTCGGTGGGGACCGCCCTGCTCAACACCCTCGCGGTCTCCGCGGCGACCGCGGCGGGCATGAGCCTGATGAAGACCCACCCGCCCAAGACCGCGCTCGCCATGAAGGCGCTCGAGACCACGGCCACCCTGCACGGCTACGCCGTGGCGTTCTGGTGGGCAGCGGGTTTCTTCGCACTCGGCGCTGTCATAACCCTGTTCCTGCTCGAGTCGGGCCCGAGCGTCTCGTCGAGTCCCTTGTTGGTCGACTAGATCAGCGGCCAGGGGTAGGGCGGCCAGTCGCTCTCCTCGTTGGGCAGCGGGTAGTGCGCCACTTGAACGAGTTCGCCCGCGCGTACCTGAGCGAAGGCCAGTTCGCTTGGTGACAGCAGTCGCGCGAGGTTCGCGCTCTCGCCCCCCGCGAAGCGCTCGATGCGTTCGAGCAAGCTCGCCTCGATGCTAAGGCCCGCGTACTCCCAGATGACCGTGCGTAGTTTCTCCTGCTCGTGAAAGCACAGTCCGTTGTCGATCGCCCAGCAGCGCTTGCCGTCGTAGAGCACGTGACCGGCCTTGCGATCGGCGTTGTTCGCAATGACGTCAAAGGCCGCCAGGTCCGCGAACCAGTCGTAGAGTTCGCCGCGCTCTCGCAACGTGAAGTAGTGGTCTTCTAAGTTGTCGTCCACCCACCACTGAAGGGATCCAACGCCAAAGGGTGCGTCGTCGCGCACGATGGTGGTCGGCACGAGGTCGGTGCCGAGCACGACGTCGAGTTCGTAGGCGGCGACTTCGCGTCGCCAGAGGCCGTCGGGAAAGTCCCAGAGACGACGTTCGCCCGCCTCGGGCTTGTAGCAGGCCAGAGCCGTCACGCCGTCGAGAGTGGCGCTCACGAGCAGCGCCTGATTGGACGACCCGGCGACGCGGCCTTGCACGTCGAGCTGGCCCTGGGTGAGCAGCGTGATCTGGTCGGTGCGGTCCATTTCAGCGAATGGGTGGACGGTGGCCGTTCGTGCGCGGACAGTCGTGGCCCTTGGGGTCGAGTGGTCCTCCACAGAGCGGGCACGTGGGTCGACCCGCTTCGACGAGCCGGGTGATCGCGATCGCGAGGGCGCCCGCCCATTCCTTCGTGAGGGTGAGTTCGAGAGTGTCCTCTTCCTCACTGGACTCGATGGTGACTTCAATGGTCTCAGCGTCTACGTCGACCGCGATGGCGATGTCGCCCGCTATGAAGTCCGCCTCGTACTCGGGCTCGAGACCGACTTCCTCGGGCAGATGACCGGGGCGGCTGAGGTCAACGAGCACTTGACCCAGCCATTCGGCCAGAGCGCTCAGTTGAAGTTTTTCGCACTTTACGATCACGAGACGGCGTCCCTGGCGCACCTGGAGCAGGAAAAGACGATTACCGACCTCTCCGCGAACCCCCACCATCACCTTGTCGGGNNACCGAGCAGGTCGAGATGACCGTTCGCTGGAAGAGGTCGAGCGGCACGCCCTGGGCGTAGGTGACCGCCGCCTTGATCGGGTCGGCGTGGCTCACCACGACGATGGTCTTGCCGCGGTGCTTGGCGGCGAGTCGCTCGAGCGTCGACCAGATTCGCAGTTGCATCTCGGCAAAGGACTCGCCACCAGGGAAGCGAAACGAGCTCGGCGCGTTTTGCACATTGCGCCACTCGGGCTTCTTTGCGAGCAGCGCCAACTTCTTGCCGGTCCAGGTGCCGAAGTCACATTCGAGCAGCCCTCGCGCCACGACCGGGCGCAAGTGAAGGGCTTGACCGATCGGCGCCGCCGTTTCGCGGGCGCGTTCGAGGGGAGAGGTGTAGAGCGCCACGGGCTTCTTCGCGAGTTCCGCGATGCGAAGGGCGGCCTTCTCGGCTTGCGCGCTTCCGCGCTGGGCGAGGTGCAGGCCCGGTGCGCGACCGGGCAGCACGGTGCCGGTCGTGGCGGTCGCGCCGTGGCGCACGAGCAACACGGTGGTAAAGGAAGGACGAGATGTCACCCCATCACCCTAATGTCGCCCCAAAATCGAATCACCCGACGAGAGCAACACGGCAGTGGTCGCTCGGTGCTGGGCTACGAAGGTTCCAAGTCGGTGTGTTCGCAGAGACGATAGGTTTGCTCGTGTGCCTTCTCTCTTGAGCAACGCGAATGCGTGGACCAGAACCACCCACGGTCGCAAGCTCGTTCGTTACACCCTGGTGTCGGTCGCGTCAACGGTGACTTCAATTGTCGTCATCGCCATTGTGTACGGTTTTAAGATCATCCCCGGCGAGGTCGAGGCGACGATCTTCGGCAACGTGGTGGCGACTCTTCCCGCGTACAATCTAAACCGCCGCTGGACGTGGGGAAAGACCGGCCGAAGTCACGTACGAAAAGAGATCCTCCCCTTTTGGGTGATCGCGGCTCTCGGGATCGCCTTTTCGATACTCGGCGCTTCCTACGCGCACCACCTGGTTCACACGCATCACTGGAGTCAACTGATCAACACCGGACTCGTCGTGGGGGCCAACTTCGTGAGTTTCGCGGTGTTCTGGGTGCTCAAGTTGATGATCTTCAACAAGATCTTCGGAGTCGAGGTTGCTGGCGACAGCGGAGTCGGCTGAGCGAAGTCGCTGGGACCGTTGTTCGCTATGTGGTGCGAAGGGGGATCCGACGCGGTCCCGGGACCGCGCCTTCGGGCCAGCGCTTGCGCGAAACCTGGGCGAGTTTGTGCAACAGGGCCACCGCACCCGGGTCGTCGTCGCCCGGGCGCGTCTCGATGAGACCTCGCTCCTTCATCGCCTCCATCAGCGCGCGGCCCTGATCGGTGCGCACGATGACGAGCGTCCAATCGCCGAAGGCGCCGATACCGCCCGTGGAGATGTCGGCGTGCTCGGCGGCGAAGTCCGGGCACTGTTTGCACCCCTCGCGGGTAAAGGCGTGCGCTTCCTTCAGTGGGATCTCGTGGAAGTTCCCGTCCTTGGTCCAGAGTTGGAACACGCCCTTGATGTTCATCTTGGCAATGTCGCTGCGTTTGATGGCGTACTTCGCTTCGAAGAGACCTTCGAAGATCGAGTCGTCAAAGGTCTTCGAGCACAGCAGGCCAATCGTGAGGCTCAGTCGACGAGCGATCTTGCCGGCTTTGCGGCTCTGCATCGCGCCGGTCGCCGAGGCCATACAACCCATGCCCACGAGAGCGATGCGCTCGGCCCCACCCTCGATCGCTTCGCGGTAGGCGAGGAGGTTCGCGCTGTAGGTGTAGCGCGACTTCGCGGTCTCGAGTACTTCGTCGCGGTTACGTGCGACCCGGGGCTGGGCGACCCACGTTGAACCGTCGCCCTCGAGCCCGCTCACGAGGGCGGCGTCGATGACGTCGTTCTCGAGGGCGTAGATGAGTAGGGCCGAGACGAATCCGCCGTCCTGGCCGTTTTCGACGACCTCGGGATCGATCGAGCGCGCGAGGAACACGTCGCCGATGCCCCAGACCTCGTCCTCGGTACGCTCACGCGCGAAGCGGTGCGTGTCGATCTCGCTCTCCCAGTTGCGAAAACGCGGACAGGCACGCGTGCACATCGTGCAGCCCTTGACGCCGTGGGTGCAGTCCTCGCGCCCGCCGTCGATGTCGAGGTGCCAGGGCTTGTAGATGCCGTCCTTGGTCTCGTAGTCGAGCACGTCGTGGGGACAGGCGACCACGCAAGCAGCGCAACCCGTGCAGAGCCCCGAGGTGACCACTTCGCTGAACAGTTCTTTCCACTGCGGTTTCTCCAAAGCCATTATCCAACCCTAGTAATCGCCTCAGCGTGTCTGACAAGCGCTACCGTGTCGCCCATGCCCGAAGTCCTGGAGGTCGAGTCCTATCGCGCCCTCGCCCAGCGTCTGGTCGGTGAGCGGATCACGCACGGGTGGGCCGACGCCTACGCGTCAAAGAAACTCCCTTCGCCCTCGACCTGGGCGCGGGCCGTGAAAGGCCTCACGCTCGTGGGCACCTCGCGGCGCGGCAAGCTGCTCATCCTCGAAACCAACGGCGTGACGCTCGGTCTGCGTTTTGGCATGACCGGCGTCCTTCTCATCGACGGCGAGGCGGGCATCGACGGTCTGTTCTATGGACCCCACGAGTACAAAGCGGAGTGGGTGCGTGCGGGACTTCAGTTCGAGGACGGACGCAAGCTCGTCCTGCACGATCCGCGCCGCCTCGCGCGCTGTGAGATCGACCCCGAACTCGACAAACTAGGCCCCGACGCGCTGTCACTCACTCGTCGCGAGTTCAACGAGATGCTCGTGGTCGTGCGCGGTGAGGGACCGGCGATCAAGGCTCGCCTGCTCGACCAGTCGGCGGTGGCGGGCGTGGGTAACCTGCTCGGCGACGAGATCCTCTTTGACGCGGGCATCGATCCGCGTACGCCCACGGCGCTGCTCGACGAGCGCCAGCGCGACCGGCTCTACCGGTCCTTCACCCACACCATGCGCTCGCTCAAGAAGCGTGGCGGCTCACACCTTGGCACGCACATGCCCGGCCGTTTTCCCGGTGGCGTGTGTCCGCTCGACGGCGCCACGATGCTCTCGAGCAACGTCGGCGGTCGCACGACCTACTGGTGCTCGGCGCACCAGCACTAGGGACCCGGCCTCGGGCGAGTTCGGGTTGTTATGGAACGTATCGGTCGCTCTTCAGCCTTACGACGAGATGAACATCTAAAAGCGGTAGGGTCGTGTTTTCGCTTGAGAGAATTGGGTCATGCAGTCAATCGTCCACCACTACGGCTACTTCGGTCTGCTCGTGCTGTCCATACTCTCCTCGGCGTGTTTTCCGATTCCCTCGGAGGTCGCCTACGGTTTCGCCGGCGCGTTGTGCACGACCGCGATCACGCGCCACGCGCAGTTCTCTATTTGGGGCGTCATCGTGGTGGGCACCGTCGGATCGCTCGTCGGCGCGATCATTGCCTACGAGGTCGCCCGGTCGGCGGGACGGACCATCGTCGACCGCTGGGGCAAGTGGTTGCTACTGACCCACCAGGACCTCGACGCCTCAGAGCGGTGGTTCGAGAAGTACGGATCGTGGTCGGTGTTGATTGGTCGGGTGTTGCCCGTGGTGCGCAGTTTCATCTCGGTGCCCGCGGGACTCGCCGAGATGAAGCGCGGACGCTTCGCTCTTCTCACGACCATTGGTTCAGCGGTGTGGGTGGCGCTGCTCTGCGGACTCGGTTACGCGGCGGGTAAGAACTGGCATCACGTCGCGGGTGACTTTCACGACGCGCAGTGGCCGATCGTGGCTCTTATTGTCCTGGGCCTCGCCTGGGCACTCTGGCACCGCGTTCGCACGGTGCGACGCCACAACGCGAGCTAATCCTCGAGTGAACTGAGAACCTTGGCGGCGTGGCCATCGGCGCGCACGCCGTACCAGGCGCGTTCAATCTTTCCGTTGGCGCCGACGAGGAAGGTGCTGCGGATGACACCCTGGACTTTCTTGCCGTAGAGCATCTTCTCGCCGAAGGCGCCGTACTTGGCCATGACCGACTTGTCAGGATCGCTCAGGAGATCGAATTTCAAGCCGTACTTCTTGCGAAACGCGACGTGCGAAGGGCCGTCGTCGGGCGAGATCCCGATCACCTTTACTCCGAGACTCTTAAAGGCGAGCAGTCCGTCGTTGAATTGACACGCTTCTTTCGTACAACCGGGTGTGTCGTCGGCGGGATAGAAATACAGCACGACGCGCTTTCCCGCGAACGAGCTCAGCGCCACTTTGTCGCCATTTTGGTTGCGCAGGGTGAAGGCCGGAGCCTTCGCGCCCACTTCAAGTCGTGCCACTGCGGTCCTTTCGAAAGCTGCGGGAGAGGTGAATACCTCACCTAGACTAGGAGCGAAGCTCTTAGAAATGAGCTTGGGCCCACACTTTCGAACGCCGGTTCCGGGTCCAACCGAGAAAAGACCGTTTGACCCGTGACCATTGAAAATCTCGAGTCCGTGACGTCGTCACAGGACTCCTACGCCACCAACAAAACCTTCGCCGATCTGGGCGTCCAAGCAGAACTCTGCGCGGTGCTCGAAAAGCAGGGGATCACGACCGCTTTCCCGATCCAGGCGATGACCATCGCCGACGCCCTCGACGGACGCGACATCTGCGGCAAGGCCAAGACCGG
>PKZO01000084.1 GCA_003133125.1 Acidimicrobiaceae bacterium | reverse complement strand
ACGACCCGGGTCTCGCCCTCGGTTATCAGGTGCCGGTGATCCACCTCGCAATTCGTATCGTCAAGTAGTACCTCTTGCGCAGTGCCTACTGCCTCGCCTCTCGAGTCTCGAGGGGCGAGGCAGTAGTGCGTAGTAGGGCCGCCACCGGGCGCGGCAGCCACCAGTTCCAGCGACCGAGCAAGGTCATCGCGCTCGGCAACACCAGCCCGCGCACGATCGTCGCGTCAAAGAGCACGCCGAAGCTGAGTCCCACGCCGAGTTCTTGCAGACCCGCCACGTGCCCGAAGACCAGTCCACTGAGCGCGACCACCATGATCAACGCGGCGCTCGTGACGACGGCTCCGGTCTGGGCGAGGCCCTCGACGATGGCGTCCCTGGTCGACGAGCCCAGCGCGTGGGCCTCGCGAACGCGGCTCACGATGAAGACCTCGTAGTCCATCGAGAGCCCGAAGAGCATCGCGAAGAGAAAGACCGGCACCCAGCCCTCGATCTGGCTCACCTGGTAGGTGCCCAGCACCGAGGAGAGCACCCCGAAACGAAATACCGCTACCAGCACGCCGTAGGCGACGCCCACCGAAACCAGGTCGAGTAGCACCGCGAGCAGCGCCAGCAGGACTGATCGGAAGGCGCGCGCCAGCACGAGCCAGGCGAGCGCGAGGGCGAGCAACACGAGCCAGGGGAACGTGGCGTAGACCGAGTTGAGAAAGTCCACGCCCTGGGCGGGCGCCCCCCCGAGGTAGAGCGAGGTACCCGCGGGAAAGCGCACCGAAGAAAGCACGTCGTCGCGTAGGTGCGTGACGAGTTGCTGGGTCGCCGCGGCGCCGAAGTCGTGGCGTCCCACCACGAAGATCTGCTCGTAGCGACCGCTCGGATCGACGTAGGGCGCCTTGTCGCCAATGGCGACCACGAACACCTCGGAGTCGCGCAGGATCGCCTCGGCGAGCTTTAGACGAGCCTTCACCTGGGCGGGAATGCTCGCGCCGTGATCGACACCGGTGTCGATGACGACCTGGATCGGCGTGACGACGCCCGGACCCACGTGAGCGCGCACCAGATCAAGGGCCTGGGCGGACTGCATGCCCTGGGGGATGGCGGTAACTGAACCGGGCGTCAGCGCGAGTCCGAGCACCGAAGCGCTCAGCCCGGCGAGCACCACCAGCGAGGATACGAGAACGAGGAGCGGACGTCGGGTCACCCCGCGACCGATTCGCTCCCAAGTGCCCTTCTCGACCGCGCGTCGCGCCATGATTCCGCGCAGCCCTACGGGACTGACCCCGCGCCTACCGAAGTAGTAGAGCAACACGGGTTGCAGCGTGAAGGCGGCGAGCAGTGAGAACATCGGCACCACGAGTCCCGCCGCACCGAGCGATCGAACGAAGGGCACGGGCACGATGAAGAGCGTCGCCAACCCGATCGCCACCGCGCAGCCCGAGATGAATATCGTGCGCCCGGCGCTTTGCATGGTTCGAAGGATCGCCTCTTCGAGTGGCCCGGGCTTGGCGACCTCGGCGCGAAAGCGGTGCACGATGAGCAGCGAATAGTCAATCGCGAGCGCGAGTCCGATCAGTTCGATGACGTTGGGTACGTAGAGCACCATGGTGACCCAGTGGGCGAGTAGATAGACCACCCCGAGTGTGCCCGCGGTCGTGGCGCCCGCCACGAGGTAGGGGATCGCGAGGGCCCAGCAGAGACCGAGGACCGCCACGAGCAGGGCGAGTGCGAGCACGACCGCAAGGATCTCTCCGCGGTGCAGGTCGCTCGCGAGGATCGGGGTGATGTCACTCTGCAATGCGGGCGGGCCGGTGACGAGGGCGCCGGTGACGTGTTCGACCCTCAGTTCGTGGCGGAGTACCGGCGTCTGCTTCGCCGCTTGACCGAGGTCGAGGGTCGTGTCGACGTTCGCGTAGAGCACACCTTCGACGACGTGTTCCTGGGTGATACTCGCGCTCGGCACCGACTTGACGGCGGCACCGAGATCACCCTCGAGACCGCGAAGGGCGACCCCTTGGCTCGCCTTCGTTAACGGAACCACGACGGTGAAGGTGCCTTCGATGTTCTCGTGAAAGTCCTTGACGAGTATGGCGTTCGCCTGAGCCGAACTGGTGCCGGGCACGGTCAGTGACGTCGTGAGCAGGCCCGGTAGCCCCAGCGCCGCGAGCGCGCCCAGTATCCCTACGACGAGCCAACACGCGAGTACGGGACCCCGCCAACGCAGTACGAGGCGAATCCAGGACTCCAGCACCCCCGAAGCGTACTTGGGGGGTCGTCGCGCCCTAGGAGGGCGAGGTGACGATCAGGCGTATCTGGGCCACGATCTCTTCGGCGCTCGCGCCCGGTCCAAAGACCGCCGCCACGCCCGCCTCGCGCATGTCCGCGAGGTCGTTGCTGGGTACGATGCCCCCGACCACGACCGGGATGTCCGAGCCCCTCGCGCGCAGGGCCTGGACGACCAGGGGCGCGAGCGTGAGGTGGGCGCCCGAGAGCATCGAGAGTCCCACCGCGTCGACGTCCTCTTGGATCGCGGCGAGGGCGACGGTCTCGGGCGTCTGGAACAAGCCGGTGTAGATCACTTCCATGCCCGCGTCGCGCAAGAGACGCGCGACGACCTTGATGCCCCGGTCGTGGCCGTCGAGCCCGACCTTGGCGACGAGAACCCGGATGCTCACAGCGACGGCGTCTCGACGTGACGTCCAAAGACGCTCGCCATCGTGTGCATCATCTCGCCCACGGTGGCGTAGGACTGGGCCGCTTCGATGAGCGCGGGCATGAGATTCATCTCGGGATCGCGCGCGTCGTGGCTGAGACGCGCGAGCGCGCGCGCGACGCCGTCGTCGTCTCGTACCAGGCGCACCTGGGCCAGTCGGGCGAGCTGGCGCTGCTCGTCTTCGTTGGTGATGCGCAGCACGGCGAGGTCATCGTCGTCGTTGCCTTCGAGAAAGGCGTTCACGCCGACGACGACTCGCTCGCCCTCGTTAAAGAGCCGCTCGAGCTCGTAGGCCGAATCGGCGATCCGACCCTGGAACCAGTTCTGCTCGATACCCGCGATGCAGCCCTCGAGCATCGAGCCGTGACCCAGATCGCTGATCTGGGTGAAGATCTCCTCAGCCTCGTGGGCCATCTCGTCGGTGAGGGCTTCGACGAACCACGAGCCACCGAGAGGATCCGCGACGTTAGCGACGTTGGTCTCGTAGGCAATGATCTGCTGGGTCCGTAGTGCCAGTCGTGCCGCCTTCTCTGAGGGCAGTGCGAGCGCCTCGTCGAGTGAGTTGGTGTGCAGTGATTGAGTGCCACCCAAGACCCCCGCGAGCGCCTCGATCGCGGTGCGCGCGATGTTGTTCTCGGGTTGCTGGGCGGTGAGCGACACCCCGGCGGTCTGGGTGTGGAAGCGCAACTGCCAGGAGCGCTCGTCAATCGCTCCGTAGTGCTCGCGCATCCAGATCGCCCAGAGTCGACGCGCGGCGCGGTACTTGGCGANNCGGTGGGCAGGGCGAGGGCTTCGTCGTAGGCGTCGGTGTGCAGCGACTGCGTGCCTCCGAGGACGGCTGCCAGCGCCTGCAGGGCCACGCGCGCGATATTATTCATCGGTTGCTGCGCGGGCAGAGAGACTCCTGCGGTCTGCGTGTGGAAACGCATCAGGCGAGTGCGGTCGTTTTTCGCGCCGAAGCGATCTTTCATCAAGCGATACCAGATCTTGCGCGCGGCGCGGTACTTGGCGATCTCCTCGAAGAAGTCGATGTGCGCGTTAAAGAAGAACGAGAGCCGAGGTGCGACCTCATCGACGCTGAGTCCCGCCTCGCGCGCGAGCTCGACGTAGGCGAAGCCGTTCGCGAGGGTGAAGGCGAGTTCCTCGGCGGCGGTCGAGCCCGCTTCTCTGATGTGGTAGCCCGAGACCGAGATCGAGTTCCACTTGGGCATCTCGGCGGTGCAGAACGCAATGGTGTCGCGCACCAGACGCATGGACTGACGAGGGGGGAAGACGAACTCCTTCTGGGCTTGGTACTCCTTTAGGATGTCGTTCTGTAACGTGCCACCGAGCATCGCGCGAGGCACGCCGGTCTCTTCGGCGAGCGCGACGAAGAGCGCGAGCATCACCGCGGCGGGTGAGTTGATCGTCATCGAGGTCGTGATTGCCGACAAGTCGATCCCGTCAAAGAGGTCCGCCACGTCGGCGAGTGAATCGATCGCGACCCCGCAACGTCCGACCTCGCCGAGCGACATCGGATCATCCGAGTCGAGCCCCAGCAGGGTGGGCATATCAAAGGCCGTCGAAAGCCCGGTTCCGCCCGCGCGGATGATCTCCTTGAAGCGGGCGTTGGTGTCGACCGCGGTACCAAAGCCGGCGAACATGCGCATGGTCCATAGTCGCGAGCGGTACATCGAAGGGTGCACCCCGCGGGTGTAGGGGAAGGTCCCCGGGAACTCCGCGTCCTCGGGCCCGTAGACGGGCTCGAGTGCAATCCCGGACATGGTGGTGAACCGCTCGGCGCGAAGCGTCGAGTCTTCGTAGGCACGCCGCCAGCGCTCGTAGGCACTCTGTTCGTCCACGTTCACCTCCTGGCTGCTCAGCATAGGTTCGAGTAAAGGACAACCTCGGTGGCGCTACGCGCAGGGGTCGGCGATCTCGAGGGCGAGCAGGGGCGCTGAGGCCTTGTTGATGCACTCCTCGTACTCGAAAGAGGGCTGGCTGTCGGCGACGACGCCACCACCGGCCTGGACCGTGGCGAAACCGTCGCGGATCGACACCGTGCGAATGGTGATCGCAAAGTCCGCGTCCCCGCTCAAGGAGAAGTAGCCCACCGCGCCGCCGTAGGGACCGCGGTGCACCGGCTCGAACTCGTCGATGAGCTCCATGGCGCGCACCTTGGGCGCTCCGGTGAGCGTGCCCGCGGGAAAGAGCGCGTCAAAGGCGTCAAAGGCGTCGAGGCCTTCGCCGAGTTCGCCGTTCACCTGGGAGACCAGGTGCATCAGGTGCGAGAAGCGTTCGACGTGCGCGAGACGCTCGACGCGCACGCTGCCCGTACGCGCCACGCGTCCCACGTCGTTGCGTCCCAGGTCCACGAGCATCACGTGCTCGGCGATCTCCTTCTCGTCGCCCAGGATCTCGGTTTCGAGTGCGCGGTCCTCTTCGTCGGTCGCCCCGCGCTGGCGCGTGCCCGCGATGGGTCGAGTACTCAGCACGCGCTGGTGCACGCGCACGAGCATCTCGGGCGAGGCGCCCACGATCTGGTTGTCACCGCTGTCGAGCAGGTACATGTAGGGCGACGGGTTAAGAGCGCGCAGCACCCGGTAGAGGGTGAGCGGGTTCACCTTGGTCGCGCGGCGGAATTGCTGGCTCGGCACCACCTGAAAGACGTCACCGAGATGGATGTATTCCTTGGCGCGCTGCACGGTGGCGCCGTAGGACTCTTTGGTGAAGTTCGAGAGTCCGGCCGCGATGGAGCGGATCTCGATCTGGTGGCGCAGCGTCGGCGCGCTCGCCACGAGACGTTCGGTGTCGGGATCGCCCTCGGGCGCGGGGGCGATCAACACGTCGATGATCTCGTCGAGCTGCTTGATCGAATCGTGGAACACCCCCGTGGGGTCCTGGCCGTCGTCGATGACGGCGTTGACGACCACGGTGGTCGAATGGCGCAGATGGTCACAGATCAACGTCGCGCCCGGGAACGAGAAGTCCACGTCGGGCCACATATCCGCAACCGGCGCTTTGGGCAGTCGCTCGAGGCGACGCACGTAGTCGTAGGAGACGAAGCCGACCGCGCCCCCGAAGAAATCGGGCAGGTCCTCGGGCAGGTAGGTGCGGTAGCGACCCAAAAGGGCGCGGATCGTTTCGAGGGGTCCGTCCTCGCTCAGTGCGTTCGCGCCGTCCACGATGGTCGACCCGTTTTGGGCGCGCACGCGCCAGGTGCGGTCCAGTCCAATGAACGAGTAACGACCGGTGTCTTCACCCAGGGCCGCGCTCTCGAGCAGGAAGATGGCCCTGCCGTCATTGAAGCGCTCGTAGAGCGACACCGGCGTCTCGCGGTCGAGTTGGAGCGTCTCGTGCAGGGGGATCACGTTAAAGCCGTCGCGTACGAGGGCGAGGAAGTCCTTTAGCTCTCGACTCTCCATGTCCAAAGGTTAGTGAGGAAGAGGCACTGCCCCGTAGTATGGGTCAATGGCGGCGAACCCTTCGATCCTCGTGGTGGACAACTACGACTCGTTCGTCTACAACCTGGTCCAGTACCTGGGTGAACTGGGGGCCACGGTGCGGGTCCTGCGCAACGACAAGGTGGACGAGCACGACCTCGCGTCGACGCGCTACGACGGCGTGCTCGTCTCGCCCGGTCCCGGTCACCCGCGCGACGCCGGTAACTGCGTGCGGATTATCCGCTACTGCGCGGAAAACGCCCTACCCATGCTCGGGGTCTGTCTCGGACACCAGGCCCTCGCCGAGGCGTACGGCGCTGCGGTGGTCGCCGCGCCCGAACTGGTGCACGGAAGGTCGACCTTGGTCACCCACGAGGGCCACGGCGTCTTCGCCGGTGCTCCATCGCCCCTGATCGTAGGTCGTTATCATTCGCTGGTCGTCGACGAGGACTCCCTACCCGACGTCTTTGAGGTGACCGCTCGCACTGGGGACCTCGTCATGGGTATGCGCCACCGAGAACTGGCGCTCGAGGGCGTGCAGTTCCATCCCGAGTCCGTGCTCACCCAGGACGGTTACTTGTTGCTCGCCAACTGGCTGACGGCGTGCGGATCGAGCGACGCGCTACTTCATGCGGGCGAGCTCAACGCCGCGATTGACGCCGTGCGCGCCGCGTTACCCGCGCCTCGTCAGGAAAAGTTGCTCCCGACGCCGTAACGGGTCTCTTCGACGTGGCCGTTCACCAGTTCCACCTTGTAGGCGCCAGGCCCCTCATGCTGAGCGACCACCATGTCCGCCACCACTGACGTCGCTTCGAGACCCTCGTACCAGATGCCCACGTGGTCGTCGGTCGCGTAGGCGAGCGGGGGCAGGACCTGCTCTCGCATCAGTTGGTGCAGCAGCGGGCGACGCTGGGCTTCGGAGTCGTAGTGCACGCCGTTGGCGTAGGGCAACAACGCGAGTCCGTTGGTGACTGGCTGCAAAGTAGGCCCGAATGAATCGGTCGTGCCGCCAATGTGCCAACACAGACTGCCCGCGGAGACCCCGGAGAGGATGACCCCGCGCGTCCAGGCTTCGCGCATCGCCTCGTCGACGCCGTGCAGTCGCCACAGCGCCAGCAAGTTCGCGACCGATCCTCCGCCGACCCAGACGAGGTCGCTGCCACAAAGTCGCTCTTCGGGGTCCGCCGAGGGCTGGGTGAACAGTTTCAATTCGGTCACGTCACATCCGGCGGCGTTAAAGGCCTCGTAGGACATTGCGTAGTACATCGACGGATCTCCCGTGGCGGTAAGGACGAGACAGACGCGCGGACGGTCCTTACGCGTAAGGGCGAGCGCGTCGAGCAACATCGAGCCCAGTCGCACCAATTGCTGGACCGGCCCGGGCACGTAGCCGCCCGAGGTCGCAAGGATTCGACGAGTTTTCATCGATCCTTTCTAGCGGCCCTGCGACCACCCCGGGTACGCCCGCTACTGCGTAGTATTTCGACGATCGCCGATCGAGGAGCGCCCGTGACCACTGAAGTAGAACTTGACCAGCTGATCGACGAGTTGGTGGACCAGTTCTCGCCCTCGAGCACGGACCCGGTAACGTTCCTCGGCGCCCAGTTCGATCGGGGCCTCGCCTGGGTCCACTTCCCGCTCGGCCAGGGTGGACTCGGCGCTTCGCCCTCCGATCAGCTCTACGTCCTGCGCCGCCTGTCCAAGTTAGGTGCGCCCAGCGCCATGGGGCGCAACGTCATTGGTTACGGCATGTGTGCGCCGACCATCGTTGCCCACGGCACCGACGAGCAGAAGGAGCGCTTCTTGCGCCCCTTGTTCACCGGCGAGGAGATCTGGTGTCAGCTCTTCTCGGAACCGGGTGCGGGATCAGACGTCGCCTCGCTCGCCACGCGCGCCGAGCGCGACGGGGACGAATGGATCCTCTCAGGACAGAAGGTCTGGACGACGCTCGCGCACGTCGCCGCCTACGGGCTGCTCATCGCGCGCACCAATCCCGACCTCGTCAAGCACAAGGGGATCACGGCGTTCCTCGTGGACATGCACGCGCCCGGGGTCGACGTGCGGCCGCTCTATCAGGCGACCGGGGAGGCGGAGTTCAACGAATGCTTCTTTAACGAAGTACGCGTGCCCGACTCGCGGCGACTCGGCGCGGTGGGCGAAGGCTGGAACGTCTCGATCACGACGTTGATGAACGAGCGCGTCTCGATCGGGGGCACCGTGCCGGCGCGGGGTTGGGGACTGATTGGCGAAGCGATGAAGATCTACCAGCAGCACTGGTCGGGTCGTAGCGACGCCTACGCGTTGAGCGTTCGCTCCGAGCTGATGAAGTCCTGGGTGCGTAACGAGGTGGCTCGACTCACCAACTGGCGAGCGAGCGACCTGCGCAAGGCCGGCACGCCCGGACCCGAGGGTTCGGTCGCCAAACTGGCTTTCGCCGAGGAGAACCAGCGCACGAGCGAACTGTGCGTGAACCTCATGGGCGCCGAGGGCATGCTCTACGGTTCGAAGTACCCCCAGGTGCGTCCCGTGGAGTCGGCCATGACCGGCGGGGACATGCGCAAGGCCTTCATCCGGATGCGCGCGAACTCCATCGAGGGCGGCACCAGCGAGGTGATGCGCAATATCATCGGCGAGCGCGTGCTCGGTCTACCGGGTGAACCGCGCAACGACAAGGACGTGCCCTGGAAAGACGTGCCCAAGAGCTAGTAGTTCGCGTTACTTGGCAGCGAGGTGCTCGGCGAAGAAGCGCAGCGTCTGTTCGTTCGCGTCCCTTGACGCGGCCTCGTTGTAGACCGCGACCCGAGCGTCACAGCTGAAACCGTGCTCGGCGTTTGGGTAGCGGTGCACTTCGGTCGGATAGGACGTCGCCGCCGCGGCGCTTCGCAGGGCTTCGACCTGTTCGACCGGGATGCCCTTGTCGAGGTCACCGTAGAGGCCAATCCAGGCGCTCTTCAGTTCCGCGGCGAGTTCGAGCAAGGGCGCCAGCCCGAAGCGGCCGGTCTCGACGCCGCCACCGTAGAAACTCGCCGCCGCCCCCACGATGCCCAGGGTCGCTGCGTAGAAGGCGACGGTGCCACCCATGCAGTAACCCACGACCGCGGTCGCCGCCGCGGGGTAGCCCGCCTCGACGAGGAACGCGGAGGCGCCGAGCAGGTCCTCGGTGAGCCCCTCCTTGTTGAGCTCGCCCATCGGGGCCATCGCCGCGGGGAAGTCGTCGTAGGCGACTTCGGGTGAGCCGCTGCGGTGGAAGAACTCGGGCGCGACCGCGTAGTAGCCCTTGGCGGCGAAGCGCTCGGCGACCTCGCGGATGTGGTCGTTCACCCCGAACGCCTCTTGGACGACGATGATCGCGTGGGCCGCACTCGGGTCGCCGGCGGTCTGTACGGGGGTGCCGTTGGGAAGTACGAGTTTGGTGATCATTCGAAGATTGGTCCTTGGCTACGGGTGCGCTTCAGTTCATAGAAACCGGGCGTGCCAGCGACCAGGAGCACACCGTCGTACAGTTTTCCCGCCGCCTCGCCCTTGGGCGCGGGCGTGACCACGGGTCCGAAGATCGCGATCTCGCCCACGTGAATGACCGGCGTGCCGACCTCGTATCCCACGGGGTCCATGCCCGCGTGGTGACTCTTGCGCAGCGCCTCGTCGAACTCCTCGACCCAGGCGGCGTTGGCGAGATCGGCTTCGAGACCGACGTCGGCGAGTGACTCGGCGATCACCTTGTCCGTGTTCTTTTCGCCACCGAGATGGATGCGCGTGCCCATCGCCGAGTAGAGCGGCTCGACGACCTGATTGCCGTGACGCTCTTCGGCGGCGATCAGCACGCGCGCCGGCGCCCAGGCCTTCTGCATGAACTCAACGTACTCTTCGGGCAAATCGCGACCCTCGTTCAAGACCGCGAGGCTCATGACGTGAAAGTCCACGTTCACGTCACGTACCTGAGTGACCTCGAGCAGCCAGCGCGACGTGATCCACGCCCAGGGACAGGCCGGGTCCACCCATAGGTCGATCTGTTCGGTCATGGCGAGGTCTCCTTGGTGGCGTGCGCACCTACCACGGTAGCGACGGCGTTCGTGACGCCAACCGTCATGGGTAGGTCCAGCATCTCGTCGATGCCGTGGGCGTTCGAGTGCGGGCCGAGCACGCCCGTGGCGACGAACTGCACGCCCGGGTAGCGCTTGGCGAGCGAAGCGAGGAAGGGGATCGAGCCCCCCTCGCCGGTGAAACCGGGAGCGCGCCCGAAGGCCTTGGTTGACGCCTCTTCGAGGGCCTTGGCGAGCCAGGGTTCGAGCACCGGAGCGACCCAGCCGTCCGCACCGTCCACCTGCACGCGCACGTGAGCGCCCGAGGGCGCGTCGGTGCTGAGAACGCGCTCGAGCGCTGCGCTCGCCACTCGTGCGTCGACGTTGGGCGGAAGTCGCAGGGACAACACGGCGCTCGTGTAGGGACGAAGTACGTTGCCCGCGAGCTCGGGCGCGGGGATTCCCCCCATGCCGGTGACCGAGAGCGTCGCGGACCACGTGCATCGAAGGATCCGTTCGGCCGGTGACGTGCCCATCACCTCGACGCCGGCCAGCGTCGGCAGTTCGTTCGCGATGACGTCGCCGAATTCGTCGGCGAGTGCGTTGGCCGCTCGCAGGTACTGGTCGGGGACCGGACCGTTCAATTCGTCGAGCAGTATCTCGCCCGTCGCGGCGTCTTCGACGCGATCGAGGAGTTGACGCAGGACGCGAAACGACGATGGCACGACGCCGCTCGCGGCACCGCTGTGCACGCCTTGTTCGAGGACCGCCACGTTCACCTCGGCGATCACGACCCCGCGCAGTGAGGTCGTCACCCACAGCCGGTCGTAAGTGAGCGCCCCAGAGTCCAAGCAGATCAAGAGCTCCACCTGGCCCAGGTGCTCGGCCAGGGCGTCGAGGTGCGACTCGAGGTCTGAACTGCCGCTCTCCTCGCTCGCTTCGATGAGTACCACGCAACGCGCGTGGGGAATGTCGTTGGCTTCGAGGGACTCGAGGGCGAGCAGGGCCGAGAAGGTTGAGTACCCGTCGTCGGCGACGCCGCGCGCGTAGACCCGGTCTCCGCGGCGAACGGGTGCGAACGGGGCGAGTCCCTCGGACCAGTCCCCGAGCGGTGGCTGCTTGTCGAGGTGACCGTAGAGCAGCACGGTGCCCGTCGTGGGCGCCGTGGATTCGACGCTCACGACCAATACCGGGGTGCGTCCCTCGAGTCGGTGGATCTCGACCTCGAAGGAGCGAAGCGCGCGTGCGCGAGCCCAGGCGCCGAGGAGTTGGATCGCCTCTTCGATCTTGCCGTTCTGTTCCCACTGGGCGTCGAACATGGGTGAGAGACAGGCGATTTTTGCGTAGGTGGTGAGCGTCGGTAGCGCCTCGTTCTCGAAGTCGGCGAGGGTGATCTCAGACACGGCTCAAAGATTACTTGGCACGTGCCAGGTGCACCGCTTCCCAGCAGTACCACGCCACCTCACTGCGCACGCCCACGAAGCGCTCGCCCAACGGGGCGAGGTCGCGTTCGCTGATCGTCTCGTCGAGCCCGTGCACGATGCTCCAGCCGTTGCGAACGCCGTAGTCACCCACCGGCCACACGTCGGTGCGCGCCAGGGTGTGCATCAGGTACATGTGGGCCGTCCAGGGACCGATACCGCGCACCGCGGTGACCTCGGCGAGGACCTCCTCGTCGCTCATGTAGCCGTGACGCGCCAGACGCACGCGTCCGTCGTGCACGTGCTGGGCGAGATCGATCATCGCTTCAGCCTTCGTGCGCGAGAGACCAGCGGACTTGAGCGTCACTGGTCCGGTGTCCAGAATCGAAATGACGTCGACGCTCCCGCCGCAGGTCTCGACGACGCGGGCGTGGATCGTGTTCGCCGCCGAGGTCGCGAGCAGTTGGAAGACGATCGAGCGCACGAGGTGACCAAAGCGCTCGTCGACCCGGGCGCTGCGTCGCGCGGGCGGCAGCCCCGCGCGATTAATGACGTCGCGAAACGCACTGTCGCGTCGAGCGATGAGTCGCGCGGCGTCACTACGGTGAGAACTCACCCCTTGACTATGCCAGTTGGGGGGTCGGTGGCGATGAAGACGCCCTCGGGCGCCTTGACGGCCGTTTTCACGACGTCGATCAGGAGGGTGTGGATCGCGCGCACGGGCGCGGCGGGGAAGCCGAATCGTCGACTCACGAGACTCACGCGCCGCTGGGCAATGTTTTCAATGGGCACAGCGGCGAAGCGTTCGCGCAGGTGCGGTGAGAGCATGGTCGCGGGAAGGATCGAGGGACCGTGGCCGTCAAAGGTCATTGAGGCGATGGTGCGAAGTCCGTCGAGCTCGATCACTGGCTTGAGGTCGACGCCCTGGGCCCGTGCGGAGTCGTCGATCTCGCGGCGAATCGGGGTTCCGGGAAACGGCAACAGGAGTTCGTAGTCCGCCAGCGTGGCGAAATTCACCGACGCCAGTTCAGCGAGCGGATGCTTCTTGTCGACAATGAGCACGAGGTCCTCGCTGAACAGGTCAATCTCGGTGAGTTCTGGGGCGAGTACGGGCCAGGCGAGGACCGCGATGTCGAGTTGACCGTTCACCAATTGTGGCTCGATGACCGAGTTGGTGCCCTCGGTGATGCGAAGAGCGATATGCGGGTAGGTGGCGCGCTGGGCCTCGAGTAGTAGTGGCACGATCCAACGTCCCGCGGTACCGATCATGCCGAGCGATACGTTTCCGCGGATGTCCGCGTTGAGCTCTGAGACGTCTGAGGTGATCGCGGCGACCTCGCTCAGTACCCTACGAGCTCGCTCGACGACCACGGCGCCCGATTCGGTCAGGGCGCCAGTGGTGCGGTCGATCAGTTCGGTCTCGAGTTCGGCCTCGAGACGCGCGATCCGGTTCGAGATGTTGGACTGGACCGTGCCGAGCGCGTCGGCGGCACTAGAGAAGGTGCCGTGGTCCGCGATGCCTACGAGGGCTTCGAGCTGGCGGATCTCCATGTATCAATCATATAGATGAGAGGTATCGACCATATCCACTTGATTGATACAGGTCCTGCGGCCATACTGTTTTCAGCCTGCTTTACCCTCATCCCCCCTCTGGGTAAGGCATTGGTTTTGCAAAAGGGCCAACCACCCCCCCGGTTGGCCCTTTTGTGTTTTTCAGGTTGTTAGCGTGAAGTCAATGAGTAGAGGCCCCTCTCCACGAGACCGACTGGCCGTCGCCGCTCTACGGGGCCTTAATAGGCTCTCACGGGCCTCTGGAAGAGGTGCGGGCACCGTCCTAGGCGGTCGCGTGGGCCTCGCGCTCTCGCCCCGTCTGCTCGCGACCCTCGCTCGAGACCGGACCACGATCTTCGTGAGCGGCACCAACGGCAAGACCACCACCACGGCGCTCGTGGCAGTGGGCTGGGGAGGCGAGGTCGTGACCAACGAGACGGGTTCGAACATGCCCGCGGGCCACGTCGCCGCTCTGGCGCAGTCGAATTCGCCGCGCGCGTCGCTCGAGGTGGACGAGGCGTGGCTCGCCGAGGTGATTCGCCACGTGGAGCCGCGCGTGGTGGTGCTGCTCAATCTTTCGCGCGACCAACTCGACCGCGCCAACGAGGTTCGCCAGATGGCCGAAAGGTGGCGCCAAGTCCTTCCAGAGCTCGTCGATTGCGTCGTGGTTGCCAACGCCAACGATCCCCTCGTCGTCTACGCCGCGAGCAGCGCCACCGACGTGCGCTGGTGCGACGTACCTACGCCCTGGCAGGCCGACGCGAGGTCGTGTCCTAAGTGCACGCTCGCGCTCGAACACGTCGCGGGCGACTGGCGCTGCTCGTGCGGTTTTTCTAAGCCCGCCACTATCACGACCTCGCTGGGCGACGGACTCGTGGTCGCGGGAAAGCGCTACGAGATGAAGCTCGCGCTGCCTGGCGTCTTTAACGAGGCGAACGCCGCGATGGCCGTGACCGCGCTCGTCGAAGTGGGCGTCGAACCCGAGGACGCTCTTACTCGCATCAGCGAAGTATCCGCGGTCGCGGGCAGGTTCAGCTTGCGATCGTGGAACGAGCGGACTCTGCGGCTCTTGCTCGCGAAGAATCCCGCGGGCTTTGACGCGTTGTTGTCGACTGTCGAGCCCGATGACAGCGACGTGTGGATTGCGATCAACGCGAGGCTCGCCGACGGTCACGACCCTTCGTGGCTGTACGACGTTGCTTTTGAGAAGTTGCGCGGACACCGGGTGTGGTGCTTGGGTGAGCGTCGACTAGACCTTGCGACACGACTCGACTACGCCGACGTCGAGTTTCGAGTCGTCGACGACGTGAACGAGTTACCCCGCGAGCAGCGCCCGGTGGAACTCTTCGCCAACTACACCGCATTCTCGGAGTGGCTCGCGAGGTCGGTACCGTGCTGACGATCGCGAACCTCGTGCCCGACCTGCTCGGCACCTACGGCGACGGCGGCAACGGCTTGGTGCTCGCTCAGCGAGCGCGAGGGCGCGGTGAGGAGACCCTGCTCGTTTCGATGGAGCTCGGCGACGAGTTGCCCGACGCGTCGATCTACCTGCTCGGCGGGGGCGAGGACGGTCCCCAACGCCTGGCGTGTGACGTGCTCGCGCGCACTTCACTCGCGAGCCGCGTGGCTGACGGGGCGACGGTATTGGCGGTGTGCGCGGGCCTGCAGATCCTTGGTTTGACCTTCAGCGTCGAGGGCGACGACCAGTACGCCGGGCTCGGGCTCTGTGACGTGACGACCACGCGTGGCGCGAGCCGTTCGGTGGGCGAGTTGCGCGTGCGCGTGGGTGAGCGTCTGCTCGTGGGTTTTGAGAACCACGGGGGACGCACGACGCTCGGTGCGGGCGTGGCGCCGCTCGGTCGCGTCGAACACGGACGGGGTAACGACGGTACCTCAGACGGCTTTCGAACCGGCACGCTCTGGGCGACTTACGCGCACGGACCGGTCCTCGCCCAGAACCCCTGGTTCGCCGACGCGATCCTCGCCTCGGTGTTGGGCTACGAACTCGAACCCATGGGTACGGTCGCGGACCTTCTTTACGAGGAGCGTTGTAATTCGCTCACTCGCTCGTGATCTCGCGGTTACCGTACAGCGGATCTCCGCTCACCTGGCGACCGAGCTCGATGACCGCGCTCTCGATGCGCGCGCCGAAGCGGCGTAGGTTCTCATCGTCGCCAACGCGCAGTGCCGGCGCGAAGGCGACGATTACGTGGTGGCGACGATGCTGGGGTCCCTCGGTGAACTTGGGCGCCTTGGCGTACTTCTTCGCGCGCAGGTAGCCCGCCCCGTGGACGTAAGTGGGTATGACGACGGCCTTGGAGCGGTCGGCCAAATAGGCTGCTCCGCCCTTGAACTCGTGGATGTCGCCGTTGGTCGTGCGACCACCCTCGGGGTAGATCAGTAGGTTCCAGTGGTCCTGGACGAGTTCGAGCGCCTGTTCGGCACTACGCCGGTTCACGCGGTGTCGGTCGATGGGGATGCCGTTGTAGAAGAGCACGGTGTGAAAGGCGATGTAGGGCTTCATGAAGAAGTTGTCCATCGCCGCCGCCACGACCGTGCGCGTGCGCCTTTCGAGCGGTAGGGCGCTCAGCACGAGCGGTGTGTCGAGGTTGCTCGTGTGGTTCGACGCAAAGATGAAGGGACCGGCACCCGCGATGTTCTCGACCCCGCGCACTTCGAGCGAGGAGATGTGTCTCGTGTAGGGGCAGAGGAAGTAACTCTGGTAGAGGTAGCGCACGAAGCGCGCTGAGTAGCTGCGACCCCACTTCGTCGGATAGTCCAAGCCGAGCTTCGCCACTGATTACTTCTTCTTACGCGCGCGCTTCTTGGGCGTGTACCGCTTCGATGCTTCGGGGGGAGTGGCGGTGCGCGGAGCGTTCGTGGCGGTGGGGGCGCCTGGTGTGTAGGAGCGTCCTTCCTTCTTCGCCTGGGCCATCTCTCGTGCTCGCTTTCCCGAGCCCGCAAAGCTCGCGTCGCCGTATTTCTGGAGACGAAAGGCTCGAATGATGAGCCACGCCGCGAGCAGGATGAAGGGAAAGCCCACCGTACCAAGGGCGAGGCCCAACAACAGCGCGCACACCGCCACACCCGCGCGCTTGGCCTTGACGGCAAAGATCATCATGATGCCACCGACGATCAGAATCTCGAGGAACTGTGGCCAGTAGGTAGAAGGTTGGGCGAGGTGCGATTTCTCGCACAGCGACGAAACGAAGTGGTAGCCCGCTGCACAGGCGTGGTGCTTGCCCGGCGCGGCGGTAACGGTGACCTTGGTCGCCTTCAGAAGCCGTGGGACGAAGACGCCCGCGAGCAGCAAGGCCACGGCGCCCCCGGCGTAGGTGATCTTCTTCTCGAGGTCGTCAATACCCATGATGACCTCACGGGGCACAGCCGACGGTCGTCGGGGGCGTCGTGGGCGTCCAGTAAAGCGCGAGGTGGGCTCGAGGGACGAATCGGATTTCTCTGGCACAGGTGAAGGCTACTTCGCACGACAAAAGTGGGCAGAGGGACAAAGTTCGGTAGGATTACTGCCTCGGGCGCTTAGCTCAGTTGGTTAGAGCGCAGCCTTCACACGGCTGAGGTCAGAGGTTCGAGTCCTCTAGCGCCCACTAGGTTTTACGAAAGCATGTCCTATGTTTTGTCCTATAAGTGCAATGCTGTGGACCCCGCTGGTTGGCAATCCCATTTGGGGGAGTGGGAACGTCAGTTTTCGCGAAAGCTCAGAGTGAAGGCAAGTCCTAGTCACCCGACTCACTTTTGGACTAACAGAACGTCTCTGATGGTTCGTGCGTATGCCGCATTTGAGGAAGCGGTCGACAACGGCGATATGACGCATGACGGTTCCTACTGACTGAGTGAGCATGTGATCAATGCGCGTCGACACATTTCGGCGAGAGCCGGACTCATAATTGCGAAGGAGTATCCGGACTCGCCGCGCAAGATTGACTGTGCCGTGGCGGCGACTCTGGCATGGGCCGCTCGACTAGACGCTGTAGCGAAGGTGTCGGGCGGCGGCGAGGGAATACCCGACAAGCGTTACATATTGGTGCTGGAATGATTGCTAATGGCTACATTTTCTGCGAGTGATTTATCGAGGCAGAGCGAGCCCGTTCTTGTGAAGGTACGTCTCACGAACGAAGGAAGTGATAAGCATGCGGAGAATAGACAGGTTCCTGAAATTTCACTCGATATTGCAGATATGGAGTCGACTACTGTGACCACAAACGCAACACTCACGCTTGGTAACGCTCGAAAATTGGGCCTTGCTCTCATCGCACTCGCGGATGAAGCCAATTCACGGAATGACCGAATCGAACCAAATCAATGAATGAATTTTTCAATGGCGTGACTGCCTTTGGGACAGCGGGATCGTTCATTGCCGCCGTGTGCATATACGGATTCTCGACACGAGCCACGCGGCAAGACCGTCGCCAATCGCAAGCCGTTTTGGTTGACGCATGGGTCAAATCCGTTCAGAAATACGACAACGGACATCAAGTGAATTTCGAAATTTCTAACCACAGTGACCAAGCGGTCCGACTCTTGAATATTCGAATATATGACGGCGAGATGGGTTTCATTACTACCGTCCAAGTCGTACCACCGACCCAGCGCGGAGAATTCTTAAAGGTGGCTTCAGAATTGATTCCAAATACTGCGGAAAAGCAAGCAATGAATGCTGACAAACTCCAGGGACTCTATTCCATGACGATTACGTTTGTGGACTCTGCTGGCCGACGCTGGGTTCGAAGCCAAGGCAAACTCACGGAGTCAAGGAAGGACGGAACCCTTATGACGTGGAGGAAGCAATTGAACTTAGTTTTTAGAAACAAGTTCCGAAAGAAAGGTCCGTCTGCGGGTGAACAGTGGCGAGGTTCAAATGAGATCACTTGAATTAGTGAAAATTTGAATCGACTTCCACCGTCCTGAAATTGTTCACTTGTGATCTCGCCAACCCAGATCAACTTGTGCGGCGGCTCGCCAAGCGACTACGCAATCACCTATTTTGAGGCTGCCCGCATCAACGGCTATTTTTGCCGCCTTCGTTCCTTGGCCGTGTCGACCTACTTCGATCATCTGATCGCCAAGTGTCCGATACACCTCAATTGCAAGTCTCTGCGTTTTAGTGCTTGCGTACAAAAGCAAATCGCTCAAAGTTGCGGCAAGTGCTGCCGTCTCGTTTTCGAATCGTCGCTGTTCTCGCATGAGCAAAAGTAGTCCATGTAACCTACCTAAGACTCTTGGCCTAAAAGTCGCCAAGAGACCTGTTGATCGCCAAACGATAGCAACGCCACCACCAAAGTCCTCTACCGCAAGTGCTAGACGCTCGTGATTCGCATCGTCGCCGACAACGGCAGATTGCGATCGTTCAGTGGGAATGAGTCGGTCAGCGGCTTGTCCAACTCCGGTGCCAATCAGAGCGGCAATGTCGAGCGGAACGCCGCCGTAGACCGCGCCCGCGGTAGTAACTGCCATGGCGGTGGGGGGTGCAATCCAACGAAAGAATCTCATATCGTGATGCTAAATCGCCATAGATAGAACTCCCCAAAATCTTTTGGCGCAGATTACGCCTCAGTTGAGAGACGAAGTCCTTGTTCAGTCCTTGTTCAGTTCGGGCGGGGGTCGTTCTTGCGCGTACTTTGTGCCGTCCCACCAAATAGTCCAGCCCGGCTTGGTTGGGTGCGCCATCCATCCCGGTGGAGCTGAAACGGGCATCGAAGGTTGATTCGGTATCTGATGATTCGATTTGGACACCAACGAAACGAGAAGTAATACGACGCCGAGAACGATCAAAACGATTCCGAGGTAATAAATGGTTTCCGATACAGTGCAAATTGATTGCTGGCTTGGCAACTCTTGACCACTCCTGCAAATTCCGTGGTTGGAGGATTTCCAACTTACGAGGACGATTCCGAATACCGCAATCGCCGCGCTCAGGGTGAGTGAATTCGACTTCTTGGCCATTGCGTCACGATACAGCCGCAAATACAAAATTCGGGTTTACGTTGGTCGCTCGTGTCCTATGTTTTGTCCTATAAGCCCTCTTGTCAGGTACCCAATACCAAATTCGTCATTGTTTGTAACACCCGATTAAATAGGGGACTGATATATCTGACGCACCCGGCGGAGGATTAGACGATGCTCACTCAACGAGTGATTCATGAGCGGGCCACTCAGCCTCGATCAATTCGTCCTGTTGGCCCATGGCTCCCAGGAGCGCCCAGACCAGACAGTCCACGTCAGCAATGATGTTCCAAAGATTGGTGGAGACACCACGTCTCGCGGCGCTTGGATTAGAGACGGACAAGGTGGCCTCAAGACTTCCACGCACTTGCATTTCGTCGGTTGGCGATTCCGGGACCACCCTGCAAATCTCTGCGCCGTCGTGGAGGATTGTTCCGAGGCCGGTAGGTATGAGTCGGGCCCTGGTCGCTATTTCCGTTTTGCCGAGGCCGAAACTCAGGCCCCAGAGGTGGGCTACACGGTGCTTGTCGGCGTTGGAGAGATTGTTGAGGTCAAGCAGGGAGTAATGGACTGGCAAACTCCGGTCCGTGTACGGCTGCAGGGACTTGATAAATGCCTTTGGTCCCTCTCCGATGTTTTTGATACGCCAGGCACCGTGCCTCCGAAAGTCTCCGGGAGAAGAGAATACGGGGAACATGGTCGTGTCGTGTTCGACTCTGGTGTGATCGAGGGCAAGCTGGAAAACGCACTGGTCGAGGGCGGACCGGAGGTTGTAGATGATCTCGCCCAAGAGAATCGAGAAATCGAGCGGGACGGCTTCGTGATACCGAAGGTAGTAGACGTGCTCCGTGAAGTCGTCCTTTACCGCACGGCGAATGCTATAGGGGGCGGGCTCTGTGCTGATGTACGCCGTTTCCGCGTCGGCCAGAATCTTTGTCTGGTCATTCGCTCGCTTGATTTTCAGTCGAATCGCCTTAATCGCCGAATGGTTAGGTTCCCCGATGTTGACTGATGTCATGCCACACCGTAACCCTCTAGACCTAGAATGGGCCAATGGCGAAACGTCCAGTAAAAACCAAGAAATCAGAGGACAAATCCGAGTCCGAGAACTTCGAGAACGTTGCCCGAAAACTGTTCAAAGTGCCCAAGTCCGAGATAACTCAGAAGGGCAAAAAGGCTTAAGCCTTCAAGTCGCTGTAAGTAAGACGCTTTCCGGAAACGGCAGAAGTTACCGCAACCATGCGCTCAAGGTCATTCGATTCACGATTGTTGTACGAGAATGCCCTTTCATCCACGTAACGGTTCGTGTGCTTGCGAGCGTTGTGGGTGTAGGTGCCCTTCCAAGCGCGCTTGTAGAGAGACCAGAAGTTCTCAATTCCGTTCGTGTGAACGTCGCCGCTCACGTACTCACCCGTTCCGTGGTTCACGGAAAAGTGATCGTAGTCGCGCCCAAGGCCGACGTACGCAGTCGCCTGGTCCGTGTACACCGTTGCACCGGACTCTACCCAAGCACGAATGCTTTCCTGAAGGGTCTTGGCCGAAACCGAGTCGATCACAGTCGCTACAACCGGCCCACCGCGCTCCAACGCACCGTGGATGGCAACCTTGTCGGTTCCACCAGTTCCGTGAATCTTGCGCTTACGGTCCACGACATGCATGTTCTTGGCAAGTCCACCGATGTATGTTTCGTCAGTCTCCACCGTTCCCGACAACTTCTGAAATGTCCCGCTTCCCATTGCCAGACGAATCCGGTGGTTCATGAACCACGCTGTCTTTTGGGTGACTCCCAAGGAACGTCCAAGTTCGTGCGACGAAATGCCGTTCTTTGCGTTGGCGATCAACCAAATGGCAGGAAGCCACTTGTCGAATCCAAGCGAAGAATTCTCGAAGATTGTCCCGACTTTGAGCGAGAACTGACGCTTGCAACCAAGGCACTTCCAAAGCTTGCGCGTGGTGAGGAACGAAACGCGCTCGCACTCGCAACGAGGGCAAGTAACGGGGCCATCAGCCCAGCGAAGGTCCTTGACGAACTCAAAGCAACGGTCGGCATCCGCGAAGTAGCGGACCGCTTCGATGAGGGAATTTGGCAAGCTTGGCGGGTTGTTCTTCATGAATTAATTATCCCAGGTGGGTGTGACATCTACTCACCCTGTCTTCATGGCCACAGCCGTAGGCTGAAGAAATGCTGGACGGCTGGCGTTACACCTGGGCCACAACGGGAATCGTTGTGGCCGTTGGGCTATTTGTCGAGGGACTTAGTTGGGCTACTGACACCCCATCTAGACCAACCCTGGATTTGGTGCTCGTTTTCGGATTTGCGGGTCTGGGGTTACTAGTTTTTCTTGTCGCGATGATTCATCCGGCATGGATTCTTGGCTATAAACACGCCAAGGGTCAAGAAGAGAAACGCGATGAAGAACGGCGAAAACAGGAGCGTGAACACGCAGGCCGGTTAGACCAAGACCAGCGCCGGAGAGATTTCCTTAACCCACACTTCACCGAGGACAGACAAAATAGATCGCTAGACCGACACAGCGCAGCGTTGGAACGCTGGTATGAGCAACATGAAATCAGTGAAGGAGACGAAGATGACCAATAATCAGGTGCGTCAGGTATGTCAGTCCCTTAAATAGGATAAAGTCTTTCAGAGTGGTGCACTAAAGACCTTCTGAGAACATTCACACGGCTGAGGTCTGAGGTTCCCCAGAAATAGTGGACACCCGATAAGCCGACTGAAGGGTCGGTGAAAG
>PKZO01000049.1 GCA_003133125.1 Acidimicrobiaceae bacterium | reverse complement strand
CTCCGGGGATGGTTGCGTCGTTGATTGGAGTCGCTTACGCATTTTCGGATTGATGTTCAAATTCGCCAAATGCAGTTTGCGGGTGCTGTGATACAGGAAACGCACCCCCTCCACCCACTTCATCTTTTCTTCGGCCCTAGCAGTCGGACAAAAGTCTCAACTTTCTCGACCTCAGTCTCAATTCGATCTAGCAATTCCCATCGCAAAGAAAGACCTTCGGACAACTCGCGGAGATTGAATTCATTTACCTTCTTGAGGATTTCTGCTCTGACGGCACCTTCAGATGCAGGCGTCTCAGAAAGGAGTCGTGTGAAATCTTGCTGTTTTTCATTACGCTGGGTCTCCAATTTCACGAATTCTTCAAACATCTCGTTGCATTGTCGTTGAGTCGAAGTCAACAATCTCCGAGTGGAGGATTGATTCATCGAACTGAAGATTCGTTGGCTGCAGAATTGATGGCTGTAACGCAGGTGTCGCCGGAGCCTGTTCCTAGGCAACGCATCACAAGGCTAGGACACGGGTACAGATGGCAATCTGAATCTAAGCAAGCGCTGTCAAGCCATGCTACATTGAGTTCCCTGCAGAGGGTGGCGACATGTCGAGCACTGATCGTTTGGTTGAAGTCAGAGTCAGTAACGAGATTGTGAGATTCGCTCGGACTCCAAGGATGTTGCGCTCGCACCACTTCATGATTGCGATTGTGACGGCGTTGGCGACTTTGTCATTAACGTCAACGCCAATCGGAGCAGTCGGCAACTCGTCACGCGTCCAGAATGGTGCGACGAACCGCGAATTCGCTCATCTTAAGCACCCTGCTCACGCCGGGCCCAGTTGCGCCACCTTTTTCGACAACATAGGCGCGCTGGTTGCTCCAGGCATCGCGAGTGTTTTGGGTCCTGGCATTGGAGTCAAACTTTCGAGTTCGAAGTTCATGCCCTCCGGTTATGGGTCAGGAGAAGTCAAGCAATGGTGCTATTACGAAGCCTCAGGTAATCCAACACTTTGGTACGACAATGGGACTACCGTGCCGCCCCCCGACCCGGCAGACGTGTACGTCTGGTGGGGAGGAATCACCGCTCACGACTGGAACTTGCTGACACAGGATGCAATTGGCATTTGGGGTTGCCAGGGAGGGGGATGTGTCACGACCGTGAGTCCCCTACCATCAGGGACGTTTGGACTCGGGACCCAAGGAGTTCTCGTCACTACCGCCACTAACGGCGTCTTCGCTCTGCCGTCAACTTCCCCGTACGCGAACTACTACGGCGAGCTGGTACGCAAAGACAATTGCGTCCTCGAAATGTCCCTCTGGCCCGTGGCATCGCCCTCGACCCTTACGGCCCTAATCAACCAGTTCCTCGTAAGACACCCGTCGTTTTAGAAGTAATTGTGGAACCCATTCTGCGAGGGTGCGTGTACCACAGCACCCCGCAAGCCTCGGCCACTCGCTTAACGCATGACTTACGTCGCGATCTCTCCAAAATGACTCACTCGGAGATTGCTGGTGTCGGAGAAGTGAGGAAATCTCAATCGCGAGTCGTCTCTTGTGGATACGAAGCGACCGCCAGGTTCGTGTTTGCAGCAACAGCCGTGCTGTGAGTTCATGGAATCGCTTTATATATTCTGCTTTGGCAACGCGCAACTGCTCTCTAGTGGTTCTAAATTCCTGTAGCAGCTCGGCAATTTCTTGCCGGTTCTCTTCATCCCGCACTCCCTCAACCTACCCAAGGCAGGATTCGCCAGTCGGAGAATGTGCAGGTCGGTCCTTCGACACCAAATGGGCTTAAGTAACGAGAAGCCGGTAAACCTTGTCAGATCCGTGAGCAATTCGACCGCTTAATCGCTAAGAGGCACTCGGTTTTCGGTTATCACGCGCGCTTTTAGTTTGCTAGCGGCGTCTCCGGTAGTGCAGGACAACGACACCGTTGGTGCCTGGACGACAAGATATGAGTTCAAGTGGTTTGAATTCTCCGACGTCATCAGGTTCAAGCATCCTTGTTCCCCTACCCAACAGCATTGGGAACACGGTGATGCGGAACTCGTCAATGAGATCGTGCTGCAACAAAGTCCGGTGAATACCACCACGACCGGTCACGATCATGTAGCCGTCGCCTTCGCTCTTCAGTTTTTCGATCTCAGTGACGAGGTCGCCCCGGTTGATCGTCGTTCGTTCCCAGTCTGCCGTTGTGAGCGTCTGAGAAAAGACGATCTTGTCGGTGTTGGCGTAGATGGGTGCAAAAGGGTGATCGGAGGCGGTCTTACCTTGGAAGTGGGACGCAAACTCCTCATAGAGGACGCGACCCATCACGTAAAGATCGGCCCCCGCCAAAAATTCGACAATGCTTTTTTCCTCCTCATCATCGTCTGGAAGGTCGTTGAGGAAACCAAACTCCTCGGTGTCGTTTCCCTTTGAGGTGTCCATTGAGGTGGCGTTCACGGAGTAAACGTAAGTCATTGAGATAAGTGTGCGCACGTGATCTCCGGATGTCTACGTCCGTCGAGCACCGCTCAGGTGAGGACGACGAAATCTCAATATACAAGGCGAGCTGTTGGCGCGTCCATCGATCTATCCACTCGCCGGTGAAGGGTTGCAGAACTATTTGGTCGGGCCTTAGACACGAATCATTTCAACTCGACAGTCGCCAGTGCATGGTGGCAAGACTGTCGTGTCGGACCTCCGACACCAATGTGATACCGAAGTGGTATCATTGAGCCATGGCATTCACAGTTCGCACCGACGCCACGCTTGAAGAGGCACTTGATTCTCTTTCGCGAATTGAAGGCATCTCGCGTCAAGAGATCATTCGCCGCGCAGTCTTAGAACGATACGAGCGGACAGGCCACGACGCTCGGGTGACTGACGCAACGCGACGGATGGCAGTTCGCTGGGCCGATGTTTTGGAGCGTCTCGGCGCTGAATGATCGAATTCGAGTATCTAGATATCGAGGACATCGTGGAGATGATTCGGACGTTAGGCGTTGGGCCCATCCGTGATCTTGGTCTTTTGGACTCAGCCGTGAACAGACCCCGGTCCAGCGCGTTCGGTGAAGACGCATACGAGTCCTTAGATTTCAAGGCGGCGGCGCTGCTTCATTCCATGACCAAGAACCATGCGCTAGTCGATGGAAACAAGAGACTTGCATGGCTTAGCACGGTTGTCTTTTGTGACCTGAACGGATGTACGCCCGATCTCAAGGATGATGATGCATTTCAGCTTGTCTGGGACATTGCCAGCTCGGCTGAAGAGGACATTACAACGATTGCAGGCCGGCTTCATCTGCTGCCAATCTCAATCTGAGTTTCCTGCGGTGGAAGCGAAGAGCCGCGCTACTCGGTCATGCGAGGTTTTAGTTCTGGCGAAGGCGCCAATGCG
>PKZO01000023.1 GCA_003133125.1 Acidimicrobiaceae bacterium | reverse complement strand
GGCGTCAAGGACGGGCAACGGCTACGCCGCCTTGCGGTAGCGCGAAGTCGCGAGGGGACCGAGCACGAGTATGGCGCCCACCGACCACGCCAGGGCGATCCACACTGAGTTACCCGTAGGGGTGCCGAGCATGAGACCGCGCACGGCGTCGGTGACTTGGCTGACCGGCTGATTGTTGGCGAAGGGTCGCAACCAGCCGGGCATCGAACTCACCTGGACAAAAATGGCTGAGGCGAAGGTCAGGGGGAAGATCACCGGGAACGAGATCGCCTGGGCCGTCTCGGAGTTGGGAGCGGCGAGCCCAATGAACGCGAAGCCCCAGGAGACGCAGTAGGCGAAGGTCAGCATCAAGAGGCACGCGGCGATGTAGTCGGGAACGCCCCCGTGGGGACGAAAACCAATGGCGAAACCGACTGCCGTAATTACGAGAAGGACCCCGACGTTTCGTACTAGGTCCGAGACGGTGCGCCCCGCCAGTACGGCCATTCGGGCCATTGGTAGCGCCCGAAAGCGTTCAATGAGTCCGCGATGGAGGTCCTCGGCGAGTCCAATCGCGGTTCCCACCGCACCAAAAAGCATGGTCTGGACGAGGATGCCTGGAATGAGGTAATTCACGAAAGGTATGTGGGGGATCTTGATCTCGCCGCCGAACACGTAGCGGAAGAGTAAGACGAACATGATGGGCTGAATGATCGCGAACACCAACGAGGTGGGGATTCGAACCAACGCCAGAAGGTTGCGACGCGCCATCGTAAGTACGTCGCTGATCGTCCAGCGCAGTGAACCTCGCTCGGAGCGCACGGGCCGGGTGGTGCTGAGGGTGCTCATGATGAAGCCTTTCGTGTTTGTCGCGTGGCAAACGCGTCGTCGTCAGTTGAGGCGGGATCTTCGGCTTTGTGACCCGTGAGGCTCAAGAAGACGTCGTCGAGGCTGGGTTCTCGAATCGTGAGTCCGGCGAGGGTGATGCCCGCTGTGTCGATGCGTCGCAGAGCATCCGCGGCCGCCGCGGGTCCTCGGTCGACGGTGAATTCGACCACGGTGCCGTCGACGTTCGCGGTTTGGGAGGAGATGTCGCGGATCAGTTCTTCACCACGTTTCGCGTCCGCGGTGTTGAGGAACGTGAGGACGAGCATCGTGTTGCCCAGACGCGTCTTGAGTTGCTGGCTGGTTCCTTCGGCGATGATCTTTCCGTGATCGAGCACGACCAATTGCTTGGCGAGACGGTCGGCTTCTTCGAGGTACTGGGTGGTGAGTAGGACCGTGGTACCTTCTTCCACCAACTCTTCGATGATCGCCCAGAGGTCTTGGCGGCTCTGGGGGTCGAGCCCGGTCGTGGGTTCGTCCAGGAAGAGCAGTGGCGGCTTGGCGACCAGGGCGGCGGCGAGGTCGAGGCGCCGACGCATGCCGCCCGAGTAGGTCTTGACGGTGCGGTTGGCGGCGTGGGTGAGACCGAACTGGTCCAGGAGCTCTCGGGTGCGCGGGACAACAAAGCTCTTCTCGAGGTGGTTGAGGCTGCCGATCATCCTTAGGTTCTCCGCACCCGTGAGGTTCTCGTCGACGGTGGCGTACTGGCCGGCGAGTCCAATGCTGCGCCGCACCCGGTCGGGGTGCTTCAGCACGTCAATGCCGTTCACGGTCGCGCTACCCGACGTGGGTACCAGGATCGTCGAGAGGATCCGGACCATCGTGGTCTTACCTGAGCCGTTGGGTCCGAGGAGTCCAAAGACCTGGCTCCGGGGAACGTGCAGCGTGACGTCGTCGAGGGCTCGAACCTCGCCGTCTTTGAACGTTCGGACAATATTGAGTGCTTCAACGGCGAATTCAGGCATGAGCGCAGTCTAGGGAACGGCCCTGTGGGCGGTTCCGGGGTCACCCTTAACGGGTACCTTCTACACATGGCCATATCGGACAGTGAGATTGCACAGGTCCGCGGCGCCACCGACATCGTGGCACTCATCAGTGACTACGTGGCACTGAAGAAGTCAGGGCGGCGCTGGACGGGATTGTGTCCCTTTCACGGCGAGAAGACCCCTTCATTCTCAGTCAATGCCGAAGAAGGTCGGTACTACTGCTTTGGTTGTCGAGCCTCGGGCGACCAGATCACCTTCGTGCGCGAAATGCAGCACTTGGACTTCGTTGACGCGCTACGCCTACTCGCGGATCGAGCGGGCATCGAGCTGCACGAGGACCTGAACGCTGGTCCCGCGCGTAAGGAGCGTCAGGAGTTCCTCGCCGCGATGGACCAAGCGGTGCACTGGTATCACGAACGTCTGCTGAACGCACCTGACGCGAGACCGGCTCGCGAGTACCTGAAGACTCGCGGTATAAACGGAGAGGTCGCGCGAAAGTTCCAGCTCGGATGGGCCCCTGACGACTGGGACGCCCTCAGCAGCTCGCTCAACTTGTCGCCCAAGGTGCTCGAGGGCACCGGGCTCGGCTTCGTGAACAAGCGCGATCGGCGACAGGACGCGCTGCGTGCGCGAGTCATCTTTCCTATCTTCGATCCCTCGGGCAAGGCAGTGGCGGTTGGTGGGAGGATCCTTCCCTCCGCGAGTGAGACGGTGCGTCCCGACGGGCGAGTGGAACCGAAATACAAGAACAGCCCCGAGACGCCCATCTACTCCAAGCGCCGGACTCTTTACGCGCTGAACTGGGCGAAGGATGACATCATCAAGTCCGGCGAGATAATCGTGTGCGAGGGCTACACCGACGTCATCGCGTTCTTTGGGGCTGGTATGCCTCGCGCAGTCGCGACTTGCGGCACGGCCCTGGGCGAAGAGCATTTTCAGACCATGCGCAACTTTGCCAAACGAATCGTCCTCGCCTATGACGCCGACCAAGCCGGACAGAGTGCGGCGGCGTCGGTGTATCAGTGGGAGCAGAAGCATGAAGTCGACGTCGCCGTAGCGCGTTTCCCCGGGCGAAGCGACCCGGCTGAACTGGCGATGAGCGACCCCGAAGCACTGCGTGCGGCGGTGAAGGACGCGGTGCCGTTCCTCCAGTTTCGACTCAATCGAGTCCTCGAAGCCGCGAATCTCACCACCGCCGAGGGTCGCGCGCGGGCAGCGGACCCGGCGATGCGCGTGCTCGCCGAGCACCCCAGTGAACTCGTGCGAGATCAATACGTCATGCAGGTAGCGGACTCACTCCACTTAGAACCCAGGGTGTTGCGCACGAAACTGACCGAGATCCTGCGTCACCCGCTCGTGCGCGAAGTACCTAACGAGCCTTCGCAAGTGGCGAGCTCGGTGCGCCCCGAGCGGACCCAAGCGACACCGCGCCCAGGACTCGAAGCACTGCGACTGTCTCTGCACGCTCCGCGTCTGGTGAAGGACCGATTCATCGCCCAGTACTTCGTCAACGACGTCCAACGAGAGATCTTCGAGGGCCTTACTTCGGGAAAATCGGTGTCTGATGTCGTCGACGAGCTCGAACGTCGTGGCGACGATCAAGCCGCGAGACTGCTTAGTCAAATAGTGGTCGATGAGGTTGATCGCGACTACACCCCCGAGGACGTGACCGCGGTTGTCTCCCAGTTACTTCGCAGCGCCGTCGTTGAAGAGCTAAAGAACGTCGAGCGTGAACTACGTAGCGCGAGACTTTCGCCTGAAGTCGCCAACGCCACCATTCGCGACGTGAAGGAGCGGGTGGCACTCCTCGAGACCGCCGACGGTGATTCGGCGGAGCGCGATTTGAGGGACTGGCTGCTCGGGCGCACCCCGAGCGACGCGCAATGAGCCGCGCCACACTGGGCGTCATTGGTGGTCTGGAGATGCTCGCGCCGCTCACCGTCGAAGAGGAGCGACAACTGTATCCGGTCATCGAGCGGGGCAGAGACGCGGAGCGAACTTTGGTCAGCACGTCTTCGATGGAGCCGAGCGATCGTCGACGCTTGTTGCGAGACCGACAATCGGGACAGGAGGCCGAATCACTTCTGTTGCGTGCGACGTGCGGACTCGTGCGAACTAGGGTCCTCGAGCGCGGTTACCGCTTTGGCAACGAGGACCTCGAAGCGGCGGGTGTCGAGGGTCTGGTAAACGCCTTGCACCGTTTTGACCCTTCGAAGGGCAATCGGTTCTCCACTTACGCCAATTACTGGATCATGAAGTTGGTGAACCAAGCAATTCAGCAACAGGTGGGACTCACCGATTCAGAGATGCGTCGAGTCCTCGCCTACCAGAAGTTGGAGCGAAGTCATATCGACAAGCGGCTCACCAAACGCGATGTGGCCGCCGCACTCAACGTCTCTCAGTCGAAGGCTACCGAAGTGATTCAAATGAGTCGCGAACTCAACTCTCGTCGCTTCGAGTCCACCGACTTCAATGCAGTAATCGACGTTCGAGAAACGCTGGCCACTGGAGATGCTCCACCGTGGGTTATCGACGAACTTCGCAAGCTATGTGGGAAGGACTTCGACGCGTTCTGGCAGTACACGTTTCGCACCATGTCCATTGACGAGATCGCCAAAGGTTACGGGATCTCTCGCCAAGCGATGTCCAAGCGAATCGACCGTTGTCGCAAGGCCGTCATTGAGAGCCCACAAGCGAAGCGACTTCAGGAGTGGTTCGACCATCAGTGAGGTTAAGTGACGGGTGCTAATGTTGCTTTGCTGTAGCGCAATCCCAGATAGCTCAATTGGCAGAGCAAGCGACTGTTAATCGCTAGGTTGCAGGTTCGAGTCCTGCTCTGGGAGCCAGTTCTGGCTCGCAGAATTATTGTCGCTCACTCAGCGACAATAAGGTCGATGACGTCACTTCAGTTTCGAGTGAGCGTTCGAGAGATTTCTCTAGGAGCCGTCTTTTCCCTCGCCGTGATTTTCCACGACGTTATCTTCCTTCGTGTGTTGCATGACCGCGCGAAACGGGTTCGAATCGTCAGCCGGCTGCTCCTTGATGTCCTTTTTCCGACCCTGTAGTTTTACGTGTCGAAAATCCTGTCGGACGATGAAGATCGACATCAAGAAGAGAAGAAAACCCAGAATGCACAGCGCATAACCAAGAAAGTATGTCGAGACCAGGTTCATGCAGTGGTTGAAATGTTGGTCGCCGCCGCTCGTCACGTTGTTGACCTTGCAGACCCGATCGACTTCATGACCTCGGCTGACCAGCCATATGCCCACGCCCAGCACGGCCAGACTCAATAGAACTGAAAGTCTCTTGATCACGTGTTTACCTTATCTCTGAAGGACTCTCGTTCCCTAGAGTTACGTGCCCCTTTCCATGCCCGCAGGACTTGACTTGACAGTTGGCTTGGTGATGCATTCAAAAGAACTGTCCGCGTATTCGTTTCCGCTCGCAAAGAGGCATTAGATCTTCTCGAAGGAGTGCTTCTTCGTTCTCATTTTCGAAACCGCGGCTCGGCGTCACCATCGAGCATGACTTTCCAGTGATCGTCACGGAGTCAATCTTGTGGGTACTTATCAGCCTCCCCGCGGTGGGCGCCAGTGAGGTCGCGCCTGATACCTTTGGTTCGTTGAATGCAACTTCGCTGGCCCGTTCGTGGACCCAGCGATTCCAAGGGCCGTAGCTCAGTGGTTAGAGCAGGGGACTCATAATCCCTCGGTCGTGGGTTCGATCCCCACCGGCCCTACCAAATGGCCTAGACCCCGTTGAGTGGACCACGCTTATGAGAATGTGGTCTGGGTCTGGGTCTGGGTC
>PKZO01000045.1 GCA_003133125.1 Acidimicrobiaceae bacterium | reverse complement strand
ATGCCGCCATACTCCTGATCGGTGCCGGGCATGAAACCGGGCACGTCGACGAAGGTGAGGAGGGGCACGTTGAAGGCGTCGCAGACGCGGACGAAGCGGGACGCTTTTTCCGAGGAGTCGATGTCGAGCACGCCGGCCAGTACGGCGGGTTGGTTGCCGACGATACCCACCACGCGACCGTCCATCCGGGCGAAACCGCAGGTGATCGACATGGCCCAGTGCCGGTGCACCTCGAAGTACTCGCCGTCGTCGACCACGGCGGTGATGACCTTCTTCATGTCGTAAGGCTGATTCGGCGACGTCGGCATGAGGTCACGCAGCTCGGGGCACGGTCGGTCCGCGTCGTCACCGGTGAGTATGCGCGGCGGTTCTTCCATGTTGTTTGACGGCAGGAACGAGAGAAGGTAGCGGACCTCGTCGAGCACGCTCTTCTCATCGGGCATGACGAAGTTCGCGACGCCGGACTTGGTGGCGTGGGTGAGGGCGCCGCCCAGTTCTTCGAGGGTCACGTCCTCGCCGGTCACGGTCTTGACGACGTCGGGGCCGGTGATGAACATGTGGCTCGAACCCTGCACCATGAAGATGAAGTCGGTCAGGGCCGGCGAATAAACCGCGCCACCGGCGCAAGGACCGAGGATCACCGAGATCTGTGGCACCACGCCCGAGGCGCGGGCGTTGCGATGAAAGATGCCGCCATAGGCGTGCAGACCCGCCACGCCTTCTTGGATGCGCGCGCCGGCGCCGTCGTTGAGCCCGATGATGGGCAGTCCCATGGTCGTAGCGAGGTCCATGATCTTGTGGATCTTCGTTCCGTGGATCTCACCCAGCGCGCCGCCGAAGACGGTGAAGTCCTGGGAATACAACGCGACCTTTCGACCGTCGATCTTGCCGAATCCCGTGATCACTCCGTCGGTGTAGGGACGGTGGTCTTCTAAGCCCATGCCCGAGGCGCCGTGACGATTCAGCATGTCGAGTTCTTGGAAGGAATCCTCGTCGAGTAAATACTCAATGCGCTCGCGCGCGGTCATTCGATCGTTGGCTTTCTGACGTGCGATGGCTTTTTCGCCACCCGCCATGCGGGCCTCCGCCTTGAAGGCTTCGAGCTCGGCCAACCGGTCCGCCATTGTGTGCTCCATAGTGGCAAGGCTACCCACGCGGCTTGTCCAGCGCGAAAGCCAAACGTCACTTCCGTGTGAACGGGCGATGAATCTCGCCTAGTTCTCGGGCGTTACCACGAAGTAGGAATTTTCACATCGAAGGCATTACTAATCCGTAAGAACGTGACCTAGTGCGAGTCCTGGACCAACTCGATAAGGGTGCCAAACGAGGTCTTGGGATGCACGAAGGCGACCATTGTTCCACGCGAGCCCGGGCGGGGCGCCTCGTCGATGAGTCGGCCACCGTAAGCCTTCACCGAGGCGAGAGCGGCTTCGCAGTCATTGACCCGGTAGCCCACGTGATGCAGCCCCTCGCCCTTCTTCTCGAGGTACTTCGCCACCGGCGAGTCCGGGCGCGTAGGCGTGAGCAACTGAATGTACGAGTCGGCGACTTTGATCAGTGCCTCAGATACCCCGTCGGACTCAACGACCTCGCGGTGCACGACGATCGCGCCGAAGACCTCCTCGTACCAGGCAATGGCCGCGTCGAGATCATTGACGGCGATGGCGACGTGATCGATTTCAGTGAGTAATGGTTTCATGACAACTCCTTGTCGTGCCGGCGAAAGATCGTCAGACGCTTCTCACCCACCTTGGCACGAAGTTCGGGGTTGGTGATGCCCAGCCCTTCTCGAGGGGCGACGCACAAGACACCGATCTTGCCCTCGTGACGGTTCTGGTGCACCTCGTAGGCCGCTTCGCCCACTTCTTCGAGCGAGAACACCGCCGAGAGCGGCGGCACCACCTTGGCGTCGATGATGGTCTGGTTCGCCGCCCAGGCCTCGCGGTAGTTCGAGAAGTGCGAGCCCTTGATGCTCTTCAACTTCATCCAGAGATGACGGTTGTCGTATTCGATCATGTAACCGCTCGTCGCCGCACACGTGACGATGGTGCCGCCGCGCTTGGCGACAAAGACACTCGCCCCCATAGTCGAGCGACCAGGGTGCTCGAAGACGATATCGGGATCGTCGCCCACGAGCGCTCGGATGTCCTTACCCAGGCGGCGCCACTCGGATTCGTCCTGGGTGTGGGGGTCCTTCCAGAACTTGTACTGCTTCTCCTCGCGGTTGATCACGTGCTCACAACCCAGTTCACGCAACGTCTCGGCCTTGGCGGCGCTTGACACCACGCCAATGGGCGTGCCGCCCGAATTGATCACGTGCTGGACCGCGAAGGAACCAATACCGCCCGACGCGCCCCAGATGAGGACCTTGTCGCCCTGGGTGACCGGCGCACCATTGTGCGAGACGAGCATCCGATAGGAGGTGGAGTTACATAGCGCGTTCACCGCCGCCTCCTCCCACGTCAGGTGGGTGGGTTTGGGCATGAGTTGGTTCGCCTTCACCACGGCAATGTCAGCGAGACCGCCGAAGTTGGTCTCGAACCCCCAGATGCGCTGGTTCGAGGAGAGCATCGAGTCGTCGTGACTCGTCGGGTCCTGGTCGTCGACGTAGTTGCAGTGCACGGTGACCTCGTCGCCCACCTTCCAATTACGCACCGCCGAGCCGGCGCGCAGGATGACACCCGCGGCGTCCGAACCAACCACGTGATAAGGCAAGGAGTGGCGTTGGCCCCAGAAGGACTCCTTGGCCAAACGATCGAGGAATCCAAAGGTGGGGAGTGGTTCGAAGATGCTCGTCCAGACGGTGTTGAAGTTGATCGAAGAGGCCATCACCGCCAGGAACACCTCGTCGGTCGCGAGTTCGGGTAGGGGAACCTCGTCCACGTGCAGGCTGCGCCGGGGATCCTTGTCCTTGCTCGTCACGCCGTCGAACATGTTCTGCTCGTCACGCAGGACAAAGACCGCGCGCGTACTTGCGGGTAGGGGGGTGCCGGCCAGGGTCTCGCCCGAGGCGCCGTTGCGCACTGCGTCAAGAATCTCACTCATGACCGCGAGGCTAGTTGGCTGTTCCTCGGTCTTGGCCCAGGTCGCGCTGGCCCTACGGAGTTCTCGGGTGATGCGATCTCTCGTGGTGCCGCTGGGATTCTCGGGAAAGTCCCTCGCGCCCTGCTCGGCTACCGGTGGGTAACTTCGTCTAACGTTTCATCGACTTCTAGATCCAGAGGAGCATCATGTCGCGAAGTGTCATCGTCTCGGCCAGTCGCACCGCCATTGGCAAGCTCTCGGGGGCCTTCGCTTCGCTGAGCGCCATGGATCTGGGTGGCGCCGCTATTAGAAGCGTCCTCGAAAAGACCGGCGTCGACCCCGCCACGATCGACGTCGTGCTCATGGGCCAGGTGCTCCAAGCCGGTCAGGGTCAGATCACGGCGCGCCAAGCCGCCGTCAAGGGCGGCGTGCCAATGAGCGTGAACGCCACGACCATCAACAAGGTGTGCCTGTCGGGCCTGCAAACGATCTACCTCGCCGACCTGATGATCCGCGCCGGCCAAGCCGAGATCATCGTCGCCGGTGGCATGGAGTCCATGACCAACGCCCCCTACCTCTTGCCCGGGGCACGCGCCGGGTATCGTCTCGGTGACCAGAAGGTCGTCGACTCCATGATGTTCGACGGACTCACCTGTGCCTTTGACCAGTGCGCGATGGGTCTGGCGACAGAGCGCTACAACAAGGGTCGCATCACGCGGGCCCGTCAAGACGAGTTCTCCGCACGCAGCCACCAGTTGGCCGCCGCCGCCATTGCCTCGGGCAAGTTCGCCGGGGAGATCGTCGGCGTGCCGGTCCCCCAGCGCAAGGGCGATCCGGTCATCGTCGACACCGACGAGGGCGTTCGCGCCGAGACGACCGCCGAGTCCCTCGGTCAACTTCGCGGCGCCTTCGAGAAGGACGGCACGATCACCGCGGGTAACGCCTCGCAGATCTCCGATGGTGGCGCCGCGGTGCTCGTGATGTCAGAGGAGCGCGCCAGGGTCCTCGGCCTCGCACCCATTGGCGAACTCGTGAGCTACGGCCAGGTCGCCGGGCCCGACGCGTCGCTGCTCAACCAGCCGGCGAACGCCATTCTTCAGGCCGCCGCCAAGGCCGGACTCGACGTAAAGGCCATCGACCTCTTCGAGATCAACGAAGCCTTCGCCGCGGTAGGTCTGTCGTCAATGGACGAACTCGGCATCGACGAGGACAAGGTCAACGTCAACGGCGGCGCGATCGCCCTTGGTCACCCGGTGGGAATGTCGGGCACCCGCGTGGCGCTCACCGCGCTCTACGAACTGCAACGTCGCGGTGGTGGTACGGCCGCAATCGCCCTGTGCGGCGGTGGCGGACAAGGCGACGCCGCGATCCTTCGCACGCTCTAGTCGGGCACGTAACGTTCGACGAGCTCGTAGCGGCCCAGTCCAATGTGCTCGCTCTCGCCCAACGCCAGCACGAACGCGCCACCGAGCGGGTAGCCGTCGCGAAGGACCGACTTGGGCGTCTTGATCGCGAGGCTCGCCAGCAACTCGTAGACCGAAGGGTTGTGCGCGACCACCAAGAGCGACGTGCGCACCGGATCGATCGAGGCGAGGTCACTCAGGAGGTCTTCGGCTGAGACGTCTCGCGCGCCGTTGTAGATCAGGTCACTGAAGTGGCATTCGACGACGAAGGGTGTGTCGTCAAAGGCGCGCGAATAGGTCTCTCGGGTACGAGCCGCGCCGCTCACGAGCGCGGTAGTGGGACCGAAGCGGCCTAGTGCATCGGGATCGAGCGCCCAGGACCGGAGTTGCTCGCTCTGGCGAATCCCGCGCTCGCTCAGCGCGCGATCGTAGTCCGACCCGCCCGCCTTGGCGGAGGTGGCCTTGCAGTGACGGACGATCGTGAGGTATCGCACGAAGACAGTCTTACCGACTGCGCCCGACGCTGGCGCTCGTTTAGCGTTGGGGCGTGCACGCCTCGCTCACGTACTTCCAGGCCGTCGTCATGGGCCTCGTTCAGGGCTTCACCGAACTGTTCCCGGTCTCGAGTCTCGGCCACGGCGTGCTCGTACCGGCGGTGCTCGGCTGGCACAACCTCGTGAACTCTCAAACCCAGAGCCAGTCATTCTTCCTCGTCTTTCTCGTGGGACTGCACGTGGGCACCGCGCTCGGTCTGCTCTTCTACTACCGCGCCACGTGGTTCGCTCTTTTGCGTGGACTGCTCAACCAGCTAGGCGGCGTACCTCGAAACGGTTTGAGTTCACTGTGGCGTCTCAACAGTCCCCAGACCAACCCGAACTACCGACTCCTCTTCGTGCTCGCCCTCGGCAGCGTGCCGGTGGGCATCGCGGGCGTGCTGCTCGAGCACAAACTTCGCGAGCTCTTCGACAAGCCCCTCGCCGCGGCCGCGTTCCTCTGCGTGAACGGTCTGATCCTGCTCGCGGGTGAGTGGTACCGTCGCAGCCTCGGACGCCACGCGCGTTTTAAGAGGATCGCCTCAATCACGCCACTGAACGCCCTGTTCATAGGGTCCTCACAGATACTCGCGCTCTTCGCGGGCATCTCGAGGAGCGGCGTGACCATGGTGACCGGCTTGATGGGCGGGCTCGATCACGAGGAGTCGGCCAACTTCGCGTTCCTACTCGCGACCCCCGTGATCTTGATGGCCGGTCTCTACAAACTTCCCTCGCTGATGGGACCACTCGGCGACGGCGTGCGTTCCCAGACCCTGGTCGGCGCACTGTGTGCGATGGTGGCCGCCTACATCGCGGTTCGTTTCCTCACCAGATGGTTTACGACCAGAAACCTGGTGCCTTTTGCTATCTACAGCCTCATCGTCGGGGTGCTCTGCGTGGCGCGCTTCGCCTAGTCGGCCAAGATTCGACGGCCGTCGATCGCTCGACCGAGCGTCAAGTCGTCGGCAAACTCGAGATCGCCGCCCACGGGAAGCCCACTCGCTGGTTGGGAGACCACGAGACCGGGTGCCTGAAGTAGCCGACTGAGGTACATCGCCGTAGCGTCACCCTCCAGATTCGAGTTGAAACAGAGGATCACTTCCTTCACGGGACCATTCAGCCGCCGGACGAGTTCTTGTATGCGCAGCCGGTCCGGTGTCACCCCCTCGAGGGGGTTGAGCACCCCGTGCAGCACGTGATAGGTGCCGTGAAACGCACCCGAGCGTTCGACCGCGAGCACGTCGGGTGGGCTCTCTACGACACAGATGGTCGTTTGGTCGCGGCGCTCGTCAGCGCAGATGGGACAGAGCCCTCCAGCTTCAGCGATATTGCAGCATCGCTCACAGAACGACAGTTTGGTCTTCATGTCCTGGAGCGAATGGGCGAGGCGGGTCACGTCCTCGCTCGGTTGGCGCATCAGCCAGAACGCGATCCGTTGGGCCGATTTGGGTCCAACGCCGGGAAACCGACCCAGTTCGTCCACGACGGCCTGCAGGGGTGGTGGGTAGTTCAATGGATCTCCTCGGCGCCGGGAAACATCTCGGTGATCAAGTGGTCCGCCGCCGAAGAGACGATGACCGCACTCTCGTCGGGCGAGTAGACCTCGTCGATGACTTCGACGATCGGCTCTTTCTTCGCGCGCGCCACGGGCGCGGGTGTCGAGCTCGCCAGGGACGGATCCACGATCCACTCGATGCTGAGCGGACTCTTGAACTCGTGATCGAGTGCACCTCGAAGACCTTGGGCGATCATCTCAGTGTTCTGACGCATTTCCTCACTCGCGAGGGCGATCGTGAGACGCTGACCATCCAGGGCGCGGACTTCGGCGGCTTTGAGCAGCAACTGCGCGGCCCGCGACGTTCGCGGCACGACGCGCTGGATGAACCGTTCGCGAACGTTTTCGAAATCGAGCACGTCGTTTGAGGGCGCCTTCGTATCGGGCCCTGGTGATTCGACGATCGCCTCTTCGGTGACGACCGAACGCGGCGATTCAGTGCTCGCCAACGGTGCCGATCGCGGCGACTCGTCAGTCGTGCCGATTGGTCGAAGCGGAGCGCTACGCACGGGGTCAGGTGCGGGGGCCTTCGCGCCTCGCTCGAGTTTCGTCACTCGCTCGGCGAGCGCGTCAATCGACGCATCGAGCTCTGGTTTGATCAAACGTACGAGCGCCACCTCGAGGATGACAATCTTCTCTGGCGCACTCTTCATCTCTCGCATGGCCCGCCCAAAGGTCTCGAGTACCCGGACGGTTCTCGCAAGTCCCAGCCGAGAGCCCCACTCAATCAGCCGTTCACGATCCGCGTCCACCGCGTCAGCCACGTCGGGGGCAACCTGGAGAAGAAATACCTGGCGCACTTCGCTCGCGAAGCTCTCGGCCAATTGCTCGGCGTCCCAGCCACCTTGGCGAAGCAGTGCGAGCGACTTGAGGGCCTGCACGGCGTCCTCGTCGATCAGCGCGTGAAAAAGCCCGTCGAACTGTGGCTGGGTCTGGATGGGAGAACCAGTCGCCACGAGTTGGTCGAGCGCACTCAAGGCGTCACGGGCCGAACCCCGGGCGAGTCGAACGGCAACCTCGATCGTGGCGTCATCGGCGTCCATGCCCGCGGCTCCTTGAACGTCGTGAAGCAACGCGTTCAAGGTGTCCCCGGCGATAAGGCGGAATTCCAGGTGTTGGGTGCGCGAACGAATGGTCGGCAGCACTTTGTGGGGGTCGGTCGTCGCGAGCACGAAAACCACGTGCTGGGGCGGCTCTTCCAAGGTCTTCAGTAGAGCCGCCGAGGCGGCCTTGGAGAGTTGGTGGACCTCGTCGATGATGTAGACCTTCCAACTCCCCGGGGTCCCGTGCCAAGCGCCCGCCGTTATCTCTCGAATGTCGTCGACACCGTTATTAGACGCCGCGTCGAGCTCGATCACGTCAAGCGACGAGCCCTTGGAAATGGCGAGGCAACTTGCGCACACGCAACACGCGTCACCGTCCTGGGGATTCTCACAGTTGAGTGCCTTGGCGAGCACGCGCGCCGCGGTCGTCTTGCCCGTACCCCGCGGACCTGAGAAGAGATACGCGTGCGAGACCCGATCATTCTTGACCGCTCCCTGCAGCGCGCGTACCACGTGATCCTGTCCTCGGATCTCGGCGAATCGATTGGGACGAAAGCGGCGATAGAGCGACGTGACACCCTCGAGGGAACTGGGAACGGGAGTCGCATCGGTCATGCTCTGATGCTAACGGCGGCCCGTAAGGTGCCGAGGTCCAAAGCAGTGGTCAGGCGATCCGTGGCACCCGACACAATCCGCTGAGAGCTGCTGGCTTCCACCCCTGACTCGATTCACGAACGGTCGTCGCACGGGACCCGACCACCGCTGTGGACCTCGGCGCTACCGAGGCTACCGGACGAGGACCGGTCCCGGCTCGGGTAGCCTTGCGAGCCGGTATTCATTTCTATGAACCGAGAACAAACCAGGAGGAGTGCGAGAGCGGCCGAATCGGCACGATTGGAAATCGTGTGAAGGGAAACCTTCCGTGGGTTCAAATCCCACCTCCTCCGCCAAGGGGTCCTAACGAAACTGGACCCCATCTACTAACGAAACTCAACGGAAGAGACGCCGGGGGGCCGATTTCGGGAACTCGTGTACCGCCCCACCAAGAATTCTCGCATCAGGAGTTCGCGGCGCTGATTGAAACACACGTCATGACGAAATCACTGCCCACCGGACGTGACTCGTCCCGCGAGCAGTGGAAGGTGGAGTGGAACCGCGCCTACGCGGCGAGGTCACCCGGTGGATCGTCAAGTAACGACAGCTCGGTAAGACAGTCAACTAACAACGTCGCCAATTGCTGGTTTCCCTCAACAGGGGCCGCCTCGGCAGCGGTTCCGAGGTGCTGGTCGTATCGTGCTTCGTCGTCGGTATCCAGTGCCATGAACCTATCGTGACGCGCGGGTGTTACTCCGAGCCCGGCAGATTGGAAGTTAGTTTCCTACACTCGGATTTGATGCAACGCGAAGTTGCGACAGGCTCGGCGGACCGGCAATCTGAATGCCAAATTCATCAGTCAGGCGCATTCGAATGTTGGCGGTGACAAGTTGTTGACGACCTTTTGCTCGTGGACTGAGTCCGCTCGGTCCGAAGTGAGCAACAGCTCGCGCAGGAATCCTCGTGTCGAATCGCGAGCGGTAAAATACGCCTTCAGCAATCGTGGTGAACGCTGCGGCCCATTGTTGTGGTACTGCATAGGGAAACATCGAGCTGAGTTCGTTGGTCACACCATGAATCAGTGCTGTACCGCTCGTGAGGTCAGCGAGACGCAGAGGTTTCGTGGGTTGCCACATGTACAGCGCACGTTCGTTGAGATACGCGTCTGAAATTACGCCGCACTGTAATTCAGGTCCGATCGACTCCACAATGCCCACGAGTTCATCCGTTCCCATGTAACACGTACCTCTCGGGATTTCGAGATCGAATCGGCAATCCATGCAACTGCAGTACCACCAAGGACTTAGTTTGGCGAAGCGCCAGAACGGCCCCAGCACACTCTTCGTCGGAAAGCTGGTGAGCGAAAGGGGTGGTGGTCCTTGAACAGACCGAGCTCGGGTCAACGTGACCAGCGTTTTGTTGCACTCATCGTGCGCTCAAGCAGTTCGGAGGTCGCGCCACGTTCACGCAGAACGTCGATAACGCTTTTGTTGTTGGACTGGGGTACCACCAACCACGACGCGAGAGTCCAGTCGTCAACCTTGTCCTTCGTCAGTTTGAGCACATCCGACAATCCAGCAATTACCTCGCGACCCCGAAACTGAAACAGCGGGTACACGATTCGACGGTCCGAGGTATGAAGGCCGAGCAGAGTACCGCGCTTCACTCGGGCGTTGATTGCCTGTCGCGACGTTTCGAGAATGGTTTCGAGTTGCGACGTAACGTAGACCGGTCCGACAATTGAGTCCCACGGAGACGTTCGCGGCCACAGGTCATAGAGCCGTTGCGCTACATCTGCAGAATTGCTCAAATTTGCCAGAGAAATATTGCTTTTCTTATGCGCGAGATCTCCAAAACGCTTCACCGTTGCGTGAATGAAGCCCTCGTCCCATGTCGAAATGTGTCGATCCGAAGTCTCGGTCTTCTTTGTCATGTAGCCAATTGTACCGGAATTTCAGTCTATGTCAAGTGCTGTAAAGGTGTACGTTCCTTGACATTAGGCGGACCTCGGGCACACCGCACGCCGTGTAGCGACCCTTGCTACAATGAAAAGAGGAGCAATTGTGAGGCGCCCAAATGAACATTGACACACGAGAGGTCGAACAGATAGCAGACCCTTTGGAACGTGCTCAAGCAGCCGACACATTGTTGGCAACGGCTGAACTCATGGTCAAACACCTTAAGAAGCTCCGCGCGGACGCGATGAGTACGCATGCCCGTGCCGTTGGTGGCTACAAAGCAGCGAACGATCTAAATATGAATAGGACAAGCATGTACCGAGCAATTAGGACCAGCGTTTCCGTCGACGTCATCGAGCACGACGAGTCGTACTGGCAACGCCAAGCAGCAGCACTCAACGTTCGTCTTCGCGGACGAGACAAGACAAAGGAGGGTATAGACGTGTGGTGGAACCTCACTCGACAGCCTGCTCTCGGGCAGCGAACGCCTCTACAGGCTTGGATCGCGGGAGACCGAGAGGCGGTCCTGGCCCTCGTTCCGTAGGCTCAATCCAGAGTTTTGTGGACGAGTGAATGGTCCAATACTTCCTTTGCGGAAACTCCTATGAGTTCCGAAGCACTCTTTCCCACATCGAGCGAATACTTCTTACACAGGTTGTAGCCGTAGGTGTAGCCAAAATGCCTTGTCACCTCACCAGCGCCAAAGAACCACTTCTGTTGTTCAAAAGGATGGCGATATAGATCGTTATTGGCCATCTCGATCTCCTGATCGGTGATCGGCGCGTCACTATAGAAAGGCGCTTCGCCTATGTACTCTTCCTCGAACAGCACGGCGAGACCCTCGCTCACGAGCATCTGAGCCAAGTTTGCGCCGAATTCGGTGGCGCGCGAACGCATCGCGTGATGATATTCGTGAACGAGAGTCGTCTCTACTTTCTCTCGTTCCAGTACAGAACCGGGATCAACCGAGACCAAAATGAAGAACGGGCTATAGGTGGCGCCCCCGACGCCCCACTCGGGAAGAGCACCGTTCGGTAGATCGGCGAACATCACATCAACGTCGTCAACATGAATATGTTCACGCGCATAACTAGTAGCAACTTCAAACGCAGTATCGATCACAGTCAGGTGTTTCTCAAGGCGTCTCGAACTAGTCCCAACATATTTTTCGATAGGACACATGAGCCCATCCTTCCATGAAGCAAAATGGGGCGACCTCGCCTTCCCAAATCAATCACGAGACTAACTTGAGTGACACATCTGGTCGAAGACAGTATTGTAAAAATTCCTGATCAAGTGGTGTGTGGTCAGAACGTCCTTAAGTGTGTGGTCGGCTTCTAAATTGAGACGAAGCGGATGGTCAAACCACTGTGATTTCAATTGTCCGCGAGTTTCGTAAACACCCCGCCAAGCCAGCTTTCATGGCGGTCGCCCATGACATTGAGGCGCCGACGATTTATTTACGGTGCCAGTAGCGATTGATGGCTAGGACATTGACGGCGCAACGCCCGGTACGCGTCGTGTCGGTCACGCAAGGCTTTCGAACGCTTCAGAGAACAAACGGATCTCATGCCCGTCGATGCCGTGTTTTGCCGCCACGGCGCGCCAACCTGCCACACCGGAGCGGACCTCGCTCCAAATGGTCTTCGCAGATTCCTTGTCGAGATCGAAGTGCTCCCCAGCCTCAGTCAACGCGTCAACGGCGTTCTCGTGGTCGGTAACAAAATTGATGCTCGTCATTCGATGTTCACCAAGGTCAGGATTCGGATTGACATCGAACGCCGGTGATAGGCGCCAACCTCGACCGCGACGGAGGAACCCGTGATTTCGCAGGTGATCATCCGTGTTGTTAATCGCGATGGAAAATGCAATTCGGCGCCACAACTCTTGAAGATCCCCTCGCACGGCGCTGCCGACAACTTGAAGTGCTTCAGCGATTTCAATGTACTCGCGACGATCCCCATCACGTGCCCGGAGGAGCGTCATGGCGCTGATGTAGGGAATTCGCTGGCTGACTTCACGGTCGAATCGTTCTAAGAGCAAGACCTGCTTGCCCGCGACATCTACGAGTCTTCGAGTTGGAGTCTTGATCCCGCACACTTCAGCGAGATCCAGCGCCGTCATCTCCCACGCCATGACATCCCATTCGTCACTGGCGCGCGGGAACTTGGCCATCCAAAGGCGATCCCCATCGCGAACAGATGCTTTCGGTCGCGCACCACCCAGGGAACCGGAACCCGCGTCGAGCAGGATCTCAATCGCCGCCAATTCATCGCTTCCAGCTGCTTCTCGATCGACGATGTCGGCCGCGTTCATGAGTCGGGGTACCTCGATCAACTTAGGTACGTCGTTATCGGGTGCAAGAAATGCACCGCTTTCGAAACAGTAGCGAAGGGCCCCTTGGCGGGTGCAGTCGCTCACTCCGAGGAGGTAGTCGATCTCGGTAACGGATTGCGCGCGTCGTCCCTGTTCGCGGTTGTCCGCTTGCAATCTCTTCTTGATCATGTTGCGTCCCCAGCGGTCAGGAGCGCTATCGGCCAAAGCACCCGGCAGTCCAGCAACAACCGTCGAACCGCTGCTCATCGAGAGTTCAGGGCTGATCTCGAATGCTTCCTTGCGGGCAAGGTAGGCAGGGTCGTAGTCGAATACCGTCGTTAATTCTCCTCGCGTGACACTGACGAACGCTGTCCCAGCGCGGGCGGTGCCCCGCGCAAGTTCCACATGAACCTCGAAGAGTGTGGACGGCGACTTGGTCATTTTCGAACCCTCTGCGGCAGCGCCTCATCGGCGCGGGCTCGCCCCAGAGGCGTCTCGTAGGGATCGGTCGCATTAACCACGTTGTCAAGTTGCCCGAGCGCGCCCGCAACGTTGAGGAAGACGTCAAGGCGCACCGAATCCGAACCTTGCTCGAGCCGGGTGATTGTGCTGCGGTTGACTCCGGCTCGATCGGCCAGTTGCTGGACCGTGAGTCCCTGTAGCTTTCGCCACGCGCGAATATGCTCGCCCAAGTCCTTCTCCGCTCGGCGGGTTCGTATTGGATTCGGACGTGTCGCCACTTGAGTCTCCTTCTCATTCTCTGACCGTAATCTTATCACTTAATGACGTATATATCCATCGTTAACTCATTTAATAGTGAATATATCCAGCGTTATAGAGAAAAGTGAGGATCGTAACTCGACGAAGTTCCGCCAATCGGCGTTCGAGGCCGGCACCCTTGATGGCCTGGAGTGGTGGAACGCAATACACGAGAAGCAGAACCCAGATAGGAATCCGTAGTTCTCTGGGACTATGTGGTCAGCACGCTCAAAATCGTGTGGAACGCAATATGACCTGTACTTGCTCAGATGTCGGATCAGGGTTATTCGAGTTTCGTAAACACCGCCAAAGCCTGTTCACGAAGGTGAACAGCCGTAATTGAAACAACTCGCGGCAGCAATCAGCGACCAGCCACGGCGCTCGTCGAGCGGCCTTCCTTGCCAGTGAGTGCCCGCCCGTAAGGGTCGTGCGGGTTTACCCCTATTTCTTCCTCTCTCGACCGACCTCTACCATCGTTACGAGAGCGTCGACACGGCGACGCGGCGAAGGGGCGAACTGTGAGTGTCACCGAAGTCGACCCGGGCCCTAAAGGTGCAGCCCACGGCAGCGATCTGGCGGTCGAAACGCACAATCTCACCAAACGCTTCGGTGCCAGCGTCGCCGTCGACGGTGTCGACCTCTTAGTGCCGCGCGGTTGCGCGTTCGGTTACCTGGGTCCCAACGGAGCAGGAAAGACGACCCTGATTCGCGTCCTGCTTGGTCTGACCCGCGCCGACGCGGGTTCGATGTCGCTACTCGGCTACGAAGTGCCACGACACCGCGACGTCGCCCTCGCGCGCGTCGGTGCCATCGTGGACGAGCCCCGCTTTCACGCACACCTCACGGGGCGCGAGAACCTCGAGCTAATGGCCGCCGCACGAGAGCCGGCTGCGCGCGAAAGAATCGGACCAGCCCTCGAGCGCGTCGGGATGTCCGCACGCGCCAACGACCGAGTCGCCAAGTACTCAATGGGAATGCGTCAGCGCCTCGGGGTCGCTTCGTGCCTGCTGGGCGACCCGCAACTGTTGATCCTCGACGAGCCAATGAACGGACTCGACCCCGGAGGCATGCACGACATGCGCGAGATGATTCGCTCCTTCGTCGCCGAGGGTCGCACGGTCGTGCTCTCATCGCACCTGTTGGACGAAGTCGAGCGCACCTGCGATGCCGTCGCCATCGTCGACCGCGGTCGCGTCATCCGACAGGGACCGATCAACGAACTTCTCTCCGGAGCGAACATGGAGGTCCAGATCGAGTGCTCCACGCCCGACGTGGCCCGCCAGATCCTCGCCTCCTCGGGCTTCGCCGAACCAGTCGAAGTCGGGGCGGACGGTCTCACGATCTCACTCGCCGCGGGTTCGGACCGCTCGATCGTCGCCGAGCTCAACCGCGTCCTCGTTGACGGCGGCGTCTCGGTCTACCGACTCCAACTCAACCAGGCCTCCCTCGAGTCCTGGTTCCTCGAAGTGACGACGAGACTCGGGGCTTCGTGATGACTATGACGAGCAACCTCGCCGTTGGCGCGCGAGACCACCGGGGCTCGCCGATACCTACTGGTGCAATGATCATGACTCGCTTCATGGAACTTCGCAAACGCCGCGGACTCGTGATCGCGTTGTTGGCGGTCAACATCGGCCTACCAACGATCTTCCTCGCGATTCGACTCATCGCCCACGCCGTCGCGCCGCACTCGTACGGTGTCGCCGGCGGCTACGACATCTTCCAGACCTTGATCGTCGCCGTCATGTACGTCTTTGGCTTCATCGTCGCGGCCACGCTTGGCTGCACCGCGGGTTCGGTCGACCTGAGCGAAGGAATGTTCCGCCATCTCGTCGTGACGGGACGTTCACGACTTTCGCTCTACTTCGCGCGGATTCCAGCGGGGCTGATGATCATCGTCCCGATCGTTGCGATCGGCATCATCATCATCTGCTCGGTGTGCGTCTTTGCCGCACCCACCAAATTGAACTTCGATGGGGCGAACAACCTCTCGCCGGGCCTCAGCCGCCAGGGCTTCATCACTTGGGCCGAGGACCACCCCCGCGTCGCCGTCTGTGACATGGGCTATCAGTACAACAAATCGTCGTCGTCTACTGCCCACGTCAATTGCGGACCGAACAATGAGCCTGTCGTCGTCACGAACCGGTCCGGTTCGATCATCGCGACCCCGGCGACCAAGGTCGAGTTGAGGGCCCAAGCGATCAAGTCCGCGAAACAGAACTACGCGAATTACGCCACGACCTTCCTTTCGCCGCCCATCAAGCTCATGATCGAGACCGGCCTCTGGGTCGAACTCTGGGCCGTCATGGGCTTTCTCATCGGCCTCGGCCTTTCGTCGCTCATGGGTCAGCGCACCGTGCCCGTCGTGCTGCTCATTGTCTACGAGATAGTCCTCACTCCGTTGTTCTCAAGAGTCGGCATCCCCCACCTGATCAACGTCCAGCGCGGCCTCGTGGGCCTCGCCATGGCCCATATCGAACCGGCAGGCCTGCCGGCGGTCTTTGGTGGAATGAATGGCGGGAATAAACTCCTCACCGAATCGACCACCGTCGCGATCATCGTTATCATCGCCTGGATCGTGATCTGGACGGGGCTCGGCGCGTGGCGGATGGCTACGCGCGACGCCTAGGACTCGACGAGCGACTCACCTCGCACGCGCTCTTCGACGTTCCAAGGCAAGTCTCTCGGAAGTCAATAACAAAGGCGTGAAGCACTAACGAGGCCCCGCGAGCCAGGGTCAACGCAAGTCGACCGACGTGAGCGTTCGCTCACGCGACGTCTCCTGGGATCTTGAACCCGCCATCGAACAGCCGTGGGCCACTCGGTGTCACACGAGTCCCGGCGTTTGAAAAGAACATAAGAATCACGCTCCGGTATCCTTTTCCACGCGGGATCGTCGCGAAGGGCGCGTACCCTGCAAACAGAAGGACGTTTTCTCGCAGTGAAAAAGAGGACCGCATGAAGAACAACTACACGACCGAAGATCTCCTGAGTCTCTACGAAGAGAAGGGAGACGGACACTACGGCGAGCGAATCAGCCAGACCGAACACGCACTCCAGTGCGCCGACCTTGCGAAAAAAGATGGTGCGCCAGAACCCTTGATCATCGCGGCTCTGCTGCACGACGTGGGTCACTTGCTCGCCGACCTGCAGAACGAGGAACGATTTGACGTCGAGTTGGACGACGACGGTCATGAGGGACTGGGCGCGCGAGTGCTCGCGCCTCTCTTCGGCCAGGAGGTCGCCCGCCCGGTTGCCCTGCACGTCATGGCCAAGCGTTGGCGATGCACTACTGACCCTGATTATTACGAAAGTCTCTCAGCGACGTCGCGCGCCACGCTCCAGGCCCAGGGTGGACTGCTCAGTCCCGACGTCGCCAAGCGCTTCGAAGCGCACCCCGGTTTCGAAAGCGCGCTCGCCCTGCGTTCGTGGGACGAGAAGGCCAAAGTCGAGGGCCTGGACTCAGGAAAGATACGTGATTACGAAGAGCTGCTCACGCGTCTTTCTTTCGCCCGGTGACCAGTACGTCACGTGAACTCAGTGTCAGGTCGACCCTCGTGCCAAGTTCGAAGAGTTCTGCATCGCCGCTCCGCACGTCTACCTTGATCGTGGCGCCACCAAAACCCACGCCGAGTCGGGTCGTCGCCCCGAGGAAACTTCGGTGATTCACGATACCGAGGCCGTGGCTCCCAATCGTCGCCGATACGTCTTCGGGGCGCAGTAGCGCGTCGATCTCCGATTCCGGCAGGGACTGGACGTCGCCGCGAATCTTGGCGAGAGCTCCGAAGAGTTCCACCCCGCCCTTGGTTCGCGTGACCGGTACCCGACTGGACACGCCCACGAACTCCGCGACGAACGCCGTCTCTGGTTTCGCGTAGAGAGAAGACGGCGCGGCGACCTGTTCGGCGCGACCCTTCGACATCACGCACACCCGGTCTGCCATTGACAACGCTTCTTCCTGGTCGTGGGTGACGAATACCGTCGTGATGGCGAGGCGCTGCTGCAAGGAGCGAATCTGATCGCGAAGTTCGGCGCGAACTTTGGCGTCCAGTGCCGAGAGGGGCTCGTCGAGCAAGAGCACCTGTGGTTCGATCGCGAGCGCGCGAGCGAGGGCCACGCGCTGCTGCTGGCCTCCGGAGAGTTGATGGGGATACTTCGACGCGTGATCGGCCAGTCCTACGAGTTCGAGTAATTCCCCCGCTCGAGCTCGGCGAGCGCCGGCCCGCTGACGACGAAGCTGTAGACCGAACGCCACGTTGTCAGAGGCGTTCATGTTGGGAAAGAGCGAATAGCTCTGGAACACCATGCCCATGTCGCGACGCTGAGCGGGCACCCCCGACACGTTCTTGCCGTGCACGTTCACGCTGCCACTGTCGGGCTGCTCGAAACCAGCCAGGACGCGCAGCGCGGTGGTCTTGCCGCAACCCGACGGACCGAGCAACGCGACCAGTTCGCCTGGAGCGATCTCCAGCGAGAAACCGTCCAGGGCCCGGGTCGTACCGAAGAGACGCACCAGATCCTTCAGCACGACCGGAGCGCCCGAACTGCTCGCCTCCACGACGGGCGTGGGCTGGGTGGTGTGACTTTCGAGCATCATCAGACGTCATTCCTTCTTCTTCTACGTGAGTGGGACCGATCAATCGAAACAATCAAGGTGAGCAGCGCCCACGTGCCCAGCAACGACAACATCGCCACCGCGGTTGAGATGTGAGCGTTCGTCTGATCGAAGTCGACGATCCACACCGGCAACGTCTCCCACAGGTCGAGACTGGCCATCGTGAACTCGCCGAGCACGAGCGCCAACGTGAGTACCGTCGCAGACAACAAGGCCGAGCGAAGGTTGGGGACGAGTACTCGCCAGATCGTCGAAATCCAACCAGCACCTAGGGAGCGCGCCGCTTCGACCAAGGTCTTCACGTCGAGCGCGCCCAGACCCGAATCGAGCGACCGGTAGACGAAGGGCATGGCGAGCACGACGTACACCAGCGCGAGCAAATAGGGCGACGCCTTGAGCCAGAGGGGTGCCGCCTCCAAGACCCCGAGAATAAGCACGATGGGAGGGATGACGATCGGCAGGATCGTCACCACCTCCATGAACCTGCGAAAACGCGGCATCTTCATGTGCACGTAGATCATCGTGGGCACCATCAAGAACAACACGATCGCCAGGGTCACGAACGCGAGCCGCATCGAGAGGAAGAACGCTGCAGCCAGGCCCGGTTGGCTGGGGATCGCTGCGATGGGCGACAGCGAGAACGATCCGTTGATGTTTTGCAGCGAGAACTTCAGCGCGGCGTAGATCGGGATAATGAAATACGCCGCGGCGAGCCAAAGAATCAGTCCCCGGCCCCAACGAATTCGTCGGCGCTTTGCGAGATTGAGCGGCACCATCGGCAACTCGAAGTCCACGATGTTGTCGGTGACTACTGAAGCCATTTCGATGACCTCGAACGTAGGAGGACGTAGCCAATGATCGAGACGAGCATCAAGACGATCATGCCGAATCCCAGGGCATAACCAATGTGCTCTTCACCCGAGATGACGTTGCCTTGTAGATACGCGCCGATCTGTATCGGCGTGATCGCGACCGTCCCGCCCGTGAGCGCCTCGGCGGTGGCGTAAGCGGAGAGTCCACTGCCAAACAACAAGAACGTACTGCCGAGCACCGACGGCATCAGTACCGGCACGCCAACGTGGCGCCAGTACTGCCATCGTGAAGCGCCGAGGTTTTCCGCAGCTTCTCGCCAAGCTGGGCGTAACCCGTTGAGTGCTGGTGTGATGACGAGCACCATGAGCGGCACTTGGAAGTAGCAGTACACGAACGCGACGCCCCACAACTTGTAGAGGTCAAAACCGTGCTCCCAAGGATTAAGGCCAATACGGGACAGCCAGATTGTTACCAAAGAATTCGCGCCGAACGACGCGACGAACATGAACGCAAGGTTCACTCCGCCGAAGTTCGCCAGTACCCCTGATGCGGTGGCGACCAGACGCTTCAAGAACTCGAATCTCGATTGAGCGATCGCGTAAGCGAGCAAGGTGCCGAGAATCGCGGGAATGATCGATACCGCGAGAGCCAACTTCACGCTGTTCTCGAAGCCGGTGAGGTACGCACCACCTCGCAAGATCGTATGGATGTTCGACAGCGTCAGTTTTCCGCTGTCGGAGCGAAAGGCCAGATTGATGATGACCAGCGTAGGAACCAGCAACCCGAGTGTGATGTACACGAGAAATGGAAACACGGGGACACTGGTACGAAGTGATCGCACCAGTGTCCCCGTGTAGTGGCGACCGCCTCGATCCTTGTCATCGACTCCCGAGGGAGTGAGAGAGTCATTTGACAGGGGGGAAGGGATCTTCACCGGTTGATCCTGTTAGCTACCCGAGATCGCCGACGCCCAATTCGCGGCGACGGTGTTCTTGGCGGTCGCGAGTTGTGCGAGGGTCGGGTAGGTGACAGTGCCCGCGGGCGCGGGTGGGAGCTCGGCGAGCCAGGTTTTGTTGGCGGTGCCGGCTTTGATCATCGTCGGTAGCTCGACTGGACGCGCGTTGCCCTGGAGCCAAAGGTTCTGACCTTCGGTCGAGTAGAGGAACTCCTCCCACAGGCGCGCCGCCGCGGGGTGCGGAGCCGTGGCGTTGATGGCCTGTGAGTAGTACGCAGCGTAACTAGCGTCGGTGGGGATGTTCACGGTCCACGTCGGTAGTGCCTGCTTGATCGAGTCCTGGAGGTAGTCCCACCAGATGAGAATCGGCGTGGTGCCCGATTCCGCGGTCGCGGCGCTGCCACCGGGTACGTAGTTACCGTCCTTGTTCAGCGTGGCGAAGAACTGAATCCCCGGTTGGATGTTGCTGAACGAGCCACCATTCGACAAGGATGCGGCAAAGACCGCCGAAAAGGCAGCGGAAGCCTCAGTGGGGTCACCGTTGATGCCGACCTCGTTCTTGTACTGCGGGCTCGTCAGCTGAGCGAAGGACGTCGGGCAGGTGGTGACGACCTTGGTGTTACAACCGATCGACACGTAGCCGCCGTAGTCGTCGAACCAACGACCTTTGGGATCCTTCAGAGCCGCAGGAATGTCACTCCACGTGGCGACCTTGTAGGGCGCCAGCAGACCGAGGTTGCTCGTGGCGTAGCTCGTGCCAACGTCAAGAACGTCGGGTGCCGATGAGCGGCCCTTGTCCTGTTCCACGGCGTTGATCTCGTCTTGGCTTGATCCATCGGGGTTCTCCGAGTTGATCTTGATGCCGTACTTCTTGGAGAAGTCCTTGATGATTGCGCCGTAGTTAGCCCAGTTATCTGGAAGGGTAATGACATTGAGCACGCCTTCCTTCTTGGCCGCCGCAATCAGAGCGGTCATGCCTCCACAGGCCGCCGCAGACGCGGCGGTGTTGCAACTCGTCGCCGCCGACGCCGAACCACCCGACAGTGAGACGCCCACGAGTGTGCTGCTTAGCAACCCGGCGGCCACTGACACTTTCAGTTTGTTTACAAACACGTGTACTGCCTCCTAAAAGTGAACGCACCGAGGTGGTGGTTCGAGAGCACAGTACGAGTGGTGAGTTAGCGCTCGGTGACATAAGGACTGAGACAACGTGACAATCTCTCCGAAATTGTGCGCACATCGTTCACGCTTTTCCTGCATTTCTCAGCGCCTCGATGTTCATCAGGTCCGCCACCGAGTCGATCACCTCGTGCGCGCCGTTCTCGCGCAAACGCACCTCGGTGTCGGTCCCGGTGAGCACTCCGACACAAAGACCCGCACCGGCCCGCACGCCAGCCTGCATGTCCGACGCCGTGTCGCCCAGTACCACCATCGAATCGGTCGCGTACCCTTCGAGTCGAATTAGGCAGTGCAACAACATGTCGGGGGCCGGGCGACCACGCCCGACGTCTTCGGGCGAGACGCGCACGCGAAACAGGTCCGACCACCCGAGCTCGTGCACCAGTGCTTCACGGGTCCCTTTAGAGAATCCAGTCGTCAGCGCCACCTCGAAGCCCAAGCGACGAAGTTCGGTGACCACTCGTCGAACCCCGGGAATCTCCTGGACCCCGAACTCGTGGGACGCTTCAACGAAGTGGCGTTCGAAGGCCTCATTGGCGATCGTGCCCCGAGAACCGAACAGGGCCGTAAAAACTTCGATCTTGGACTGGCCCATCGTTAAGACGACGTACTCTTCGGCACTTTGAGCTTCTTCGCCGGCGACGCCAAGTTCGTCAATGGTACGGCGAAAGGCCTCGAGCACCAGTCCGCTGTCGATCATCGTGGTCCCCGCCATGTCGAAACACACCAGTTGTAATGCGGTCATAGAAAACTCTCCTCTGCGATTGCGGGGGCTAAGGTCATGCCTCGGCCACCCGCGCCAGTTATCGCGGTCACGCCATGTGAGACCCGCTTACGGAAGTAGATCTTGTCGGGATCGGGATCGACGAGCTGGTGGTACGTGCCGCTCCAGCGACGCTCGATCCGCGGCATACGACTTCCGATCAGTGACGCCGCCGCCCTCGAGATCAGAGACATCGGATCGTCGAGCGTCTCAAACTGGCCCGGTTCGTCCGCTTCGTGCGTGTCGCCTATGGTGAGCCCCCCGTGAAGGCGCTGCTGACAGAGCAACTGGATCGCGTAACGCGCCGTCGCCTCCTCCTGGGCCAGGAGTCGGTCCGAAAGATCCCGGTACGCCGGGTAGTAGCGAAGTGAATCGCCGTTCGCCACCGACGTCGTCAGCGCTTCACCGAGGGATTCGGTCTCGGCCATTTGTAATCGCACCGTGCGCAACGGCTCAGCTTCGAAGAGCTCGGCCGCGAACCCACTCAAGCTGGCTCCAAGGCAAAGAAAGACTTGATCACCGCGATGACGAACACCACGATGGTCAACGACTTCGTAGTCACCGATGCCAATGATCTCATGACGAGCCAAGTACTCGTAGCGTTTGGTCGCCGTCATGGCCTCTCGAAGGGCCCCGAGCGCTCGACGTGACTCCACCGCCGCGTCCGAACTGCAAAACAGCCCACCAAGGAAGGTACCCGCAAGCGCCGGGTTGCGTCGGCGCACTTCGTCGACGCCGAGCAGCTCAAAACCACGTTGCGCGGCGTCAGCACTGTTGGCCGCGCACCCAAGCGCTTCCATCTCGTCGGGACGACTTGCGAGCGTGATCGAACCGTTGGCTCGAAAGCCCACCGACGGCACGTCGTTACCTATCTCCTGCCAGAGTTGGCGGGCCCGTAGTGCAAGATCGAGCTCGCGACCAGGAGCTCGGCCGCTCACCCACACCAACCCGAAGTTTCGCACCGTCGCCCCTTGCGGTAGATGATCGCGCTCAAGATGCAAGACCGCCGCGCCGCGCGCCAGAGCGGCGTAGGCGTGCATGGTGCCAATAACCCCGCCGCCCACCACCACCACACGGCTTCCCGCCAGAGCGAGTTTGTCGAACCGATCCACGCGACGAACCTAGGAGAGACAACTTTCACAACGGTGACGCGAGCGCGTCGAATTGCCAAACTGTGCGCGTCAAGCCACCGCGACTTGTCGACTTACACGCGACGAGCCGCGAAGAACTCACGCAACAATAAGCGCGAATCGTCAGCCAAGATGTCGTACGTGACGATCGATTCATGGAGTAATCGCGGGTCCGAGAGCACGTTGTAGCGCGAGCCAACCGCGCCCGCCTTCTCGTCCATAGCGCCAATGACTACTCGTTCGACTCGCGCGTTGAGCAAGGCGCCCGCGCACATGACGCATGGCTCAAGCGTCACGTAAATAGTCACATCGTCCAGGCGCCAGCCCGAACTGCGCGTCGCGGCGTCACGCAGCGCCACCATCTCGGCGTGTGCGGTCGGATCGCCATCGATCTCCCGCCGGTTCTCGCCCACGCCGAGTATCTCACCATGGACCACCACCACACAGCCCACCGGCACGTCGTCGTGCAACGAAGCCTCACGGGCTTCGGCGAGCGCGAGGCGCATGAACGCTTCATCCTCGTGCACCGTGTCGGACCTGTCCTCCATCCTCGAAAGCGTAGGGGTTCAAGCGAAGACGACACCGAGCACGAAAAGGGTAGGGGGCCGTCAAGAGTTCACGTCCTAGGCCCACGGTAGACTCGTCCCCGGAGGGGTGCGAGAGCGGCCGAATCGGGCAGTCTCGAAAACTGCTGTGTCTACGGGCACCGTGGGTTCAAATCCCACCTCCTCCGCCGGTGAAAAGACGGGTGACCAAAGTCACCCGTCTTTTCGCGCCAGGGCCCCGCGATCGGGACACAACTACGATGGGAACGTCCGACAGACGTCAGTCATCTTCTAGGAGAACGCCATGGTTTCATCAGTTGAGTCCTCGGTAGGCACCACCCGCAAAGTAGTCACGGAACTGCCCGGGCCCAAGTCGCGAGCACTTCATGAGCGCCGCAAGGCCGTCGTCAGCGCGGGACTGACCAACGGCTTTCCCATCTACATCGAACGCGCCGACGGGGCAATCTTGGTCGACGTCGACGGGAACCGCATCCTGGACCTCGGTTCGGGCATCGCGGTAACCACCATCGGTCACGCCGTGCCAGAGCTCGTTGACGCCGTCAGCGCCCAGGTTGCCGCGTTCACGCACACGTGTTTCATGGTGACCCCCTACGAGAGCTACGTCGAGGTCTGTGAAGAACTCGCCGCTCTCACTCCCGGCACCCACGCGAAGACCTCGGCACTGTTCAACTCCGGGTCCGAGGCGGTCGAAAACGCCGTCAAGGTCGCGCGACTCGCCACGGGTCGCCAGGCCATCGTCGTCTTTGACCACGCCTATCACGGGCGTACCAACCTGGCCTTGGCCCTGACGGCAAAGAACATGCCCTACAAGGACCGCTTCGGACCCTTCGCCCCCGAGATCTACCGGGTACCAATGAGTTACCCGTTCCATGACGGGCTCTCGGGCGCCGAGGCCGCCGCGCGCGCGATCAAGATAATCGAGACCCAGGTGGGTTCGCACAACGTGGCGGCCCTCCTGATTGAGCCCATCCAGGGTGAGGGCGGCTTCATCGTCCCCGCGGACGGATTCCTGCCAGCCCTGTCAGAATGGACCACGGCCAACGGCGTGGTCTTCATCGCCGACGAGATTCAGAGCGGTTTTTGTCGAACGGGCGACTGGTTCGCCGTCGACCACGAGGGCGTCATCCCTGACCTGGTCACGACCGCCAAGGGACTCGCTGGCGGCATGCCACTCGCAGCGGTGACCGGACGAGCAGAGCTGATGAATCAGGTCCACGAAGGCGGACTGGGGGGCACCTACGGCGGCAATCCAGTAGCGGCCGCGGCCGCGCTCGCCACCATCAAGACCCTTCGCGACCGCAACCTCGTTTCGAGAGCCCGTGAACTCGAGACCACGATTCTGAGGAGTCTGCGTTCGCTCCAGCAAGACGTCGCCATCATCGGTGACGTGCGCGGAAGAGGTGCCATGATCGCGATCGAACTCGTCCAGCCCGGCACGAAGAACGCCAACGCCGCAGCCGCGAAGTCTGTCGTGAGCTACTGCAACCAGCACGGCGTCATCGCGCTCGCCTGCGGCACGTACGGCAACGTCATCCGACTATTGCCGCCACTGGTGATCACCGACGAGCAGCT
>PKZO01000027.1 GCA_003133125.1 Acidimicrobiaceae bacterium | reverse complement strand
GAAGATGGTGAAACTCGACATCGCCCTACTAGAGGCCGCCGCTGCGGGTTGAGGTCGACGAGACTACTTAGCCGACTCGGCGCAGCGTGTTGTGGTCGGTGTGCGAGAAGGGCTCGTCGAATTCGTTCATTCGCAACATCGTGACCTCGTCGTAGGACCAGGTATCGGCGCCGGTCGTGATGTTGATCACGTAGCTAAGGCTGCTCGCGTTCTTCGCGAGGTACTTGTTCTCTCCGATGCGGTACTGGGGGTCGTCTAGAGCCGCCTTCAGCGTGAAACTCGTGGCGTTGACGTCGGCGGTTCCTCCGGCGAGCACCGTGATGCCGCGGGGCACCACGAAACCTTTCATCACTTCGCCCGTGGCGGCGTCCCAGAGCCAGTAACCCACTTCGGTGTGAAAGGGATTCTCTTCGTCCCCGCGCCACATCGCGCTCTTGTAGTCAAGTCCAAAAAGGCTCTGTTTGCCGTTGTCCACGGGCCCGAACGGTTTCATCGTGCACTTCTCGAGGTAAGGGCTGGCGAGCACTTCGTCTTTGGAGTGCGAGAACGCCGTATCGAGCCCTCCCTTGTCGCTCTCCCATTCGCCAATAAGTCCGCTGAGCGGTCCCCATTCTTTTGACATCGCTTGGTCCAATCGTTCGAAGGTCTTTCGGAATGCATCATATTGACTCTTCGCAGGGCCTCGGACGACGTGACCACAAAGTCGACTCGTCCACTAGTGAATGTGCTCTCTCCTAGCCCGACGTCGCTTTCGGCGAGCAGGGGCTGGTGGCCGCAGGGCCGTAACGGTGAAGAAACCGTTCCCACCTTGGTTTAGAGTGAGGCCGTGCGAAGCGACATGCGCCCGGTTGACAACGTACTTCGCGAGCTCGACGAACTTCGCCGTCGAGACCCTGACGTGCACGGCGGGCGTCTTTTTGGACTGGTCTACCCCTCGGGCCGCGATGACATCGAAGAACTGATTCGCGCGGTCTACGAGCGCTATCTCTTTTCCAACGCGCTTAATCCGTTGCGTTTCGCCGCGCAGGCGGGTATAGAGCGCGACGTCATCACCATGACTGGGGACCTCGTGCACCGCCGGGCGACCGAACACCACGGTGGCGCCGTGACCTCGGGCGGCACCGAATCGATTTTGATGTCGATATTGGTGAATCGTGAGCGGGCTCGGGCCAAAGGTGTCGCTCGTCCTCAGATTCTGGCTCCGAATTCGGCGCACCCGGCGTACGCCAAAGCAGCGCACTACTTTGACATGGACTACGTCTCAATTCCGCTTGATGATTCGTATCGGGCCGACGTCGCTCAGGCTCGAAGGTTGATCACTGAGAAGACCTGCGTGGTGGTCGCCTCGGCGTACTCGTACCCGCACGGGATACTGGATCCGGTCCAGGAACTCGCTGCGCTCGCAAAGGAACACGGCGCCGGGTGCCACGTGGACGCGTGCATCGGCGGTTTCGTGCTGCCGTTCATGGAGATGCTCGGACGAGACGTACCTGCGTGGGATTTTCGGGTCGACGGGGTGACGGAGATCTCGGTAGACGTTCATAAGTACGGCTATGTCCCCAAGGGCGTCTCGGTGATTCTGCACCGTGATTACGACTGGCTTTGGAATCAGACGTTCTTCTACGACCAGTGGGGATCGGGGCTCTACGCCACTCCAGCCATCGCGGGGGCTCGTGCCGCGGCACCTATCGTCGCCGCGTGGGCCGTGATGCAACATCTTGGTCTGGATGGTTACAAGGAGATAGTGGGCGAGTTGCTCGTCACCGTCGCGCGAGTTCGAGAAGGCCTCGGGGCCATTGGTGGCATCGACATCGTGGGCGAACCGATTGGACCTTTACTCGCATTAAAGAGTGACACCGTCGACCTTTACGCGGTTGCTGACGTGATGGACGAAAAGGGTTGGCACCTGAATCGAAATACCGACCCCTACGGTCTGCACCTCATGCTCTCGCCCGCGCACCGCGACGTCGTGGACGACCTCCTTCATGACTTTTCGTACGCGGTCTCACATCATGGCCAGAGCAAGGGTAGGCCGGCGCGCTACGCCTGACGAGGGGGGGCGTTCGTCAGGCGTAGCGGCGGCGTTACTGGGCTGGCCCCGATCCGAGTTGCAGGGACAACGATTCTGAGGCATCACTCTGGTTGACGTAACTGACCCGGACCGTATCGCCGGGCTTGAGAGCCTGCAAGATAGTCCCCAGTCCCACCGTTGTCGTGACGCTGTGACCGTTGACCGCGGTGATGACGTCGCCAGGTACCAACGCGGTTGAGGCGGCGGGACCACCCGAAATGACGCCTTCGATGGTCACGCCGCTGGTAGTGGCGGGAGTTGCAACATTGGACTGACCCACTTGGCTGGCCGGAAGAATCTCTACACCCATGAAGGCAGTCCCTCCCACGTGCACGGCTGCTGATGAATTTCCTTGCTCGATTGACTTCGCCACCGAAAGTGCGGTGTTGATCGGAATTGCGTAGGCCTGGGAAACGGTCGAGGTGAAGTTCTGGAATCCGAACCCTCCGCCCGCGGTTGACGCAGCGGTGTCGATGCCGACTACCTTGCCCTTCGAGTTCACGAGTGGACCACCGGAGTCACCGGGCTGGATATTGGCATTCATTTCGATCATCCCGCTGAGGTTCTCTGATCCAGCGGCGGTCTCGGAGTCACTCGCGGTCAGTGACTGGTCCAGGGCGAGTACGGATCCGGCAGCGTAGCTCGGCGTACCGCCTGCGCCACCGGCGTTACCTATGCCGACGACTTGATCGCCTTTGCTCACTTTGCTGGAGTTTCCCAGCGAGACGGTTGAGAGGCCCGACGCGTTCTTCAATTGGAGGACGGCGATGTCCTTGGTGACGTCATAGCCAACCACCGTGGCGGTGTAGACCTGGTTGTTGTTCACGTCACGTGCGGTTATAGACGTTGCCCCTTCGATGACGTGGTTGTTGGTAAGTACGAGCCCGTTGGAGGTGAGCACCATGCCGGTGCCAGCCGCTTCGCTGCCTTGGTACGAGAGGCTCGTATTGATGTCGACGAGGCCCTTGTCGACCGACTGAGCGATCTTGGCCGCTGCCGCGTTGTTCGCGGTGGACTGGGATCCACTCGACGAACCAGACGAAGGTGTCGTCGAGGGGACCGTGAAGTTGCCAAATCCCGGATAGAGCGAATTGGAGTTTGACGTCGTCGGCGACGTGATCCGGGACTGGTTCGAGGTGAAGACGTAATGTCCGAAGACAAAACCCATGCCCGCGATGGCGATGACCAGCACGAGGGCGGCGACGATGTTGAGACTGACGCGACCGCGTCGAGTAATCGCGACGAAATGCTCGTCGCTCTTGGGCAACGTTTGGACGGGCTCTTGAGCGATGTCGTCAGAGGTTGGTTCCATGGCAAACTCCTTGGGAAGTTCTTTGTTTCTTAGACGAGTATGGGCGCGCAGTGTGAAGGCGACCTTTGTCGTCAATAAGAAGGTCATAAATTCTTGAGACGACTGTAAAGGTCCGACGGCGCCATCTTGGTTTGGCGTTAGCTAGGAGTCGACGTCGGCGCGAGAGCGGCTGATGTTGAAGTGGTTTTCCAAGCACGCGTGAGGAACGGAATATCAACGAGGCCCTTTCGCTTGCGTCGTCAGAGCACCATCCACTGGCGCCCATCAAGAAACTCACGTGCGACGTCAAGGTGTCCGGCGTGGGTGGCGGTATGGCCGATCACCTGCAGAATGACGAAATGTAGGTTGGGGGCGTCCCAGTTCCCCCAAGCGGGGTCGCGCGCTTCGAGGGGCGAATCCAGAGAGCTCGACCTGGCTAGCTCGTTGGATACCTCGATTTGGAGGCGGTAAAGGCTGAAGATGTCCTGGACCGAGTCGCGCTCGCTGACGTCCCAGAGATCAAGGGCGTGCGTACGGTGTCCGTAAAAGTCCGCGGGTAGTCCCGCAAACATGCAGTGGAACCAATAATGCTCGGACGCCGCCAGATGCAAGATCATGCCAAGCGGGCACCATTGCGATGGAACGCAAGGGGCTCGCAATTGCTCTTCGCTCAGGCTTTCGACAATTCCCAGTGCGTGCTCGCGATGAGCGTCAAGTGCATCAAGGAGGACCACCACGTCGCCACTCATGTTCCAACCCTATCGGCGCGCAATCGCGCGTCAAGGTTCCGTCACTTAAATCTCAACTGGTGGCGAGTCGAGTTTCGCGGTGGTAGCGAACACCGATGTCCAGTGTTCGAGCAACCGATTCCACGACGGCGAAGGCGATCAAAGCGGTGAGTGCGTAAGTGGCGACCTCGCTGTGCAACTTCGCGATCGAGCCCTCGACGATGCGAAGAACGAACAAAAGCGAAAGTAGACCGTACTCGAGCGGGCTGCGCCGAAAGACCACACTCTTATCGGGCTTGACCGCTCGAACGTACATCGTGCGAGCGCGTGCGACGCCCAGAGGGATTCCTGCGCTTCCACCGACGATGGCGATGAGGAGGTGTCCGACGTCGCGCGAGATGAGTCCCCACAGCACTGAACCAACGAAGAACAGGGCGAGAACGGGGTCGAGCCAAGTGATAAGGATCGGCCGCTGGCGCTCACCCTTGTTCAGATTCGCAGACTTCGACTGACGCATACCACGACGCCCCAGGATGGTCATGAAGATGAGAAGGGCGAGGACGACGTAGGAACCGCCCGTGTTTGAGGAATTGCTCATCGAGTCAAGAGTCTCGCAGAACCGCCGTCCAACCAACGCGCGGGAGTGCTCGTACGCCCTAGACCTCTTTTCCTTCGTCCGTGACTTCCTGGGCGAGTTCGGCGTAGCCAGATTCGGTCAACATACGACGAAGGTCCACCACGGTCTGCACGTCAATGTCCTTGTGGCGCGGTCGCGTCATGACGTGTTCGGTTCCATCTAGCGTGACGTGGTACTTACCTTCTGCGGTCTCTTGCACGGTGCCAATCGCACCCAAGAGGGAGAGCACTGCTTTCCAATCGATGTTGTGGCTCGTGGGGTGTTGGAAGATGGACACGAGCGTGTCACGGTGGTGGTTGTTCAGGTGTACAGCGTCTGACGATTCATTCATGTGAGTCCCTCCTTTCAGTCACCCTAGTGATTTCGGGGCCATGTTCGATATGGTGAGAGATCGAATCGCAATTTCGCCCCAGGTGTGAGAAACTTTGGTCGTGGGCGCCGCCGGAGACAAACCAAGAAAGTTTCGTTGGCGCATGCCCGAAGTGCCCAAGGGCGCTGAACCGAACGACATCCACTTGGCGGGGCTCACCAACAGCAGTGGTGGTACCTACGGACCGCGCGTGGATCACGAGGCCGCACACGGACGCAGCGAGAACCTGGGCCGTATTGGCAGGTTCGTACTCTGGTGTCTTGGTCGTCGTCCCAAAGAACGCTCAACGAAAGAGGGTTCGGGGTCGGACTGAATGGACCTTCGTCCTTTCGAAGGGGTCTGGGGCTAGCGTTAGTTCATGGCCGCCAAGGGAACCGACCCGCCCGCGAAAACCCAGCCCGCTGACCTCTTCGTTCATTGGGTGATTGCTGGCATTGAATACGCGATTGTCGCGAGTTTGCTCTTGGTCGCGGGCGTCGTACTCGTGCGCACGGTCATCGACTTCTTCAGTCACTGGCACCAGTTTCCACAATCGGTGGTCGCAGCGATCGATGGAATCTTGGTCGTGATCATCCTTCTAGACATCGCTCACACGGTGTTCGGTCACCTGCGTGCCTCACTCTTTCCCGTTAGACCGTTTCTCGTCATCGGCATCCTGGCGGGAGTGCGGGACATTTTGAGTTCGTCGGCGCACCTCACGCTCAGCACGTCGCTCAAGCAATCGAACTTTGACGACACCTTGGTTTCGCTGGGCGTCGGCGTCGGAGCCGTCGTCTTCTTGCTTCTGGGCTTGTTCATCTTGCGCTTCAGCGAACAGCACGACGAGAAGCCTCGATAGTAGCCCGGCTTACGTCGGGTGCTCGGCCCTGGGCTCTATCTGCGCGCTCGGATGAATGCGTTCGTGGCCGCACCGTCGAACTGATCGAGCGCATTATCCGCCTTGAATTCAAGCGGCACGGCTATCGACTGGGCCCAGCTTTCGAGGGTCGCGCGTTCGTGAACCACGGTGGGCTCGATTTCGATGTCGCTGAGGCCCGCCGCCGTCAACTTGGCCTCGTAGTCCATGCTCAGAAGTGCTCCCGCTTTACGGGCTCGGTTCGGCGATCTATTCGGGGCCATTCAAAGTTAGTTGAATGGTGCTCAACGAGTACGCCTGACTTTGTCAGTAATCGGTCCTTGTTATGCGGAACGGGTCCGCGAAGCTTCGCCCATGGAAGCGACGGTGATGAATGACATTGGCTTCTCGCCCCCTGGTCCGCGCCCGAGGGGGATTAACGTCGAAGGCGTGAATGCTCGCAACAAAGGGATTCGAAGAATTCACCTCGGTCTCGTGCTGGCCGAATTGATATGCATTCCCGCCTTTGTTTTCGAACTCATGCGTGCTGTGGGGGGCAATGAACTCTCGTGGGCCTACGTCTTTGAGTGGCCGCTGCTCGGTGGGTACGCCGTCTACATGTGGCGAAAACTGCTGGCGAGCGAAAGGGCCGAACACGATCAAACGTCGGCTCCTCGGAAGCAAGAGCTTGATGATCCTGACTTGGAGGCGTGGAACGCCTACCTGGCCCAGGTGCACGCGTCCGATCAATCCAAGCAATCAAAGGAACGACGCGACTGACACCAACGAGCGCGAAGCCGAATTCTTTTGCGTGTCGGTACTCTCGTGCGAACCTGGGCGCGAAACTTAGCGCGCGTAGTTCCTTGGTCGTGCGCTTGCTCGCCCTAATGTCTCCGCCCACCATCCAAATCACGTCGCATCGGGACCGCGCAAAGCGTCGTCACGCACCCAGGCGTGGCGAGCCCACATTTGGTGGGGCCGCGCAGTATTCGATGCAACGTTAGAGTTTGAAGCCGCCCTCTGGTGGGGTGTCGTCTTTCGTTGGTTCACTTGACGGATCGGCGGCGTTCGTGGAATCCGAACCAGCGAGTGAGCCGTAGTCAGCTTCGTACGACTTCAACTCGCCGATCAAGCGGTCGATTTCACCAGCGTTGTCGGCTTTTGCGGTACCAGTCTTTTGCGCGTAAAAAGCGGCGCCGAGTTCGCGTAAGAGACCATCAGCGCGTCGGCGAGCCTGCGCGTCGGCGAGCTTCGACTGTCCGGCCTTACCCGCCTCCTGTGCCTTCTGAGCGAGTTGTGCGGCTTGGGCTTTCATTTTGTCCACGAGGGCCATACATAATCTCCTTTTCTTTCTATTGAAGTTTGCTAAGCAGACCTTCGCGGCCTGAGCCGGGTCCACTTTCACTGTTTCTTTCATCGTCCTCGAACTCCTGGTGGAGCGTGGCTTGTAAGAGCACCGGTCCGTCGCCACTGAGAGTGACGAGATTGATGCCGCTGCCACCGAATGCGGCGGTCATGAGGGTGGCGGCGTTGAGGGCGCCGACCATTTCAACGCCGAAGGTGACGGAGTCCGAGAATGCGACGACAGCTCCTCCGTGCACCTGAATCTTCCCGCCGTAGGCAGCGGGGTTAATCTCCATGATCGTCCCTCCGCCGCCGATAACCAGTGTCCCCTTACCGGTGAAATGTTCGAGGATGAAGCCATTGCGAGAGCGCCGACCCTGGTTGAATCCGTTGAACGAGATGTCGTACTTGAGCGTCGACTCTCCGCAGACAAAGGCTCGACTCTCGGTGAACCAACCAGTGGCGCCATCGAGTTCCAAGACTTTTATCTGTCCGGGCAACTCGCCCGCGAGCGTGACGAGACCCGAACCGCCGCTCGGGCTGAACCACTGAAACGCCAAACTTTGACCAGCGAGCGCTCGCTTGCCGACTTCTGTAGCGGTCGCAAGCGCGGCCTTAAGCATGCCGCCGCCCTGCTTGGCTTTTTGATTCGCATTGTCTGCAGCACCACCGGGAGTGGAAAGTCTGGTCTCAAGCTTGACGTTGGTGGTCTTCCATCGAAACTTCTTCGCATCGGCGAAAACCAATTGCCCGTCGTCAAGTTGACAGGTCACGTGTTGGGCGAACTCGCCCGTTATCTTGGTCGCAATTGTCATGGTCCACCTCGAATTCGAAGAATAGCCTTCGAGGCTCGTGCGTGCCAGAAATTCGACGGGTTAACGGTCGCCTTATCGAATCGAAAAGACGCGAGCACCCAATTCACCTCACTTTCTCAAACAGGTACTTCGCCACTTTGAGACTCGGGGGAAGGGGCAGGATCGTTCAAATGCTTGGCGGTGAGGCGAAAGTCAGAACTCACCACACCAACCGACTGCTCGGCTTCCAAAAGGTGGTTGGTTGTGTCCGAAGACGGAGGGACGTACACGCATCAGGCCGCGATAGGTTCCTCGTCTCGGCTTTCCTCGAGTGGCGTAGGCAGTGCGGACGCCTCCCATTCTTCGTGGTGTTTCATGGCCCACGAGAGGGGGAGGATGGCAATTGCGATGCCAAGGATCATGAGGGGGATGGTAATAAAAAAGACGATCATGGTTGGGGCCAACCTTTCGGGGACGGCGTACCGTTCCTTTCTAAGCTTCTGCGCAGCGGTATTGCTGACCTAAACAGGATGCCGGGGCAAGGTGAGATGAGGGTGGGTGTGGAATGAGTTTCAACTAAGAAATCTTGGTCGTGCGTCATCACTCAAACCCAACGACGATGAAGATCACGTATCAGATGAGCCGAAGTGAGAATCGAGATAAGGAGCTCTCGCCGCCGATCGGCATGGGCTCGAATGTCCCTACCGGGTCTCCAGGTCTCTGCTTCGTGAGAAAACGCGATGGTTTCGATCGGCGTAGGCCATCGCCGATATCGTGGTCGGAAGTCCTGGATAACGCAGGGCAACTCGGCTTTTCACCATGAGTGTTTTATGGAACATCATCGTCGGGTATTCCAGGAAAAGGGATTGAAAGGAGAGTCTCCACTGAATCAGGTCACTGACAACGAGAGCGGGAACTTCGAGAAGTCTTCGCGAGATGGGCAAGCCGCTTCGCTGCGCGGTCCCGCGGCGGTGAGCGTCGGGCGGGGATTCTTTCTGATGGCCGGTGCTTTGCTGCTCGTGGTTTGTGCGGTTCTCTTGGTCGTGGGCGTCGGGTCGGTCGCCAACGGAAACGCCCGCATCAATCGCTTGAGGTCGCAAGGAATTCCAGTCGTCGTCACGGTTAGTGGATGTTTCGGGAACATCGGCGGTAGCGGAAGTAACGGCGCCGGTTTCACCTGCCATGGCGAGTACTCAGTCGATGGTGTCAAATATCGGGAGGTGGTCGAGTCACTGAGCATTTTTGTGACAACGGGAACTTCAGTGCGCGGCGTCGTCGACCCATCGCATCACAGCTTGGTTGAATTGGCCAGCGCCGTCAAGACTGCGAAGGCATCTTCGACGGCGTACTTCGTCCTAGGAGTACTTGGAGTGGTGCTCGTCGCCTTGGCGCTGGCTTTAGGTTGGGCGTCACGAAGGTCTCGCACTGGCTGAGGACAGCGGTGCTCTGAGGTCAGGTACCGGTTCAAAATAAATGGTTACGAGAGTCCTCACGTGCCCATCAATGGCGGGCCTCACCGAAGAGTACCTAGAACAACAGCTGGCGCGAGATGACCGCGAAGCGGTGTCGCTTTGAGAACTGCACCTGCCTAATTCGACCTGGGAGTCAGTACACCGGCGTTGACATCGTGAAGCGACCAATAACACTGCTAAGGGTCGCGCTTGCTTTTCAACTCTCACCACAAACTGCAGCCTCTCGGCTTGAACTATCGCTTAACGTTCCTCGAGGCAATCGGGCTGCTCGGCCAGGATCCAATCGAATAGCGGTTGGGCGCTGTACCAACCGGCTAGGGGTGAACCAATTTGCTCATGAACGCCCTGGGCGATCTGCTCGGGGATCTCTACGGGATCGCCGGCGGCCATGGCGAGCAACTCGGCCTGGCACGTGCGCTCCATCGTGGTGAACCAGAAAACGGCTTCGTCCACTGACTGGCCCACCGTGATCAGTCCGTGGTTGGCCAGAATCGCTGCCTTGTAGTCACCAAGTGCGACGGCGATACGCTTTCCCTCCTCGGGGTCGTTGGCGACGCCGCCGAAGTCGAAGTACACGCCGTGGTCTTCGTGGAAAATGCACGCGTCTTGCGTCAGGGGTCGCAAGGATCGATGCAGCGACGCGAATGCTTTGCCGTGCACTGAGTGTGAGTGCGCGGCGGCAACAACGTCGGGGCGCGCCGCGTGGACCTGGGAGTGAATGGCGAAGGCCGCGGGGTTGACGGGCCAGGATCCTTCGAGCACGGTGCCCGAGTGGTCGACAAGGATAAGGTCTCGAACGCGGATCTGTTTGAAGCTCATACCGAACGGATTGACCCAGAAGCGATCCGAATGCTCAGGGTCGCGGGCGGTGATATGACCCGCAACTCCTTCGTCAAAACCGAGCTTGCCGAAGATACGAAACGCTGCTGCTAGACGCTGCTTTCGGTGGCGCCTTTCGTCTTCTGGAGAACGTTCCTCAAATGGATTGGGGGGAATGCGATCGGTCATGGGATTCCTCCTCTGCGGAAATGAACTTCCGCACCGATAACATATCTGCAATCCGCTTGATCTGCGCAATGGTTACCAAGTTCGAACATTTATCCGCACTGTCCTGGACGAAATTGACTCACGCCGCGAAGGTGGTCTTGGTCCGTAATCGATTCGCTTGCGCGAAAGCGCCCACTGAATGAAGATTTGTCGAACGGGGCCGTCGAAGACCTAACTCGTCGACATACCTCCGCCCAGCAAAGCCGGAAGAGCCGTGTTGCGCATTCGCTTGAGAACCCGATGCGTGACCGGTGAAGCGTCAGGGTGAAGGCCGCCGTTGGTGCTTACTCGAGACTCCCACGCGGCAGTCCGGCGCGCGAACATCTCGGGGTCGTCAAGTTGGGTGCAGTCCAGACGATCGTGGTTGATATCGACGGTGATCGTGTCGCCGTCTTCTACGAGCGCAATCGGTCCACCAAGGAGTGCCTCTGGAGCGACGTGACCAATGACCAACCCAACCGATCCACCAGAGAATCGAGCGTCCGTCATCAGAGCGATAGTGATCCCACGCTTGCGGCACAAAGAGGTGATCTTTGACGTGGGGTCGAGCATCTCAGGCATTCCCGGCGCTCCGCGCGGTCCTTCGTAGCGAATCACCACCATGTCGTTGTCTCTAAAGTCGTCGGAACGCTCATCGAGAGCGGTGATCAACGAACGTTCTCCGTTGAATACGCGTGCCGTTCCGGTGAAAACGCCGTCAACGATTCCGCTTTCGACGCCGGCAAGCTTCAAGATGGCGCCTCCGTCGGGGGCTAGGTTTCCGCGAAGGAGTCGAAGCCCACCGGTGCCCTTGAAGGGCTGAGCGACCGAGTAGATCACTTCGTGATCGGGCAGGGGTGGGGCCAAGCGATCAATCTGCTCTCCGAGTGTCTCGCCAGTGCAGGTGAGAGCGCTGCCGTCCAGGAAGCCAGCCCGCAAGAGCTCGCTCACGATCGTTGGCAGTCCGCCTGCGTCATCCACGTCGACCATGGAATACGCACCGAAAGGACGCATATTGACAATCACGGGCAGAACATGGGACAACGCGTTGAACTCGTCTTGGCTGAGCACGTCCTTCCATAAGTCGATTCCCGCTGCACGGGCGATCTCGACACTATGCAGCATGACGTTCGTCGAGCCACCCATTGCCATGGAAACAATGAGGGCGTTGCGAAGAGAAACGGGTGTGACGATATCTCGTGGGCGGATGTCTCGGTTTGTCACAGCCACCAGGCAGTCAACGAGTTCGTCCGGAAACTGATCGACGCGACGGCGATCGTCCGACGGTGGAGCGACCATGTGGAGCGGCTCGAGACCCAGCACCCCGATGAAGGTTTGCATGGTGTTGTAAGTAAACATGCCCCCACAACTTCCCTGGCCCGGACAAGCGTAAAGGGTGACTTCGGCCCGAGCTTCCTCGTCGGGTTCCGTCGCGAACTGAAAGGCCGTCACCAAGTCAATGCGCTCGCCAGTTCGCGGATTGATGCCCGGCTTGATTGAGCCATCAGAAACAATCACCGCGGGAGCATTGTGCTCAAGTAGGGCTGCCACCGTGCCGACCGGCGGCTTGTCGCAGGCGACCACCGCGATCAGACCTTCAACTTGATTCGCGGCGAGGTGTGTCGACGCAGCGTCGTTCACGAGTTCTCTCCCGATAAGCGAAAAGCGCATCTCTGGAGTCCCGTTGAGTTGACCATCGGACACGCCAATGGTGAAGGCGGGCGGAATGAGGCGGTTCGCCAGGTCGTCCTGAGCGATTCGACGCGACATGGCGGCCTGCACGGCTTCCACTTTTTCCTGGACTCCCAAGTAACACTGGCTGTCGCCCAAGTTGCCCAGCACAGCCCACACCGGCCCGTGGATCTTCGAAACATCCTGACCAAGGAAGTTGGCGGTACCTACACGCTGAACGTCACGTCCGGGGTTCGAAAAGGCCTGACCGGAGGATCCGCGCACGTTCACGCTCGTCGAGGAATCTTTGAGTTCAGTCATTCTGAAAGTGTACCGACGCTGAAGATGGTTCTTCGGGCCTCAGCGACCCTGTGATGTCCCTTGGAGTGGGCGACGGAAATCGAACCCCCGATCTCAAATTGGTAAGCCATCGCCGAAACCACGGCGCGAGAATTGGTCTCCGGCGGGTCGATATTTTTTGACCATCACTAAGGTAAATGAGGTAATGGTTGAAGGAGATTTCGACAGCAAAGAGCGATAAATCCTTTGACGCAGAAGGGAACATGCGATGAAGGAATTTCTGACAGATGTCGAGACGTTGCGCAAGCGCGCGAGAGAGAACATGGATAAGGGATCGGTCACTGACGCGTACGGAGCCGACTTGGACCGGGTTCTCTATGTGCTCAACCAGGCGTTGGCCACTGAACTCGTGTGTGTACTTCGCTATAAGCGGCATTACTACACCGCGAAGGGGATTGATGCCCAACCTGCCGCCGACGAGTTCCTACAGCACGCTGGCGAGGAAGAGGGGCACGCGAATCTGATCGCCGCGCGGATTACGCAATTGGGCGGTGAACCAGATTTCAATCCCGATACGTTGTCGGGGCGCAGTCATTCGGAGTACAACTCTTCGACGGAACTCAGAGAAATGATTCAAGAAGATCTTGTGGCTGAGCGGGTCGCGATTGCCTCGTATACCGAAGTAATTGCGTGGTTGGGTGACGGCGATCCAACGACGCGCCGGATGCTTGAAGAGATCCTCGCTATGGAAGAGGAACATGCCGAAGACATGCTCGACCTCTTGAGTGGTCTCAACTAGAAACGCCGCCTGTTACTGGTCACTCGTCGTGTAGATACGCCAAGCTGCGTAGGTACCTTCGTCCGGTCATAGGCAGAACCATCAACTGGTCTCAGAAGCTGCGTTGTCTCTTTTGTCTTGACACCATCTCGAGCGCGAGACGGAAATCGAACCCGTATCCCCAGTTTGGGATGCTCGAAGAGTTCCGTTGGGTCGCCACGTGAATCTGGCAACCGGTGATCCCTACGTCACGATTGGACCGTGACGTGTGAAGTCGGCGATTGATACGACCTTCCGTAACCGGTGTAGGTCGCGTAAATCGAGTCCAACCCAATGGGCGGATTCGAAACGGTGATTAAGCATTCGCCGAAGGGGTTCGGATGGCAGGAGTCGCTCGTCGCGCCAACGTGCACCGTGATCGTGGACGTTGGATAGATGCCCTCGTTGTTGGCGCGAACACCTGTGACCTGTACCACCACTGGTCCATCTTGAGAGACGGCCGGTTCAGACGCCACCGCGCTGAACGCCGAAGAAGCTACCGGGATTACGAACTCCGGGTCGGTTGGCACCGAATACCCGAAGCGGCTGTGTGACTGTGCGGTTACCCAGTACACCTGGTGATTCCTGAGTCCCGAGATTTTGCAGTTGGGTTCAAAGTACACGGGTGCGGAGCACTGTTTACTGAATGTTCCACTGGCTATGGTCACTCGGTAACTGTTAACGGGCGCACCACCCGAATTGGACGGCGGATGCATGTAAGTCCAGACCATCCCGCTACTAATGTTTCCCGAGACTTGTTGCGGTGACTCGGGGACTACCGCGGAACAGTTGCTTGTTGTGCTTGACCATGCAATGTTGCCCGCGGCATCGACCGCAACGAAACGTTGAGCGCCGTAGCTGACAGCGGTCCAGTTCGACGTCGCATCAACCGGCACTGCGGTGGACGCCCACGTCGTACCCGAGGTCGACGTAATGAAGCTTCCACCTGACAAGGCGGAGGTACCGACGCCGACAAAGCTGCCGCAGCCGAACGCCGCGCCGTCAGTCTCCTGGGCGGGCGAGACTTGTTGCGGTGACCAGACGCTTGCGTGTACGGATGTCACTATGTAGCCAGAGTCCCCTCCGTCGANNGCCGGGAAAATGCGACTCCAGTCCACGCCATTGGTCGAGATTGCAATCGCTCCCAAAGCAGCGTCTGATGCGACAAAGTGTCCGTTGCCATAGGCGACTGACGTGAAATCAAGGTTGTCGTGGTCCCACACGCTCGTCCACCGCGTTCCGTTCGTTGAAGTGTCGATCTGTCCGGCCGAACTCACTGCCACAAAGCGACCATCGCCAAAAGTCAGAGCGGTCCATGGACCGGCTGGTCCGGTGGTCGCGGTCCAGTTGTCCCCATTCATCGATTCGATTTCCTCTGGACTCGCATTTGTTGATGAGAGCGCCACGAAGTACCCGTTCCCGTAGGCAACTGATTGCCAAGATCCGGCTGGCACGGGATATTCCGTCCACGCTGAGCCGTTCGTCGAGACCGCGGCATCTGGCGAGTGCCCCAGCGCCACCCACTGTCCGTTGGCGTAGTTGACCGCGTACCAACTCCCTGTTGGTGAGGGTTCTGTCGCTATGTGCCAGGCGCTAAGTGTCGGACTCCCCGTGGCCTCGGGAATTGGTAGCACCACAAGACCGGCCACCGCGACCAATGCAGTCGCCAAAGATATGGTTCCAATTCGGGACGTTCGAACTTTCGTCACTTGAGAGCTGTTTGAGAACCTTCCTGCCTTCGTATCACCAACGGTAACCACTCACTAGAGATTTTCATACCGATTCTGTAAAGTTGCAGCAGGAATTTGCGGCTGGCCCAAGAGGACTCACGGCGTACACCGTGGCGCAGGAATCCAGGCGACTTGCCTTTCGAAAAGATCTCTCGCACAGGGCCCCGGCTGGTGCGACGGCTTTGTTTCCTGACTTCCTGCACGCTTTCACAACGAGCGGCGGTTTCTCCCAGGGTCCGAGCAGGGTCCAGGCGCCGCGATTGGCTTCAATTGAATAAGCCAATCGGATGGGGCGGATGCAATCAACGCGGTCAATGCGTTATCAATGAATAACTACTCACCGTGTAGGAGAAATGCCCCATTGGCCGACGTTGCCAGAGAACGAAATCCAATGTGAACTGACTGGTTGAGGACCTATCTCGATTGGTAAGGTGACTCTACAGCTCTAGACATGACGGTTGCGACGAGGGATCTACTGTTAATTGCCTTTAGGAGCGTTATGCGAACTTCGCCACCATTACGTGGACCATTGCCACGACCAGCGTCTTTCGGCGTGAACCAGAAATTCATTCCGCGTCGAAACATCGTCCTAGGAGCAAGCGTCCTGTCGTTATGATCGAGCAACCCCTTCGTTCTGCCGCTTCCGGGCCGTGCCAATGTAGTCGCCATACGTGCGGCCACGCGCGCGAGTGTCAATCTGGTGGAGTGGTTCGATTCTCCCGGAATTCTCGTTCTGAGTTCAACTCCTCGGTTGTACTTTGTCGCGATTGCGCGACCCCCCACACATCGCAATCGCGCGGTGCAATCTTCCTGTCGCTTGCGTAACTCGAAAACATCGAAGTCGTCTTCCTGATGCTGCTCGCGTTAAAATTTACTTAGAGCCGGAGACGTATGGCGTTGGAGCGGGCGACGAGAATCGAACTCGCGTTCTCAGCTTGGGAATCTGAGCGAGTGAATTATGAGTTGCACGGCAATTCAGTGAACCCAAATGTTCGTGCTGCCATCAACTTCTCCGCGGCCGTGGTTGCAGTTGAGCGCGCAACGTTTCAATCCTCTTCGATCCGACACCGGTCGCAACTCAATCGAATCGATTGGCGGGACGACGGGACCTGGAGTTATAGAAGGACAGGACGCGATGCTCCTCATTAGTCGCCCCCTTGTTGTCCATCGCCATAACTGAGATAGTCGATTCGTGGGCGGCGCGGCACTTGGCCCATTCCGGAATTGGTTCAAAGACGATTACATCAAGTGAGACTGACCGCACGGTGCGGTCAGCGATTGGACTGTAGACGATCGCCGAGCGCCGTGGCTGCAAAATCGACTATTTCGAGGTACTGGTCGAATGTCCGTATCGGATCGTTGTGATCAATTGGGTTGTCGCCTCGCAACGAAACGTGGGAAGCGCCGGCAAGTTCACATGCGTCAATTTGTCGCTCGAACTTCCCAGCGTCGAGAGTGCTTATGCGGAGACCAAGTTGCAACGCCGGGGGTGCGAGTCGTCCAACAGCCTTGGCTGCGTTCTTGATGATCGCGTACGCGCGATCAGTATCCTCGCCGGGGGGGCTGCCCGATAACCATCCGTCACCTAAGCGACCAATACGTTCAAGGACACGTTTCGTGGCCCCGCCACCGATCCAGATCGGAATCGGTTGTTGGATTGGCCGTGGCAAAATTCCCGCTCGATCAATTCGATGAAAGCGACCGGTGAAGTCGATGGATTCTTCGGTCCATAACCGCCGAAGTACGTGAATCTGCTCTTCGCAGCGTTCGCCGCGTGTCCGGAAATCGACGTTGAGTGCTTCGTACTCTACGTCGTTCCAACCAACACCAATGCCGAGTCGAAAGCGGCCGCCGGTAAGGATGTCGACCTCGGCTGCCTGTTTGGCGACGAGCGCGGTTTGTCGTTGGGGAAGAATTAGAACGGCACTGACCAGTTCCATTTTCGTCAGTGCCGCAAGATGACCAAAGAAGACGAACTGTTCATGGAATAAGTCATGTACGTCGTACGCTCCGTCCCAGTTTGGACGCGCAGAAGGATCGGCGCCGAGGACGTGATCCGTCGCTTGGAGAAAATCGAAGCCAGCATTGTCAACCGCCTCGACGAAGCCGAGGACGTTCTGAAGATCGTGACCGATCTCTCGTTGCGGTAAGAACATGCCAAATTTCACGAGAGCCTCCCTTGACGCTGTTGCAATGTCATTAGTCGTTGGCTGCAACGCCGACGGCGGCACGGGAATTCGCTCTGCCTGTTGCTTTGTCGAATACATCGACCGCCTCGCTTAGCTGCTCGAAGACGGTGTGGTACTCGTTGGCTAGAGGGAGATTGAGCTGCAAATGGGTAACGCCAGCGTCGATGAGGCGCGGTGCTGGGGCGACACTTTTCGCCAGGTCGATGCGTCCTTTGTCATCGGCACGAACGGGGAGCATTCCACGAATTTTGAATCCGTCAACGTCGCGTCCAGCGTCACGCAGCGCACGGTGGATAGGTTCAATGCCCGGCACTGGATTTTCTGTGAAGTCTCCCCATGGGATCCATCCACTTCCGAAGCGCACGACGCGTTGCAGGACGCGTTCGTTGATCGTGCCGCTGACCCAGACCGGAATGCCGCCGGGTTGGAGCGGACCAGGTTTGCAGTGAATTTTCTCAAATTGGAGTTCCTCAGATTGGTAACTGGCAGGACTATTTGTCCATAGCGCTTCGCATACTGAAAGCGTGTGATCGAGGAGCTTCCCGCGCTTGGCGAATGGGAGCCCCGCGGCGTCGTACTCCTCTTTTTGCCAGCCAATACCGACGCCGAGGTCAAGGCGACCGCCACTGAGAACATCGAGCGTGGTGACGGTCTTGGCTAGAACCACCGGCCGTCGAAGAGCGGCGAGGAGGACGCCCGTCGAGAGGCGAATGGCGGTCGTCTGCGCGGCAATCATGGAAAGCAATGTGAGAGGTTCGAGCCAGTGTCCGTCGGAACCGGTTGGCTGTCTTCCTCCATCGCGACCGCCGAGTTCGCTTTTTGCATACGCATCGAGATTTTCGCCGAATACCACGTGATCGGATACGACGAGCTGGTCGATTCCTGCTCGATCGGCGGCGACGGCGCGATCGAGCAGGAATTGCCATGAATCCGGTTCATCAATCGACCAGTTGTGCAAACCGATCGCGAGTTTTGGTTCTACTGTCGCAAATGTCTGCTTTGACGTCATGAGTTCTCCTTTGGCGCTCTAGCGAGGCGACGACGGGGCCGACACCGGAATGGTGAGCGGGTACTCGTCGCTTCCTACAGGCCGAGAAACCTCTCGGCGTTGCCACCGAGAATCTTGTCCAAGATGTCGCCCGAAATGTCATAGGTCTTTATGAACTCCTCCTTAATGCCCAGAGGGGCAAAAGGAAAGGCGCTGCCGTAGATGATCTGATTCTGGAGCGTTGTCTTGGTCGCCTGGATGAAGAGTTCCGAGCCGGGAAGGGCGAAGTAGAGCGAGGGTTCGAGGTAAACGTTCGGTCTCCGATAGGCGAGTCCGATCAACTCAGTGACCTGTGGATAGCAACCGTGCGAGAGCAGGACTTTCAACGTCGGAAAGTCGGCCGCCACGTGATCGAGCGCGACGGGATCACTCCACTCTTGGCCAACGAGAGGGCCAACCGTTATGACTGCGGGGACGCCGAGCTCGTTGGCAGTTTCATACAGCGGGTAAAGTTTGCGGTCGTCGGGACGAAGGTTGCGTAAGAACGGGTCGACAGCGAGGCCACTGAGGTGCAACTCTTCGATGGAGCGTCGGAATTCACGGACGGCGGCAGTGACGCCGGCGCTGATGTCAGCGCTGCCAAAGCCAATTATACGATTGGGATATTGTGCGACGGTTTCGGCGATGTAGTCGTTGTCGAGACCGGTGTTTTTGCCATCGATGAAAATCTGTCGCCCGGTGAATACGATTTTGTCGATGCCGTGGGCGTCGAGGGACTTGACGAATTCATCGAGTGTGGCAACTTCTGGAGTGGGATGGCCCCAACGATTGAGACCTGTTGGCACGCGGCCATCGGGCGACATCGTCTCGAGAACCTTTCTAGTTCCGGGACGCACTCTGAAATCAATTACGGATGACATTTGTTGTTCCTTTCGTATTCCTCAATTTGAGGAGCTTGATGTCGCGGTCTAACTACACGCTGTGTGATGCGACGAGGTTGTCTATGCATTGGATGAACTTCGCCACGTGGAGAAGTGACGCTCGAGACGAACCAAAATGATGTTGAAGGCGAGTCCGATAATGGAGATCGTCAAGATGCCGGCGTACATGGCGGGGATTTGGAAGTTGGTCTCAGAGACATTGATGAGGTATCCAAGGCCATTGGTAGCGCCCTGCAACTCGGCGGCTAAAAGTACGAGTATCGATGTGGCGCCAGCGAGGCGAATGCCCGTGAAGATTGTTGGCAACGCCGCTGGCAAGAACACCTTTTGAAAGAGGCGAAGTGGCTTGAGTCCCATCGATCGCGCCGACTTCACCAACAGTGGATCGACACTTCGCACCCCGCTAATGGTGTTGAGTAGCACAGGCCACGCGCACGCGTACAGGATGACCGCGATCTTGGACACTTGTCCGATGCCGAGCGTGAGAATGAACACCGGGATAAGCGCAAGTGCTGCAGTATTGCGGCACAGTTCTAACAGTGGCGTCAAATAGGTGCCGAGGCGTCGGTACCACCCGATCAGAAGTCCGAGCGGAATGAAGATGAGCAGAGCGAGACCGAATCCGGTGAAGGATCGCTGCAGACTCGCGCCCACCGCCGAGAGAAGTTGACCACTTTGCAGCAGTGCCCACCACGCGACGACCACCCTAGAAAAGGGTGGAACAAATGTGGATGAGACGACACCAGCCCGCGGCAGCACTTCCCAGAGACCGAAGAAGACGATCAGGACGATGGTGTTTCGAAAGACAACACCGAATAGCGAGAAGATTGAAATCCTCGTTCGTTCAGATCTGACAACCGGTGCCGAGACGTCGAACGAAGTGTTCGGAGCGAGCGTCACCACGGCGTACCTGTACTTGATGGCACTTCGACCAGCGCGTCGTCCAGACGCAGGTCTTCGACTGAATTTGGATCTTCTGAATCTGCGAGGACGCGTCGATTGACCACCGTGTGGTCTTTCTCTTCTCGAAGGAGTTGCCAGATCTCGTGGCGATACCTCACGAACGTCGGATGTGATCGGACATCCTCGTTCTCCGAATAGTTCAATTCAGGAATATCTACGATGGCCCTGATCCGCCCGGGTTGAGAAGTCATGACCGCCACGCGCTGCCCTAAGTAGACGGCCTCGTCGATGCTGTGTGTGATGAACACGACTGTCGTACCAGTGTGCTTCCAGATCCGAATCAGTTCTTCTTGGAGCGACTCGCGTGTTTGGGCATCGAGCGCGGCGAAAGGCTCATCCATCAATAGGACATCGGGCTCGTAAGCCAGACTGCGTGCGATGGCAACGCGCTGCTTCATACCGCCCGATAGCTCATGCGGGTACTGATCTTCGAAACCATCGAGTCCGACGAGCGACAAATACTCCCGGGCTTTCGCCTTTCGTTCGGACTTCTTGAGGCGACCCTTCTTCTGGGCCTCGAGTCCAAACTCAACATTGCCGCGAGCGGTGCGCCACGGGAACAACGCGTACTGCTGAAAGACAATGGCGCGGTCGAGTCCCGGTCCCGTCACCGGCAATCCGTCGAAGAGGATCTCGCCCGTTGTCGGAACTTCGAGGCCCGCCAACAGATCCAGGAGTGTCGACTTTCCGCATCCGCTCGGCCCGACGAGCACAAGAAACTCGCCGGACCGAATGTCGACGTTAATGCCGTTGAGTGCGGTGAAGAAGGTTCCCTTACGCTTGTTTGCCGACGAGGGACGGACCTCGAACTGACGACTCACACTCCGGATTTGAATCTTGATCGACATAACTACCCGTACGGGTTGAACTTGTTGGTGTACGCATTAGCGATCTTGACCTGGTTCTGCTTGAGGCCTCCTGTTCGCACCAGCCACGTGGAGAAGACGCGGAAGTCCGCTGGACTGATGAGGCCACCTTTTTTCGATAGGCCGTCAGCGAGCCAGAATTGGAACGCCGTCGCGTCACTGGTACGGGCGTGCGCATTTAGCCACTTCGTGTATTGGGCGATCACCTGCGAGGTCGTGTGCGCCTGAGCCCAGACGATTGCCTTCGCGACGCCGGTGACGAAGGTTTTGACGGTGTCGGGGTTCTTCTTTATGAAGGCGTTGGTGAAGACGAGTCCACAGGTGCCGATATTCCCGTAGAGGCTGGACTCGGAAACGAGTGGTCGTAGTGAAGTTTGGCTATTAGCTTGCGCAATGGCGGTCCCGACTAGGTAGCCGGCGTCAACAGTGCCCTGAGAGAGGGCGGCGATTTCGGAGAGCCCTGAGAGTGAGACCGTGTTTACCTGGGAAGGATTAATACTGTTGTTGAGGAGGTAAGTGTCGACCGTCGAGCCAGCCAGCGTTCCAGGGGTGTAGGCAAGCGATTTGCCAACGAGTTGAGCCGCTGACGTAATAGGGCTGTTGGTGGGAACGTAGATTCCCCCAGCGGCCAATCCATTGTCGCCCAGGTAGTCGATGACGGACTTGATCGGCACGCCAGCGCCGATCGCCGCAAGTATGCCGCCGTTGAAGGAAGCGGCGAAGTCGAGGTCGCCAGCGGCGAGGGCCTCGATCTCCTGGGGGCCATTCTGGTCTTCGCCTTCGTCCACAAGCGTCAGGCCTTTCAGGTATCCAAGGCTCTGAGCGAGTTCGGGAAAGTTAAGGATGGTGGGGAACGGTTCGTAACGAAGAGTCGTTACCTCGTGCTTCTTTTTGGTGGCAGCCGAGGAACTCAGTGGCGAGGCGAGAATTGCCCCAACCGAGGTTACGAGGAGCACCGAAGTAATTGTAAATACCGAGATTCGGTAGGTTCGGGGGGAACGCAACTTCATGGAAAAGCCTTTCTTTTAGAGGTTTGTGGCTAATTCATAGTAAGTTAATAGAAATAGTCGAGAATTGCAAGAACTTGATCCTGAAATTTTTTTGGTCATGAAGTTGCAGAGATTTAGACGCAGAGTTTTGTGTCCAATTGCCAGCTACGAGAGTTCGATTGGGAAGTGAAGTGTTGAGGATTCTTGTTGAAAATATGACGTCGCTGTAAGGGCGTTCGCTGACCTCGGAGTGCGCAGCGTTCTGTCAATTTCCCGTCCTTGCGCGTCAATGAGTTAATTGCTCACTCAATGTTGTTTGACTGTCGCGGAGAAAGGGAACTCAGTGGCTGATGTCCAAAGAATGTGGACTGCTGTCGATTTAGTTGACAAGATGACAACCGAACCTTCAGCAGTCCCTCCGGTTTACAAAGAATGTCTTAGGCGCGACGGTGACGCGCCCGCCACGGTGGTTCTTGGTATTCAGCGTGAACACGCCCGGTGGTTCAATGACAAAATGGTCGATATTAGTATCGCCAGTCCCGGAGGGGACGCGTATAAGACCTTCCAGTCGTCACCATGTTTCCGCAAATGCCAGCCAACCTCTCTTCGCCTTCCGCTCCGCGTCGCCATACGCGTACCTGGCCGTGTTCGCCGAACTATCGCGGGATTAACACTGGGAACGGGTGTGCCCGAAGGATCTCACTTGCCTTCACGCGCAATGTCGAGCCCGGACAATCCGTTGAGAGGTCGTCGGCATCTTCTCGGAGGTTCTCAAGCCGACGCATCAGTCATAGACGTGACACTATCTTTCGACTGTCTCATCCCCGCTGTCGAACTAGCTGTCCGTGTCAGGCATACGACGGCCATACTGCGGACAAATGTGGGCATGTAAGACGAGTAAATGTCGGTCAAGGTTGGTCACCGCTGGCCAACGAAAAGCCTCAGTGATCAATCGGTTATTGACGCAAATCCTTGGAGCGGGCGACGAGAATCGAACTCGCGTTCTCAGCTTGGGAAGCGGATA
>PKZO01000088.1 GCA_003133125.1 Acidimicrobiaceae bacterium | reverse complement strand
GGTGATAATCGCGCTTTCGAATTTCGCCCGAAGGAGTCGCCATCGGCCTCGAAGATGGTGGCGAAGTTGGTCTTCCGGTGGGCCGTCAGCTTCGCTGGTTTTACTCTGTTGGCCGTTGTCCTGATCTCTCAGTCGTCAGCATCGGCGTCAACCATCGTTACGAGACCGACTGCCCCTCGTCACGTCACGGCGGCGGCGGGTACCAACGCGGCGATCATAAGTTTCTTGCCTCCCTCTTCTAATGGCGGCTCTCGAATCATTGATTACTACGTTCGAGTATTCCCAAGGAATCCGACAGGTCCCGCACTGCGCAGGTGCCCGACGACCCGTTGCTCAATTCCAGGACTGAATAACGGAGTCACCTATCACTTCACCGTGGCCGCGGTGAACCATTCCCAGGTTGGAATCTATTCAAGAGCTTCAAACGGAATCACTCCAAAATCCCCCGTGCCCTCCGGGCCAACGATCACGTTCAACGCGAACGGTGGCTCAGGAGTTATGCCGAACGAAACCGAAGCGTACGGAACTGCCGCTGCTCTTGCGATCAATGCATTTAGCTATTCGGGCTACGAGTTCACCGGCTGGAACACTGCAGCTAACGGCAGCGGTGTTAGTTACGCGGACGGTTCTCCATACGTGTTCACGGCGAGCACTACCCTTTACGCGCAGTGGGCGATCGCGGTACCGGCTGGGACGTCTCCGGGATGGACTTCCCAGAATTGGTCCGGGTACGTTTTGACAGGTCAACCAGGTGGGTATCAATCCGTTGGCGCTAAGTGGACGGTCCCGACAATCAACTGCTCCTCGGTGCCAAATGGCCACACCTCGGATTGGGTCGGCGTCAACGGCTCAAGTGACATTCCCGGACTCTTTCAAGATGGGACATCGTCGTCCTGTGACGGGGGGAACCAAGTTGACGTCGCGTGGTGGACTGATCAGGCCGAGAGTTACAGCGAACAAGATCTCTACTTGGTTAATCCGGGTGACGATATGCAGGCGAGCGTTTACCAAACTGCATCTGGGCAATGGGCCTACGACATTCAGGACTTGACAAGTGGACATACGTCGTCCGCCGCGGAGGCTTACTCAGGCCAAGGTTTGAGCGCGGAATGGATAGCGGAGGATCCAGCAAGTGCGAGCACCGGACAGCTGTTCCCCTTGGCTGATTTCGGCTCAGTCACTTTCTCCGACCTCTCGCTTCAAGTGACGGGAGGCACATGGTACCTGCCCACTTATTCCGACGCATGGGAAATGGTGGCTGCAAACGGTACGGTTATGACGCTGCCCAGTCAAATAGTTGGAACGGGATCCGCGGCGGCCTTTACGGTTTATTACGAATCTTCGGGCTAGTTGAGTCTTAACCCTCTTGACTTCAGATTTCAAGCGCTCAGCGAGCGTGCCGTGAGCCATAGTCCAGCGAAGGCGTCGAGCTAAAGGTTCATAGTCTTCGTCCAGGGCCTCGGCGGCGTGAACGACTTCGGTCGTCGCCGTTACCGGGCGCCGTTAACACTGACTTCGATGCGGCGATTCTCAACCCACCAGCGCCACTACGGCTTCTGGCGACATGGGCCGTGCCAAGAGGAAACCTTGCCCCTGATCGCAGTCAAGTCCCATCAACGTATCGAGCTGATGGTCAGTCTCGACACCTTCGCCAACAACTGACATTCCAAGAGCGTGCGACATTGCCGTCACGGCAGCAACTATCTCGCGGTCGCGCGCGCTGCGTCCAATGTGTTCAACGAAGCTTCGGTCGATCTTCACAACGTCAACTCTCATGTGTTGCAGATGAGCTAGCGAAGAGTAGCCAGTTCCGAAGTCGTCCAAAGCAATGCGCACTTCCAGCAGAGACAGCGCCGCCAGTGTTTCTTGAATCTCGGCCCAACCTCCAACGAAGGCAGTTTCAGTGATCTCGAGACACAACCGCTCAGGAGAAATGTGATAGCGCAGCATGACCTCTTCGACCACCTTTGCGAAACCAACTTCGGACAATTCGCGCCCTGAAACATTGACCGCCATAGTGAAGCCGGCGGGCCATCCTTCCCGGCTGGTCCATTCCTCGAGCTGGCGACAGGCCTCGTCTAACACGAACGAATCGATTGAAGCGATCAAGCCATGCTGTTCGGCAAACGGAATAAAGGCATCCGGTGCGACGATCCCCCGATCCGGGTGGCGCCAGCGAACCAACGCTTCTACACCGACGAGGCTTTGGTCATCGAGCGAGAATAAGGGCTGGTACTGCAAGAAGAGTTCATTGTTTTCAATCGCGTGGCATAGTTCTGCCTTGAATTGGTTCGCAGTGGAGACGCCGCGCGAACTGGGATCGTAAACTCGATAGCGATTTCGCCCCAATTCTTTCGCTTCGTACATGGCGTCGTCGGCGCCACGAAGGAGATCTTCGGGTTCGGCCTGCGGGTCGGTGGTAGGGAAGATACCAACACTGCACGTGACAGTGAGTTCATGTCCGTCCTTGAAGAAAGGGGCACGAACTCTCTCGACAATTCGGTTGGCGATAAGTGCAATGTCGTCGTCATTGTTCAACGACGTGCACAGTATGACGAATTCGTCCCCACCAAGCCGAGCGACCGTATCGGCACGTCGAGATACCCGCGAAAGTCGGCGACCAACCTCAACAAGCAATTGGTCACCGACGTCGTGGCCGTATGAATCATTGATGACCTTGAAATGGTCTAAGTCCACGAAGAACACCGCGAGGCGACCGGGCAGACGCTCCAGTGCAACGAAGGCTTGTTCAAGCCTGTCCATCATTGAGATTCTGTTGGACAGTCCGGTCACCGGATCATGAAGGACCTGATAGGCGAGAGCCTTTTCCGCTTTGACTTGTGCAGTGACATCACGCGTCACGCCCCACGTTCCTACGATCTCGCCGTCTTTGTCCAAGAGCGGCATCTTGCTCGTCGACACCCACGTGTCCGCGCGATCAAGGAAAGTCTCTTGCTCCAGTTTCTGTTCTAAGGGCTGGCCAGTGCGAATGATTTCTTGCTCGTCGTGAAACGCGGACGCAGCGTGCTCTTCACTGTAAAAGTCGAAGTCCGTCTTGCCAATGAGATCCGAAAGTTCCTGTCCCGTAGGAACGGTAGCGTCGCAACCGGCGCTTACCAACAAGAATCTGCTCTCTAGGTCCTTGAAGTAGACGCGGACTCCCGGCGCGGCCAACAAATTGTCCATGCACATGACCTTCAGTTCATGGGGCCATTGATTCACTTCGTCTTGATTTCGCTTAGCCACAATCGCCCCACCCCTCTGCTCGGAGTTCAGTCGGTACGCTAATCGCGCGTTGGTGAAGCCTAATGCCGAGCACCCTTGTCGCAGTGTACGTAAACGTCCGAGGTAATAAGGTCTGCACGGCAGGGCATGAATGCTCTATCCAGATCAACGCGCACTCTTGTGCACGCGCGAGCAAGGTGCGCTGGCCCGTAGAAAGCCCTTCTTCTACGTCTGCGCAAATCCATTTGACTGTAAGTACGTCGAATCGACCGTGCCTACTTACTACGGGGCGTCACTCGGCGATAAGACCCTTCTTCGATTCCTTCTTAGCGTGCTTCTCGTTGCGCTTTTCCTTCAGCGACTTACCCGCTTTTTTGGCATTGTGTTGGTGCGGTGACTTTTCGGCCATAATCGCTCCTCTAGTAGGCGACGTCATTGTTGGCGGCGTCAAGATCACAGGCTGAGAGCGACCACCACACAGGTCCTAGGACCTCGAGCGGCAGCTTTCACTCTTGCTTCTCACTACCGACCTTAACCATTCCTCACCCTCCAAGGGGATATTAAGTATGGCGCCGAGGAAACCCGCGAAATCTGTCAGAGACCACGGCTAGTGCGAACTACTTGCCCGTCACGCAAGTGGTCCGCACCGACTGAGCGACTTGAAGTGCATCTTCGCTGACGCTGGGAATGGTCTCTTACTGGAGACCACTTCCCCACCGGGAACGCCTGGATAAGCGCACTTCCTCGCGGTCAGCGCACGCGTCAGCAGCGCAAGGTTCGGAAAAAGAATTGCTCTTCGTCTGGCGGAGGTGTTGGGCAAGTCGATTGCGTAAGCATCGACTTAGGTATTGTCTAACCAGGTCGTCGAGGTTTCATTCCTTAGTGTTTCACGGGACAGCTAAAAGACAGTAGATGACTTCCGAATAATCCAAAATGCGGCTTCGTCCTCAATACTCCAGGCCCGGAAAATAGTCGTTAAGTTGCTTTCATTAGCAGTCGAACCCGAACTGACGAATCGCCGAGACCGCTGGAAGATGGAACCATGGGGGGTACACCATCTCCCAGCGGCGTCGGTTCTTAGTCGCTGGCCCTTAGGAGGCCAGCGGATTCAGCCGCGTGATCACTTCTTGCAGCATCGACTCCAAGTTCCCAGTGTTCGGACCGTCGTAGATCGGACTCGAACCGTCGCTCAAGAGCGAACTAGCCATGGCGACGCCTTGCGGCGCCACCATGGGCGCAAGCAAAGCGCTCGCGAGCGCACGAATCCAGGGTTCCGAACCGAGGATCCTCGAACGAGCGAGTGGCACCTCGGGGCTTCTGAAGGGCGTCGGGCGGCGCGCGTTGGTAAGCAACGACAGCCAGTTTTCGGCCAGCACCCGGCGACGGGACGGCGAAACGATCAGTTGCGCTCGCGTCGCCAGGAGCAAACTCGACGAGGGAGATTGCCCTTTAGCCAGTCGTCCGTCGAGTAGACCTCCGAGAACATGGGCACCCACCAGTGTCGCCAGCGGGACCGATGCACGCTTTGACTGGTCGAGCGTTTTGTCAGAAACAACTAGCGTCACGCTACTCAGGTCCTGACTCTGGTCCACGGCGCGCACTTCCTTCTTCGCCACTCGCCGCCCGTGCAAGTTATGGCGATGTCCTTTGCGCTGGCCTTCGTGGTCCACGCGCTGAAACGGACTTTCAATACTCATGTTTCCCTCCTTCGGGAATTTCGTTACGTATCGATTTTCGTGGGATATTTCCGAATAGGTTCTTAAAAGTCATTGGCGGAGCGTCATAATTCCTTAATGAACACAGGTCCAATTGGCCGGTCATCTCGACATCGTCGATGAACTAGAATTTGCTTGGTTTACAGGTGTGCCGGGAAGACTGGTCGGCGGCAAGGAGTTTGTCGATGACCAGGACTAATGGAGGCTGCTTTATTGAGCAACGTCTGTGCGGTTTCACTTCGAAAGATCCGCGTGCTCGCGCCGTAAACATCACTCGGTGCCACGACGACAGCGCTCGCCAGACCCTGATTCTGGCGCTCTCGGCACGCGCTCTCACCAGAGGTGACCGACCTTGTTGAATCGAAAGAAATTACCAAGTTGGCGTTGGGAGGCACTGCGCACGACGCTTTGGTTCGTGCCGGCCGTGCTCATCGTGCTGGGCGCCTTGATGTTCTTGGTGACGTTCAAGATCGACGCCGCCGCCTACGAGCACCAAATCCAGCTTCCGACTTGGCTGCGTAACGGCAGTTCCCAGTCAGGCCGCGACGTCCTGATCGCCATCGCAGCGGCGATCATCACCGTGGTCGGCGTGGTCTTTTCAATCACGATCCTTGCGCTCACCTTGGCGTCCCAACAGTTCGGCCCGCGGATGATGCGAAACTTCGTTCGCGACGTTGGCAATCAGGTCACCCTCGGCGTCTTCGTTGGCTCTTTCACCTACTCGGTACTCGCTCTTGGTTCGATAACCTTCTATTCCCACGGCACCTTCGTGCCGCACCTCAGCATCACGGTCGCCGAAGCAATGCTGTTGTTGGACGTCGTGGTCTTGGTCTATTTCATCGACCACATCGCGGCGACGATCCAGCTCCCCGAAGTCATCGCGAGCATCGCCCGCGACCTCGAGTCGTCGATCGATACCGAGTTCCCGATCGTCGACACCGTCGACGCGTCGACCCCCGCCGCCCGTCTGGATTCGTCCATGTCACCCGAGCCCGCGGAACTACTCGCCATGATCGACGCGCGAGGTGGAATGGTTATCGCCGCCAAGAGTGGCTACCTCCAATTCGTCGGGTACGCCCAACTCGCCAAGATCGCCAAACTCGTGGATGCGGTCATCCGACTCGATTATCGTCCGGGTCACTTCATCGTCGCCGGACGTCCAGTCGCCAAGGTCTTCCCAAGAGGAGCGGCCGAACAGGTGGAAAAAGCTCTCGCCAGGGCTCACGTGACCGGACCGCACCGGACCCTCATGCAAGACCCCGTTTTCGCCATCGATCAATTAGTGGAGATCGCCATCCGAGCCCTCTCGCCCGCCGTGAACGACACGTTCACGGCACTTACGTGTCTCGATTGGCTCTCTTCGGGGCTCAGTCGTATATCCAGTCGAAACCTCACCGAACGCGTCTACCGCGATGAGGAAGGGCGAGTCCGTCTCATCGCCGCGGACTGGTCCTACCCGAAGATGGTGAATCGCGCCTACGACAAGATCCGTCAAGCGGCGAGCGGCATGCCCGCAGTGATCATTCGCATGCTGGATTCGCTGCGCGCGGTGGCTGACGCCACCTCGACGGTTACCCAACGCGAGGTGCTGATGCGTCAGGGCGAGATGGTGTTGCGTACCGCGCGCGATTCAGTGACCGAGCCGTATGACATCGAGGACATCGAGTCCCATTTCGCAAGCCTTCGCGAACGCATCTCGGTGATGGACAACCCGGCCACCCCCTGACCAACCGCACCAGAGGAATCAACGTTTCTTCACGATCCCGTACTGGATCATCGTTTCAGCCATGGCGAGGGTCATCTCGGTCAGGTCGCGAGGTTCGAGTCCGAGCTCGGTTTTGATCTTCGCGACGTTGAAGTGGGCGGGATTTCCGACTTCGGGGACGACAAATTTCAAGTCACGATCAAAAACGGCGACCAGTCGCACCGCGAACTTAGGAAGCCTCCTCATCGGAATCTTGTAACCCTCGCTGGCGTAACGCTGGTGGAGAATTTTGGCGGCATCAAGTAACGGCACTGAGTCTGAAGCCGCGCAGATGTATCGCTGCCCCGCGGCGGCGGGCAAAGTCATCGCCTTCACGTGAGACCAAGCGACATCACGTACGTCAATGGGAGGGAACCATACGTCGGGCATACCGGGAATCTCGTGGTTCATCATCCTCTTAATTGCTTCTCCTGAAGAGCTGAAGTGGTCCGAGAGCACGGGGCCCAAAACCAGCCCGGGAAGGATTGTCACTAATTCCATCTTCGAGGTGTTCTGCGCAGAAAGAACGAAGTCCCACGCAGCCTTTTCTGCCACGGTCTTGGACTTCGCGTAGGGATCCACGTCGCCACTCTCTACATTCGTCCAATCAAGTTCGGTGTAGGGGTGATCCCTGGGCGTGCCGTAGGCGACGGCCGCCACCGACGAGGTCATGACGACTCGCTTCACTCCTGCGCGCACCGACGCGCGCAAGACTCGAAGAGTCCCTTCGCGAGCCGGCACGATCATCTCGTTCTCGTCCTTCGGCGTCTTGAGGAAGAGCGGACTGGCAACGTGCAGCACGTAGGTGCAGCCAGCCACGGCCTCGTCCCAACCGTCGTCGATCGTGAGGTCCGCCGCCACGACGCGCAACCGAACATCGAGTGACCCACCCGTTGCGAGGTGCGAACTGATAACTCCGGCAAGTTCGTCACCACGGCTCGTCGAGCGTGCGGTCGTTCGCACGTCGTAGCCCGCTTCGAGCAATTGGAGGATGCAGTGCTGAGCGATGAAACCGGTACCGCCGGTGACGAGAACAGTGTCTGACATAGTGACCCAAATCTAGTGACGCGAGACCAACTGACCACCGACAAGTTGGGATTCGCGGCTGAATACTCAAACCGTTGAGCAGACCGCGTGCGCCATCATAGGTTCAGAGGAGCCGAGTTCTCGCGTCACGCTCGCGAACCGACCGCTCGCCGTAATCCTTTGCCCATTGAAACGCCGCTGCGGTGTAAAAAGCGTGTTCCACCACGAAATGGTTCTTCTCTTCCAAACGAGCAAGCTCAGCGCTTGCACCTCAAGGAAGCGACTTTGTCCCATATCGCCATGCATCCGAAACTCAGTGTTGCCAGAAAATGCGCGAACGCGGCCGTTTCATTTGTTTCTTCGGGGTTAATCTCAAAGCTCTGTAATGCAGCTGTAATGAACCACCTGCGCTGAGGCGCCTGTTCAGCACTGACGCGTGCAATTTAAGGCTTCCCTAAGATATCGCCCTCAATGCAAACCACGAAGATTCACTAATGTAGTTAAATGACGCGGTCGGATTCTGATGCCACCCATCTCATTTGTGCCATCATCACTCCCAATTATTTGAGTCAATTCCTGATTCTTGGACAGTCGCTCGCGCTCGCAATGCCGGATGCGGTCTTGCGGGTCCTTATCCTGCAGGACTGTAATGACGTCGAATATTTTCAATCTCAAATTGACGAGTACTTGGCTGGTTCATCAAGCGGCGCCGATCATCGTGCAATAACGATCGATCAGGTGAACTGGGAGGACTTCGACATTGAGTCGGCGGTGCTCTTCTACAACACCCTGGAATTCGCAACGTCAGTGAAACCGGCCCTCATGCGATCTTTCCTGGCGCAAGGTTGGCAGCGCGTTACCTACCTCGACCCTGACATTCAGGTGTTCCAGGATTTCACCCACCTATTAGACGACGACGCCGACGTATGTCTGACCCCTCACATCTTCACCGATATTTTGCAAGACGGCTATTCACCGTCATCGCACGACATTCTTCAAGCGGGCTTCTACAACCTAGGTTTCTGTTCGGCACGACCCACGGCGTTACCCTTCCTTAGTTGGTGGAGTGGGCGCCTGCAGTTCGACTGCCTGTTGAACCCGGCGATGGGCTACTTCACCGACCAGCGGATACTCGACTTCGCCACGCTGAGGGCGAAGGTACAAACTCTCGTCGCGCCAGGTTGCAACGTCGCCTACTGGAACCTCCACGAACGCAACGTAATCCTCGACCAGGGTGAATGGAAGATCACCTACGCCGGATCGGTTCATCCCCTTTACTTCTTTCACTTCAGCGGATTTCAACTCGACCGTTCGGCATCGCTTTCGCGACACGCCACTCGCCGCGTGCTGGGCAAGTCCTTACCTCGGAGATTTGCCTTCCAGTACGACGAGATGTTGCGCAACCACCGACTCCAGCACGCGGACCCCACCTTCACCCTGGGCGGGTCTTCCGTGCTCGAACCGCTACCCGTTAGCTGGAGACGCTTTCTACGCGAGGACGCGGACGTGCACGTTCGTGCCGGACTCACTCTTCGCGAGGTGCGTGAAGAGGTCTACGCTCCGGCGAGTCCACTCCTGTGGTTCGCCTGTCTGAGCTGTGGCGACGAACATCGAAACTTCGGTACGAGGTCGCGATCATTCTTGGCAGGTTGGTCGTGCCATCCTTCACTTCAGGGAGTACCTAACGCCATCAGCGCATTCTTCAGGAGCGCTCACCACGAGTTCACGCATACACCAATGGCCCAATTGTCGTGGGCATCGCAGTCTTTCGAGCTCCACACCAAGGCCGACGAACGCCTGGCCGCCGAGATCATGGGTAGCGCAGCGCAGTCATTGAGTGAAATGGTGGATCTTCGTCTCATTGGCTACTTCAGCCTTTCGGCGGGCATTGGCCAGATTGCGCGATGGTCACTGGCGACCCTCGAGGACGCCGGTATCCACCCCGCCATTGAGCAGGTTTACGGAAACAACGATTCAAGTGACTATCTTTCGATGCTACTGAGACGCAACAACCCCCTCGCCGCGGCGAACGCCTCAGTACTCTGCTTCGTCAACGCTGACCAATGGAGCCTTGAAGTGAGCGCGGCGCGAGTCGATCCGAGGATCCAGTGCGTCGAGGCGGTCTGGGCGTGGGAACTCGAACACATCCCGAGCGAAATGTATTCGCTCGCCGCCTCGGGCGACATTCATCGGGTCCACGCGCTCTCCCACTGGAGCGCCCAGGCGATGGCGAAGGTCCTTCCGATACCGGTCGACCGGCTCACGCCCTTTGACCTGAGACTTATCGACTCGCTTGCAGATCCGAGCGACTTCGAGCGAGCATCGACCGGTCGGGCGCGGTACATACTGACCACGTTCGACGCCAAGAGCATTCTCAGCCGCAAGAACCCAGAGGGCGTCTTGGCGCTCTGGCAGCGGGTCCAGGCGGACTACCCGGATCTTCGACTAGTGCTCAAGAGCACCAACCTCAGAGACGTGTCGCCCCCGGAACTCCTACAACTCATCGATGGCATGGAGCGTACGGAGCTCGTTGACGAATATCTGAGTGATGATGACTACTTCGAACTGCTAAAAAATTGCGAAGTCTATGTGTCGCTCCACCGCTCCGAGGGCCTCGGTCTCACGCCGATAGAGGCGGCGTTGTGCGGGCTGCCGGTGGTGTACACCAACTACGGGGGTCTCACGGAGTTCCTCGAAGACAGTTACTTTCCGGTTTCCTTCGGTATGTCACTGGTGGGCGAGACCAATCACGAGCTTGGACCCTACGACGAAGTGGCGACGTGGGCCGAGCCGGACCTTGATGACGCGGAGCGCCAATTACGTCGCGCTCTGATGGCGTCGACCGATAGCGCTTCACTGCAACTGCTCGAGCCTGATCGAAAGACCCTGGTGGAGAATCTGGTTACCGCGCAGGAGGAACTGGTGGTCATCGCGCGTCGCCTGACGGCGACCGCGCAGACGAGAGAAGTAATTCGCCACGATGCTTTGATTGAAAGGCTCCTGGCGCCGACCGTAGAACTCGAGAAGCCAGCGCTCGAGCCAGCAAAAGTGAATCCGGGCTTCTTCGCGATAGTGGCAGTGCTCTATCGCATCTACCGATTCTTTCCGACCTGGGTACGATTCCAAGCAAACCTGGCGCTACAAGACTTGCGCCGTGACAAGGCCGACCCACCCGACGCCTAGCGCCGACTCGAGACACTAAATGGCGCCTAAACGATCAGGGGACCACCGTCGTTCCCGCGCTGCCGTCGAGGAGTCCCGGCGCGTCGTCAAAGGTTCCGATGGACCCGCGTTTGCCCGACGCCTTCACGAAACGACACACCGCTTCGACCTTGGGCCCCATTGAACCGGCAGCGAAGCTCATCGCGCGAAGTTCTGCGACGGTGGCCTTGTCCAGAGGGTGCTCAGTCGGAAGTCCGTAGTCCGCGAGCACCGCCGCCACGTCGGTGAGCAGCAGGAGCGTGTCGGCGTCGACGTCACGCGCGATCAACGCCGCAGAGAGGTCCTTATCGATGACCGCCTCCACCCCTTCGAGGTGACCCTTCTTATCGCGCGCAACAGGTATCCCACCGCCGCCCGCACACACCACGATCGTGCCCCTAGCGACCAAGTCTTTGATCGTCGAGATCTCGACCACTTCCATAGGCTCGGGCGAAGGAACGACGCGTCGCCACAGGTCGCCATCCTGACGAAGGGCCCACTTGCCGCCGCCGATGCGACGCGCCTCCTCCTTCGAGTAACCGCGACCAACGAACTTAGAGGGTGCGACGAACGCGGGATCGTTCGTATCGACGATCGTTTGGGTGAGGACCGCGACGACCCGACGCTTGAGGACATTGCCCAGCGCCTGGACGAGCCAGTAGCCGATCATGCCCTGGGTTTGCGCTCCGAGAACGTCGAAGGGGAACGGGTGGTCGAGCACGGGGTCGTTGGCACTCTCGAGTGCGAGCATCCCGACTTGGGGCCCATTGCCGTGAGTGACGATTATCTCGTTTCCCTCACAGATTCGCGCGAGTTGCTTCACGGCATCCACGACGTGATGCTGTTGAATTTCGGCAGCGGGCCTCTCACCTCTTTGAAGAAGTGCGTTTCCGCCTAGTGCCGCGACGATGAGAATGTCAAACTCCCGCCAACGTGGCGACCATTATCGCCTTAATAGTGTGTAAACGGTTCTCGGCCTGGTCAAAGACGATCGAGGTCTTCGACTCGAAGACCTCGTCGGTGACCTCGAGGGCGGCCAGCCGGCGCGAGGCGAAGATCTGGCGGCCGAGGTCCGTGTCGGTGTTGTGCAGGGCCGGCAGGCAGTGCATG
>PKZO01000021.1 GCA_003133125.1 Acidimicrobiaceae bacterium | reverse complement strand
CCCTCGCAGCCCGATAATCCTAGTCGCCTGGGTACCTCTACAACAAAGCGTTAGACAGGGGGGGCCTCGGTAGTTTCGACAGGCTGGTGATATTCGATGACTATTTCGCTGATCCGGCGGCGCTCAATCGACTGGACTCGAAAGGTCCAGTCGCCAAACGTATAGACCGTTCCAGAGGCGGGAATCTCACCGGCGAGGTCGAGCACGAAGCCAGCGATGGTGACGTACTCCCCTTCTGGGATGATCACACCCAACTCCTCTTCGACCTTGTCCACGTGAGTCTGACCGTCTACAAGCCAACGATCCTCTCGGATCCGCACGATGGGCGGCTCCTCGTCCTCATCGAATTCGTCGCCGAGGTCACCCACGAGCTGTTCGAGAATGTCGCGAATCGAGATGACGCCAGCGACGCCTCCGTGTTCGTCCAGGACGAGGGCGAAGGTACGCCGCTGCTCACGGAGTTCTTTCAAGCTTTCGAGCAGATCGAGAGTCTCGGGGAGCATCAAGGGGCGTCGGATCTTTCGGGCGATCTCGTTGGCCGTGGGAAGCGAGACCCCGATTGCGCGCTTCACGGCGGTTGACCGAAACAGATCGTTGACGAAAAGGACACCTTCGACCTCGTCCAGGTCACCCACGACGACGGGAAAACACGAGTGGCCCGTGTCGCGAACAGCCTCCGCGATCGCCTCGGGCGTCACGGGGATGGTGAGGTAGACGACGTCAACCCGTGGAGTCATGACGTCGCGAAGTTCCAGCTCGCTCAACTGGTCCACGCGGGCCTTGATGGCGACCGCTTCGGGCAGGTCGGCCTTGGAGGCGGGGACGCCCTTGATCCTCGCGCGGATCCGCGCGAGGCCCGTAGGGGGAGGTTTCTGGTCGCTCATTCAGCGACGGCGGCGCGAACGGTGGCGGGACGAAAGGTCTCGTCCTCGTACTCCTCACCGGCCAGCAGAACTCGGACCGCGGTACGCACGCGCTGGGGATCGAGCGGTTTTACCACGAAGCCTTCAGCACCGCTGCGGCGCGCGAGGAAAACGTCGGCGCGTCGATCGAGCAGCATCAGTACCGCGACTGGTTCGGACGCTCCGTAGGACTCTTCGTGGCGAAGATCCATGCACACGGCCATTCCCCCCATAGAGCCAATCTGCATGTCGACGATGACCAGGTCGACCTCGCCGAGTTGGACCCGTTCGCGCACCTCGTGCCCGGTCGCGACTTCCTCAATAAAGAGGTCGGGCCCTTCGAGCATGGTGCGCAGTTCGTGTCGCAGCGACGAGAGGTCGCTCGCTAGCAGTACCGTGGCCACGAAGTTCAGCGTAGCAAGACTTGAGGACCGCGAAATTGGGGACAAAGAACACCTTGCCTCGCGGGGGCCAATTGGTTATCCTGCGGTCTTAGGCCGAGGCGGGGGAGACGGAATGTCGATTGCTCAAGTGGATTGGTCGGACGCCGCCGCGTGTCGCGGTAGCGAAGGGTCACTCTTCTTCTCGCCCGAGGTTTCCGAGCGAAAAGAAGATCGCCACGAACGTGAGTTCCTCGCCAAGCGACTGTGCGCGAACTGTCCGGTGCGCGGTGACTGCCTGGAGGCGGCGCTCGCGCGCCACGAGACGTACGGAATCTGGGGAGGCCTCAACGAACTCGAACGACGAGCGCTGCTTAGGACGTGAACTGATCCGCTTCGTCGTCCACCCGGCGACCGTAGTGATGGACAATGAGTAGCAGCAGCACGAAGGTCACGATGTGAATGCCCGTGCAGTAGAGGCAAATGTTCTTGATGATCAAGAGTTCGGCCGCGACGAGCCAGAGGACGAAGGCCATCGAGATGACGATGACTACGACTCGCAGGTCGTGCACCCACCGGCTCCTCATGCGCCAACACCAGGGGGAGTTGAGCACGCACAAGACGACGTACGTGCACAGGCCGAGGACCGCGACGGGGATGCCAAGAAAGTACGACTGGGACGACGTCGTCACCTTGGCGCAGTTGACGAACCCGCTGTCCGAACAGAAGAGGTCTTGGGCGCCGTTGAAGTGTGCGTTCGTGAGGTACGCCGACAACGCTAAGCCGATCAGACTCAACAGGAACGTTGTATAGACAGCCCAACGGGGGACGGGCGCCATGCTTCGGCTCATCTAGATCTTCATTGCCTTTTTCGCCGCCATCACTCCGGTCGACGTGCAAACCGTGCTCGGTTGGTTGTTGGTGAGTGAGCAGATCGACGCGGTGAGGTAGTTCGCCGAGGTGATGATCGCCTCGGTGACGGGACTAGAGGTGGTCTTGAGGTCCTGGGCTATTGCGTTGCGCGAGAGTCCCGCCAGGGCGGCCGGGGTGAAACTGGCTCCAGAGACCAGGAACTTGTTGCCGAGGGACATGAACGGGATGGACCCGTCGTCGGTCGCGGGCAAGCCCTTGATGTATTTGGAAGTGTCGTACTTGTCGAACAGGGTCAACTCGGACTTCGTGGGGGTCTGGAGCTTCGTGTACGAACTTATCGCCGCGTCATAGACGTTGGTCTCGGATTCGACGCTACGAAAGGCGATGTAGGGCGAAGTGTACGTGGCCTTTAGGAACGTGAACGTGGGCGTGTTCGGGTCGATGTCCTGAGAGCCACTGGACATGTTGCCGAGATTCGACCACGTTCCAAAGCGACTGAGGGCAATGATCGTGGGCCAGCGTTGGGCGGCGCAGAAGGGACAGTACTCGGCGCCGAAGTAGAAGACCTCGGGGAGGGTCTTACCGTTCACGGTCGCGGTGAGGGCCGGCTGACCCGCGATTGACTGGGGTGCGTTGACCGGGGCGACCGGCGAGGTGACCCCGACCGTGTTGAACACCGAAGCGGGAACCGTCGTGAGTTCGGTCACGGTCGTAGGGTCGGCCGCTTGGAACGTGGAGGATCCCGTCGACGGTGTGGACCCGCTAGTGACTTTGATGATGACGAGCGCCGCGACCACGAGTACCACCAGGCCGACCGCCAGCCAGGTGAAGAGTCCGGCGGGACGCCCAGTCGATGTTTTCGCAGGCGGCCTCTTCGCAACGGGTTTCTTTGCCACAATGCTCCTCGTGTCTTTTGAATCTCAAACTTACTAGAAGTTCTGTCAGCGTCGTCTCGGGCGAGCGAACCCTAGGTAGTTTGCCTTATGGCCACTATCTTGACTCCACGACCAGCGGCGACGGTGTTGACACTTCGTGAGGGGAAGAATGGTTACGAAATTCTTATGTTGCGCCGCAACCTCAACAGCGATTTCGTTGGCGGTGCGTACGTGTTTCCGGGCGGCGGGGTCGACCCGGCGGACGCGAGTGAAGTCGCCCAGCAACTCAGCGTCGGNNAGGGCCATGAGATCGATATAGCGAATCGACCTTTGGTCGATCGGCTGAACCGCGCGCGTGACTTGGTGAACAACGGCTCGTTACGGTTCGTGGAACTGCTCCAACGAGAGGGACTCTCCCTCGACCTTCGAAACATCGCTTACCTCGCTCATTGGGTGACACCGGTGGGACCGCCGCGGCGTTACGACACGAGGTTTTTCGTGGCCCTCTCACCAGAGGGACAAGTCGCGGGCCACGACGACTACGAGACGGTCGCTTCGAAATGGATTCGACCCGTGGACGCACTCGCGATGCACGCGCGCGGTGGGCTGGAGATGATTTTTCCCACGATTCGCAACCTCGAGATCGTCGCCCAATTCGACACGGCCCAAGAAGTGCTCGACTACGCGAACGCACTGGGCGAGATTCCAAAGATCGAACCTCGAATGCTCGAACGCGACGGCGAACTCACTATTCTCGTTCCCGGTGATAACGGCTACGACGAGGGGATTTGAACCGCACGTTCGAGCGAGTCGAGCATCCTCGCCGTGCATCCGAGCGCCCCGGCGGGTGGGGCGATGTCTGAGACAATGCGCTCAGCCAGCTTTCGAAACGGCCCGTCGGGATCTTCGTGGATCACGGCGGGTTCGCCGAGGTCGGCCCCGGCGCCGATGGCGACGCCAAGTTCGATCTCAGCGAGCAGCGGGACGCCGAGCTCTTCGCTGAGTTCACGACCACCGCCCTCTCCGAAGATGGCGTGGCGCTCACCGCAGACACACGAAAGGCCGCTCATGTTCTCTATGACCCCGAGCACTCGAATGTTCGACTTGCGAGCGAAGTCCGCCGCGCGCTGGGCGACGCGCTGGGCAGCGTGGGCGGGGGTGGTGACGAGGAGCTGACCCATCTGGGGAAGCAGTCGCGCGAGGGTCATGGCGATGTCCCCGGTGCCCGGTGGCGTGTCGATCAGCAGGTAGTCAATGCCGGACCAGTCAGCGTCTTCGATGAACTGGGCGA
>PKZO01000087.1 GCA_003133125.1 Acidimicrobiaceae bacterium | reverse complement strand
TCCCTGGGCCATGACCAACTGGTGGCGAAGGCCCAGGTAACATATGCCATCCCAACTAAGAAAACCGAAGGTGAATCTCAATGATGTCGAGCCGATCTCGTCGCAATAGTTCCACGAAGTGTCATGGGGACCTCCACCATTCCAGCTTGCGCCACCTGTTCGATTCGACGCCGAAGTTCGAGGTCCATCGCGCGCCGCTGCGCTTCAGTCTTCACGAAGGTTCCCGAATAAGTCCCAAAAACCGCGAGAAGCTCATCACTCGAGCGCACCCACGTCCAACCAATTTCCACGTTCACCACGTCCACGAAAAGACCCTCTCTCCCGAGGTCAGCCGCCCAGCCACGGGGCCGGGCGTTCCGGTCAGCGGGGTTTTCGCGAAGTTTCGTAAGTTCCTTCACCCATAGGACGTCACGACTAAACCCGTTCCATAGGACGTAGAGTTTCGCGCCGTCGCGCAGCACCCGGGCTATCTCGTGGGTCGCCTCGGGTTGCTCGAACCAGTGCCACGCCGACGAAACCAGCGCCGCGTCGAACGAAGCGTCGCCGACGGGCAAGTCCTCGGCCTTGCCGGCGAGTGAACGGACCGAAGGACTACGCCGTTCGAGCACCGAACGCATCTCATCGTCGGGTTCGACGATCGTCATTGAGGCGCCCAAGTCCAGCAGAAACCTCGTCCACAGCCCGGTGCCCGCGGCGACCTCGAGCACGTCACGGCCCGTGAGGTCACCGAACAGCTCGGACGCTTCGTCCGGGGGTGAGGGTCGGTACCGGTCGTAAAGCTCGGCGACCGCGCCGAACCTGAGCCCACGCCCGTCGTAGGTCACCTAACGCTGTCCCGTCCTCGCGCGTAGCTCACCGAGCAGGTCTTTAATCTTCACGCGGGTCTGAGCGGTCGTGTCGCGGTCGCGCACGGTGACGCTCTCATCCTCGAGCGAGTCGAAATCCACCGTGACGCAAAACGGTGTGCCCACTTCGTCCTGGCGGCGATAGCGGCGCCCGATTGACTGGGTCACGTCGTAGTCGCACATGAAGTAGGGCTGGAGTTGTTCGAGCACGGCCTTTGAGACGCTCTCGAGCTCAGGTTTCTTCGACAGCGGCAAGACCGCAACTTGATACGGCGCGAGTCGCCAGTCCAAACGAAGCACGGTGCGCACTTCACCCTCAATCTCGTCCTCGTGATAGGCCGAGAGCAGAAAGGCCATCATGGCGCGAGTGGCGCCGGCGGCGGGTTCGATGACGTAGGGGGTGTAGTGCTCGTTGGTGCCCTGGTCGAAGTATTCCAATTTGACGCCCGACGCGTTCGAGTGCTGGGTGAGGTCGTAGTCACCACGATTGGCGACACCTTCGAGCTCGTCAAAGCCCCAGGGGAACTCGAACTCCACGTCGGTGGTGCCCTTGGAGTAGTGCGAGAGGTCCTCTTTGGCGTGTTCGTACAGACGCAATTTCTCCACGGGAATGCCCAAGTCGATGTACCAGTCATAACGAGTCTTTATCCAGTACTTGTGCCATTCGGGGGCGTCCGCGGGCGCCACGAAGTACTCCATCTCCATCTGCTCGAACTCACGGGTGCGGAACACGAAATTCTGGGGTGTTATCTCGTTTCGAAACGACTTACCGATCTGAGCGACGCCGAACGGCGGCTTCTTACGGGTCGCCGCGAGCACGTTGTTGAAGTTGGTGAACATTCCCTGGGCGGTCTCGGGACGCAGGTAGGCCGTGGCCCCCTCGCCCTCAACTGGACCGGCTTGGGTCTTGAACATGAGGTTGAACGCGCGCGCCTCGGTGAATTGGGTGGACCCGCAGTTCGGACAGACGCCATCGATCTTGTCCTCGCGCCAACGCTCCTTGCACTTAAGGCAGTCCACCAGTGGGTCGGTGAAGGTCTCGAGGTGGCCCGACGCCGCCCAGATCGCGGGCGGGCCGAGGATCGCGGCGTCAATGCCCACGATGTCACTGCGCCGTTGGACCATTGCGTTCCACCAGGCCTGCTTCACGTTGCGCAGCATGTTCACACCCAGGGGGCCGTAGTCGTACGTGGAGCGGAATCCGCCGTAGATCTCGGCGGAAGGGAAGATAAAACCACGACGCTTGGCGAGGTTGATGACTTTGTCGAGCAGATTCGAGTCGCCCTGAGGTGCTATTTCCATTCGTTCAGGCTACCGGACTACCCACCGCTCCTCAGGCGAACGATCACCTGGTTGGCGAGCAGACGCCCGCTCTCTTTGAGCGTGACCTGACCCTCGCGCACGCGCACCAGGTGCGCTATCTCCTCGAGTGAGTCAAAGGCCTCGACCGGCACCCCGCGACGGGTGCGCAGCGCGAGCGACTCGCGCTCGAAGCGTCGGGTCAGTTCGTCGAGGAACTCCTCACCCGCGAGGGGGCTCTGGCCGCTGCCCACCAGGGCGATGTAGCGCTCGGGCGTGCGCACGTTCCAGTACCGACGTCCGCGGCGGTGCGAATGGGCGGCCGAACCGAACCCAACGTAGTCACCCTGGTCCCAGTAGACGTGGTTGTGACGGCACTCGTGTCCGGGTCTGGCCCAGTTCGAGATTTCCTCCCACTCATAGCCACTGGCCGCCAACGTGGCGCCCACGAGGTCGTAGGCGTCGGCGGTCTCGTCTTCGTCGGGGTGACGCGCGGGGTCCATGCCGAGCGGCGTCGCGGGTTCGGCGGTGAGCGCGTAGCAACTGATGTGCGGCGGCGGGTGCTCAAGGCCCAACAGGTCCTCGAGGGTACGTGCCACGTCCCCAAGGCTCTCCGCGCGCGAACCCACGATCAGGTCCATGTTCCACGTGCCAAAGCCCGCCGCGGTCACGGCGTCTGACACCTCGCGGTGCGCCATCGTGCCGTGACGGCGTCCGAGATCGGCGAGGACCGCGGGTTGGGTGGACTGGACCCCGAAGCTCATTCGAGTCACGCCACCGCGACGATAGGTGAGGAGTCGCTCGAGTTGGGCGTCCTCGGGGTTGCACTCGACGGTCACCTCGGCGTCGTCGCTGCGCGGTATCGCGTCGAGGATAGCGAGGAGTTGTTCGGCCCTGAGTCGCGACGGCGTGCCACCACCGAAGAACACCGAGGTCGCGATCGTCAGGTCGTTGGCCTTGGCGAGCTCGATCTCCTCGATCACCGCCTCGACGTAGTCGTCCATGAGGTGGTCACGGTCCGCGTACGTGGCGAACGCGCAGTAATCGCACCGGTGCGCACAGAACGGCACGTGCACGTAGACCCCGAAGTCGCTCATCACCCGTTCACTTCCCGAAGGCACCTTAATAGTCATTGGTCGCTGGCAGCATCGGCGCTCGACGGCACCACCTTCAAGCGCTTACCGAAGTGCTGTTCAATCGCTTCGTGAGCGATCGCCATCACCTCGCCAGCGCCGGTTGGCGAGGTTTCGTGCAACACCGTTGCGAGGTCGCCTCCGAGGATCCGACGAATGAGCGCCAGCGCATCGGCTGAGATCGAACGGCCGCTTCGACAGTTGCTACAGAGTGTTCCACCCACCTGGGCGTCAAAGGCCACCAGGGGACCCTTGCGTCCGCAGTTCACGCAACAGTCGACCACGGGCTCTGAACCGTCGTGAGCGAGCAACTTGAAGAAGAACGAAGCGGGCACCAGGGTGGGGTCGAATTCCTCTTGGTCGAGGGTAAGAAGTACCCTGATCACGAGCTCGAAGATCCCCTCGTCGGCAACGTCGTCCGAAGGGATGGCGTCGACGACTTCAACTACCGCGTAGCCGGCGTTGATGCGCTGGTAGGACCCACGCAGCACGCCCAATCTTTCCCGGTGCTGCACGTGGCGCGCTATATAGAGGTCACCGCGACTCTTGACGAGGTCGATGTGCACGAACGAAAGTGGCTCGAGTGTCGCGCCGAGTCGGCTGGTGGTCTTTCGAATGCCTTTGGCGAGAACGCGGACCTTGCCGTGAGTCCTCGTCCAGAGCACCACGATCCGGTCCGACTCGCCGGTCTTGTACGTGCGCAGCACCACCGCGTCATCGTCGAACTCTCTCACGAACCGGGCCCGTCACGGTCCTTGAAGTGCTGCTTGCGCGGTTCGACGCCCATGTAACGATTGAGCGCCACGCCCGCGGCGACAAGCACGGCCAGCACCAAGGGAATGAGTAACGGCGCCACGAGGCTCGAAGCGCCGTTGAGGGCGAGCACCCACAAGAAGACGTAGAGCGCGAGACCGACGACCACGGTGATGCGCGTCGCGATCACTGGTCCACGCCCCCGAAGCGCCGTTCGCGACGCTGGAACTCCTCTATTGCTTCAAAGAGGTCCTCGCGGCGAAAGTCGGGCCAGAGCACTTCGGAGAAGACGAGTTCGGAATAGGCGATCTCCCACAGCAGGAAGTTCGAGATTCGATACTCCCCCGACGTGCGGATCACGAGATCGGGGTCGGCGAGTTCGGGGTGATAAAGGCGCCGACGGATCGCCTTCTCGTCGATCTTTGACTCGGGAACCTTCTCCTTCACGAGCCGACGTACCGCGTCCACGATCTCGGCGCGTCCGCCGTAGTTGAACGCGATGTTGAGCGTCATCACCTTGTTCTTAAGGGTGAGCTCTTCGGCGCCGCGCATGTCACGAAGGACGCGCTTGGGTATGCGACGATCCTCGCGACCCGAGAAGGTGATTCGTACGCCCTGGTCGTGCAGGTCGTCGCGGTTACGTTCCAACAGGCCTCGGTTGAAGTTCATCAGGTAGCGCACCTCGTCGATCGGCCGACGCCAATTCTCGGTCGAAAAGGCGTACACGGTGAGGGTCTTCACCCCCAAGGCAATGGCCCCGTAGGTCACGTCCACGAGCGCCTTCTCACCCGCGCCGTGGCCTTCGGTGCGAGCTAACCCGCGCTGGGCGGCCCAGCGACCGTTGCCGTCCATCACTACCGCGACGTGCGCGGGTATCGAGTCGCGCCGAAGCGACCGGGGAATGGCGACGGGTCGCGGATCTGGCACGAACAAAACCTAGTCCGGGGTCCAAGAAACCTCGATAGGGGCAACCTCTAAAGTCATCTGGTGGATTCATTTGACCCCGACGAGGATTCGCCCTACGTCGAACCCGACGAACAGGTCGGGGTCCAACTCGACCACGACGTCGTCGCCATCGACGTCGAACGAGCCCTCGTGCTGCTCGATCAGATCACCGACGACCTACCCGGTGGTGGTGAGGTACGCGAGGGCCAGCGCGCCATGGTCCGGTCGGTCGCCGAAGGCCTGTCGCGGCGCGAACATCGCATCATCGAGGCCGGCACCGGTGTGGGAAAGTCACTCGCCTACCTCGTGCCCGCGGCGATGTCGGGCCAACGTGTCGTGATCGCTACCGCCACCAAGAACCTCCAGGACCAACTCGCCACCAAAGACGCCCCCACCGTCAGCGCCCACACCAAGTCCAAGGTCGCGGTCCTCAAGGGCAAGAACAACTACCTCTGTCGTAACCGGGCCCACGCGGTGGGTGGCGCGGGTCAGATGAGCTTTGACGACGGCAGCGAGGTACCGCGTGGCGTCGCCGATCAGATGCGCCGCATTCTCGCCTGGTCCAACGAGACCACGAGCGGGGACCGCGACGAGCTGCCTTTCGAGATCGACGCGCGCGCCTGGCGCGGACTCTCGGTCACCCCCCAGGAATGTCTGGGGCGCTCACAGTGCCCCCAGGGCCAGGCGTGCTTCGCTGAACTGGCGAAGGACCGCGCCGCCGAGAGCCAACTGCTGATCGTCAACACCCACCTCTACGCCGCGCACCTCGCTTCTGGTTCGATGCTGCTGCCGGCCCACGAGTTCGTGGTCTTTGACGAAGCGCACGAGATTCTTAACATCTTCGCTTCGCTCCTGGGTACCTCGCTCAACGCCTCGCGGCTTCGCGCCCTCGCGGGGGTCGCACGCTCGGTGCTCGGCACCGAGTTCGCCGAATCGTCGCTCGAACTACTCAACTGCGCCGACCGGCTCGCGAGCGCGCTGCAGATCCAGTTCGACGCCGAACAGTTGACAGGTTTTGATGAAGACGTGCTGCGCGAGTTCACCCAGGCGAGTGGGCTCGTGACCAGAATCGTCGAGGCGCTGCGGGCCCTCGAGGTGAGCGGAACCGACGCCGAGGCGCGCAAGATACGTGCCCTCGGACCGGCGATTCATCTCGCCAACGACATGGACCGCGTGGCACGAGTACGCGACGGTGAACTGCTCTTTCTCGCCAAGCGCGACCGCGAAGTTGACATCGAGGTTTCCCTCGTTGACGTGGCACCTCGCCTCGCCGACGAGCTCTGGAGTCACGTGAGCGCGGTGCTGACGAGCGCGACGATTCCCGACACGCTCGCTAAGGATCTGGGCCTGGGCGCCACCGTCGCGATCGAGCACGTCGACAGCCCCTTTGACTACCAGGAGAACTCGCTGCTCTACGTGCCCGAGGGCTTTCCGTCGCGCAACGACGCCGGGGCCGAAGAGGCGATCATCGAGGAGTTGATCGAGCTCATCGGGGCCGCCGGGGGAAGAACGCTCGCCCTGTTCACGAATCGCGCGGTGATGAACCGCGTCGCTGAAGCGGTCGAGACGCGCGTCGATACCCCGATCCTCGTGCAAGGCACTTTGTCACGCCAGCGCATCATCGAACAGTTTCGCGACAGCGCGGAGGCGAGTTTGTTCGCCGTCACCAGCTTCTGGCAGGGCATCGACGTTCCGGGCCATTCGCTCAGTTTGGTCACGATAGACCGACTACCCTTCGCGGTTCCCAATGATCCGCTCGCCGAAGCCCGTCGGTCGCGCTCACTGCGACCCTTCTACGAGGTTGACCTGCCGCGAGCGGCGATGCTGCTCGCCCAGGGCGTCGGCCGACTCATTCGCACCAAGAGCGACCGGGGCGTCGTCGCGGTACTGGACACGCGCCTCGCCGAGTCGAANNGCTGGTGCACGCGTTCTTGAACGAACTCCACGACGCTCAGTAACCGAAGCGGTCCAGGATGTCGTCGCGCTTCTGCCAACCCGGTTCCACACGAACCTTGAGCTCGAGGAAGCAGCCTTCGGGCAACTGGCGCCGAGCGGCGATTCCCACGTCCTTTAACAGCTGGCCACCCTTGCCAATCACCATGCCCTTCTGGCTCTCACGTTCGACCAGTATCTCGACGGTGATGTGGGGCCACTCGAACTCCGCGACGCGGGTATGGATCGAATGCGGTAACTCCTGCTTGGTCTTTCGAACCAATTGCTCGCGCACGAGTTCGGCCACCCACGTCGCCTCGGGCACGTCCGACACCTCGTCCTCGCCGAAGAGAAAGGGCGACTCGGGCATCAAAGATCGCACGTAGTCGATCAGTTCGTCTGTTCCCTCGCCGGTCTTCGCCGAAACCGGGAAGTACTCGACACGACTCGCCGCTTCCTCGAGGCCTCGCTCCAACGCGATCTCCGCGACGGCCTCGTGCGCGGCCATGAGTTGGGCGGCGACGCCATCGCGCGAGGTGCGGTCCATCTTGTTCACCACGACACATGGACGCGGACCTCGCGCGCTCTTCGCGTTCTCGAGCATCGTCGTGATGACGTGACGGTCACCCGGACCGATTGACTTGCCCGCTTCAACGACCGCGAGGATCACGTCGACGTCGCCGGCGGCGGCGTGCGCCGTCTCGTTCAGTCGTCCCCCGAGGGTGGTCTTGGGTCGATGGATGCCCGGGGTGTCCACGAAGATCACCTGCACGCCGTTCTCGGTGAGGATGCCGCGTACCGCGGCGCGCGTCGTGTTCGGACTCGCCGAGGTGATCGAGACCTTCGTGCCCACGACTTGGTTCAGCAGCGTCGACTTACCCACGTTGGGCCGACCAATTATGGCGGCGAATCCCGAGCGCGTCACGAGTCGTCTCGCACCGGCTCGACGAGGACCTCCTCGATCCGCCGCCCGTCCATGCGAAGCACCGTCAGGTGATAGTTCGGGGTTGACACGACGTCACCCACGTCGGGTACGCCGCCCGCGAGGTCGAGCACGAGTCCCCCCACGGTGTCCCAGCCGTCCTTGGGCAGCGAAAGTTCGAACTCCTCGTTGGCGTCGTCGATGTTGAGTCGCCCGCTCAAGGTGAGGCCCGACTCGGTGTTCTGGCTGTCGTCTTCAACAGTGGGGTCGGACTCGTCGGTGATCTCACCAACGAGCTCTTCGAGGACGTCCTCGAGGGTCACCAGTCCCGCCGTGCCGCCGTATTCGTCGATCACGATGAACAAGTGGCTCTTACCCTTGCGAACCTCGCTCAACAGTGACGCCACGCGTTTGGTCTCGGGCACGAAGCGGGGTTCGCCCATGTAATCGCGCACGAGGGCCGAGCCCCGACCCTCGGCGAACAAACCCGCGAGGTGACGCAGGTTGACGATGCCCACGACGTCGTCGACTCCCTCGCCGAGCACGGGTATGCGAGAACGCCCCGTCGCCACCGCGAGGTCCAACGCCTCACGAACAGTCGCCGTGTCGGGGATGTCGACCATGTCGATGCGCGGCACCATCACTTCTCGAACAATGGTGTCGCCGAACTCGATCACCGAGTGGATGAAGTTGCGCTCGGAGGACTCAATCGCGTGGTCTTCTTGGGCGACGTCGGCCATGGCGAGTACCTCGGACTCGGTCATCTTCTGGGTCTGGCCCTCGAGACCAACGAGACGTATCACGCCCTGGGCGACGCCGAGCAGCAGGGTCGACAGCCACTTGATGGGCCAGAACTTGAGCAACGTGCTCACGACCGGTGCCGTCAAGAGCGCCGCGTTGTCGGGGTGCTGGACCGCGTAGTTCTTCGGTATCGCCTCGAAGAAGACGAAGATCACCACCACTTCGCCGACGATGCCAATAAANNGGCGTCTCGGTGAGCAGGGTCAGGGCTCGCGCGCCGCGCCGGTGCTGTTCTTGGAGCGAACGCGCCCTTGACTTGTTCATGCGAACGAGCGAGGTCTCGGCGAGGGCGAAGAACCCCGATAACACGAGCAGCACCAACACGGTGAGCGACAGGTAAGTGTCACTCGCGCTCCAGGCGGTCGCGATCACGTCGCCCTCGCCCGGTAGTGGCGCGCGAGCAACTCGCGCTCGCGCGCCTCCATACGTTCGGCCTCCTCGTCAACGGCGTGGTCCCAACCGAGCAGATGGAGCACGCCGTGAACGACCAGCAGCGCAATCTCGTCTTCGAAGGTGCACTCGTGCTCAACGGCGTTGAGCGCCGCGACCGACGGGCATATCACGATGTCGCCAATGAGCGTGGGAATCTCCGGTGGTGGTGGCTCACCCGGTCCGGACCCACCGGCGTCAGGTACCCGACCGGTCGGATCGGGCTCGCCCTCGATGGGAAAACTCAGTACGTCGGTCGGACCGTCCTTGCCCATGAATTGTTGGTTGAGCGACGCGATCGTGATCTCGTCGGTGAAGATCAACGAAACTTCACCGAGCCCACGTACACCTTCGTCGACCAGGGCACCGTTCGCGAGCGCCACCCAGCGCTCGAGGTCGATGGGGTACTGGTGCTGCTCGTCGGCAGCGTAGATGTCGATACTCATGACTGTTGTTCGTACGCCGCCACGATGTCGGCCACGATACGGTGGCGAACGACGTCCTTAGAACTGAGGTGCACGAAGCTGATGCCTTCGACTTCACTGAGGATCTTTTCGATGTGCAGCAGTCCACTGTGCTTGCCGTTGAGGTCGACCTGGGTGACGTCACCGGTGACGACGGCCTTGGAGTTGAAACCTATGCGCGTAAGAAACATCTTCATCTGCTCGGGCGTCGTGTTCTGCGCCTCGTCGAGGATGATGAACGAGTCATTCAAGGTCCGCCCGCGCATGAACGCGAGGGGTGCCACCTCGATGGTGCCGTTCGCGATGAGCCGCTGGGCCCCGTCGGGTCCGACCATGTCAAAGAGCGCGTCGTATAACGGTCGCAAGTAGGGATCGACCTTGGCCATGAGGTCCCCGGGCAAGAAGCCCAGGTGCTCGCCCGCTTCCACCGCGGGTCGAGTGAGCACGATGCGCTGGACCTGGCGTCGGTGCAGCGCCTGCACCGCNNACCACCTCGTGCTTGAGCACTTCGCTGGGTCGCAGGTCATCGGCGACCATGTCGATGGTGCGTTCGATCTTGGTCGGGTCGAGCGCCTGGCCGCTCTCGAGGACCAACACGAGTTCATCGAAGAGGCGAAGGACTTTCGCGGCGTCGGGACCCGCGACCGAGATCTGGTTTCCCTGAACGCGGATCTTCGAATCGGGAAACGATCGCTCCACGACGCGCAGGTGCTCGTCGCGCGGTCCGAGCAGACCCGACATCAGGTGTGTATTGGGCACGAACGTCGTCACCGTCAGGGCCTCGCTCGACGAGGCGTCAAAGGTCATCCGGGAGGCCAACCCATGCGCCTTCCACCCAGCACGTGCAGGTGCAGGTGCGGGACGGTCATGTTGCCGTCGACCCCGACGTTCATGACGAGTCGGTAGCCGCTCTCTCGTATTCCCTTTAGTGCCGTGACCCGCTGGGCGAGTAGGACCAGATCGTCCACGACACCACCGTGGCGATCGGCGATGTGGTCGGCACTCGTGATGTGCTCTTTGGGTATTACCAGCACGTGCACGGGGGCTTGGGGCTCGATGTCGTCGAACGCGTAGGCGGTATCACTCTCGAGAACGGCCTTCGAGGGGATCTCCCCGGCGACGATCTTGCAAAACAGGCAATCACTCATGTAGTGCTCTCATCATTACCCATTCCCACTGGGTCCGAGGGTAAATCCCCACCCACCAGCGCCAAAGGCCAGTATCGAAGCGGCCACCACCCCCGCGGTCTCGCCGCGCAATACGGTGGGCCCGAGCAGGAGTCGCCGACGATTGGCGGACCACTCGTTAGGACCCCATCCCCCCTCGGGGCCAATGGCGACCGCGCGCACCCCGCTCCAGTCGGGTTGTCCGTCGAGATCTGCGACGGCCACCTCGTCGGGTACCTCAGCCACGCGCACCGGCTCGCCGATCTGGACACCGTAGGTACGTCGGCTCTGGGCGCAACTCTCTTTGGCCACGCGCCGCCAGCGAGTCACGATCTTCTCGCGGTGTTCGCCCTTGAACTTCACGACCAGGCGCTCGCTGACGAGCGGCACGATGTGGCTGATGCCCAGTTCGGTGGCCTTGGCGACCGTCCACTCACTTCGGTCGCCCTTGAGCGGCGCCAGGTAGAGCGTCGTGCGCTCGGACGCTGGGTCCACGTTCACGCTGCTCACCCGGTGAACCCCGTTCGCCAGAACCTCGCACAGGGCCCACGATCCGTGGTCGTCGGTGACCACGATCTCTTCGCCGAGCTTGGCGCGAAGCACGGTTCGCAGGTGGTGCTCGTCGGGAGCGCCGAGGACGGGTGCGTCCAGGTCCTGGACGCTGAACTGAGCGAGAGCCGCCACCCGACGCGGCCACTCGAGGTGGTTCACCGTTTGGCGCCACGCCGGCGCGAGAAGAGCCCCCCGGTGTCCTCACTGACAATTTCGCCACGGTGTTCGGCCAATTGGCGAAGTAGTTCTCGTGACGTGTCGTCCAGTTCGGTGGGCACGTCGACTACCAGGTGCACGAAGAGGTCCCCGCGACCTCGTCCGTGCAGGTGCTCCACGCCTTCGTGCTTGATCCGGTGCACCGTGGCGTTCGCGCTGCCGGGAACGACGTCGATGGTCGTGGTCGCGCGAAGCGTCGGCACCTCGATGCTCGCGCCGAGTGCGGCCTGGGTGAACGAGACGTGCGCCTCGTGGTGCAGGTCGTCGCCGTGGCGTTCGAAGCGGGAATCGGGCTCGACGTGTAGGTGCACGAAGAGCCGCCCGTTTGCCCCACCGCGCACCCCGGCCGGACCGCGGTCGGCCAGACGCATGGTCGAGCCATCCTCGACGCCGGCGGGGATCTGGATGGTGAGGGTGGACGAGGCGTTCTTTCGTCCCTCACCGCGACACTGCGGGCAGGGCGACTCAATGCGCGAACCCATGCCGTTACACCTCGAACACGGCATGGAGGTCACCATCTGGCCGAGGATCGAGTTGCGTACCCGTCGCACTTCTCCCAGTCCCGCGCACTCGACGCAGGTGACCGGGCTCGTGCCGGGCGCGCAGCCCGAGCCGTCGCACGTCGTACAACGCTGGGCGAGCGTGACGTTGATCTCGTGGGTGGCCCCGAAGGCCGCCTCGTCCAGGGTGATGTCAACCGAGAGTTCGGCGTCGGGTCCCGGTTGGGGCCCGCGGCGCTGCGCGGGCCGTTGACCCATACCGCCAAAGAACATGTCAAAGATGTCCTGGACCGAACCGGCGCCAAAGGGGTTGCCCCCCGCCCCGACGTCAGAACCGAAGCGGTCGTAGTTGGCGCGGCGCTCGGGGTCCGAGAGGATCTCGTAGGCCTGGCTGACCTCTTTAAAGCGCGCCTCGGCCGCAGGATCGCCGGGGTTGGCGTCGGGGTGATACTGACGCGCGAGGCGCCGATAGGACTTCTTCAAATCCTCGGGCGAGACACTCGCGTCGACCTCGAGCACCTTGTAAAGGTCGGGATTAGCCAAGACCGTCCTCCCCGTCGAGGTGGCGCGTGAGTTGCTGGGAGACCATCGCCGCGGCCGCGAGCGCCTCGGGATACTTCATGCGCGTCGGACCGAGCAGTCCCACCGCCCCGGCGGGTTCACCGTCGATCGTCACGGGCGCCACGATCACCGCGCACGAGGAGAGTGCCTCGTAGCCGTGCTCAGAACCGATGGCGACCGAAAGACCCCGGCCGAGGATGTCCTGGATGAGGGTGACGACAAGCAACTCTTGTTCGAGGATGCTCAAAACCGTGCGCACTGTCTCGACCCCGTCGAACACTTCAGCCACGCGCGAGGAGCCGCCGATGAAGACCTGTTCGCCGTCCAACGTGGGTTGTTCGGCGTGAAGGACACTCACCGCTTCGCGCACGAGCGTGGCGACGTTGTCGCTGCGTGAAGGCACCTGCACCCGTGACTCGAGGGTGGTGGTGAGCAGGAGTGCGTTCAATTGACGCGACGCTTCGGTGACATCTTCGAAGCTCGCGTCATAAGTACTCATGATCGAATGCTTGATCACCGCGCCGTCAGAGAACACCACGACGAGCACCTGGTGGCGCGCGTCCAGGCTCACCAGTTGCACGCTGAGGATCGATGCGTGACCGTGGCTCGCCCTCACGACGACCGACGTGTAGTTGGTGAGGCGACTGAGCAGCGAAGACGTCTGCTGAAGGACGTCCTCGACCTCGCCACGGACGTTGGCGAAGAAATCCTGCACCTGATGCTGCTGGGCGCTGCTCATGACCCCGGACTTCAGGTGGTCGACAAAGTAGCGATAGCCCTTGTCCGTGGGCACGCGGCCCGCCGAGGTGTGTGGTTGAGCGAGGTAGCCCTCGTGCTCGAGGGCTACCATCTCGGAGCGCACGGTGGCGGGCGAGACGTCCAGGTCGGCGCTATGTGCGACCGACGAGGACCCAACGGGCTGGGCGGTGTCGATGTGTTCGGCCACCACCGCTTCGAGGATCGTGGCCTTGCGTGCGTCGAGGTCTTTGGTGTTCTGGCTGGTCGTCACGGGGCGTCGGGCCACGGCTCCTCCTTGCTAGCACTCGATTCTACCGAGTGCTAACCCCGCTTCGTACTGGCTCACGCTGCTCCTAGGGTGAGCACGTGAGCGACGATATCTTTGACCCAGCCCGCTACTACCGGCTCTCGATCTCGCCCGAGGACCGTGAGCGGCTCCCGTATTACTCGGCGCTCGTCGACACCCTCGCTGATTCGTCACTCGCCTGCCAACTGCTGGCTGAAGCGCGACCCGAGCAACGAAACCCGATGCTCGTGCTCGCGGCGCTTCACTATCACGCCCTTCGCGCCGATCACGATTTAGCCCCGCTCTACACCGACATGGCCGCGCTGACGCCCGACGCGTTCGCCCACGCGGTAACCGCGGTACTCGAGCGACGTCCGAGCCTCGTGCGCGGCGAGTTGCACCGCTCGACCCAGACCAACGAACCCGGACGAAGTGCGGTCTTGGCGACGATCTTGGGTGAGCTGAGCGGTCGTGGGGTGAGTGACGTGCACCTCATCGACGTGGGCACTTCAATGGGGCTCAATCTCTATCCCGACTATTACCGGGTCAACGAAGACGACACCGAGGGCGTCGTGCTCACCATGGAGTACCTCGGCGAGCACCAGACGTCCTCGCCTCTGCCGCGCATCCACCAACGCATCGGCATCGACCTCAATCCCCTCGATCCCGAGAACGCCGATGATGTCCTGTGGCTCAAAGCCTGCCTGTGGCCCGAGCAACCCGAGCGCATCGCGCGCTTTGACGAAGTGCTCGACGAAATGGTCCTCTGGCCCAAAGCCACGAGACTTCGCGGTTCAGCGGTGGACCTGATCGACGAGGCGCTCGAGCTTTGCGGGCCCGAGGCGATGCCGGTGATCTTTCATTCGTGGGCGGCGGCCTACTTCTCGCCCGAGGACCAGGTCCACTGGCGCGAGCGGATCATGAGCCACGTGCGAACGCGCGCGCTGTGGGTCTACTTCGAAAACCCCTGGTGCGTGAAGAGTCTCGAGCCCCCCGCAGCGACCGCCGCCTCGCCGCGCGCGGGAGCCTCCCAGATCGTGGTGTGCGAACTGGGCGACGACCCCGCCCACTGGGGCTGGGCCCATTCCCACGGACGCTGGATTTCCTTCTCGCCACCGCCCGCGCGAGCGCGCTGACTCGTAAGGTTCTTGCATGTTCATCGCCGCACCCCCGCGCATCGAGCCCGCCTTCAACGGACCAGAAAAGACCCAACTCGAGGCGTGGCTCGACTACCACCGCGCGACGCTACTCATGAAGTGCGAGGGCTTAGAATTCCGGCAGCTCGCCACCGCCTCGGTGCCCCCCTCGTCGCTCACGCTGCTTGGGATACTGCGCCACATGACCATCGTCGAGCAGTACTGGTTCCACAAGATCTTCGCCGACGAGGACGTGGTGCCCGCCTACGACTCGCCCGATGATCCCGACGCGGAGTTCAACGACCTGGCGAGCGCGACGCTCGAGGAGGTGGAGCACAATTTCCTCGCCGCGTGTGAGAGGTCGCGACACATCGTCACGGGCGCCGAGCTCTATTCACTGGCCCGCGCGGCGCGACCGTCGACCCCCATTGACCTTCGCTGGATCTGTGTGCACATGATCGAGGAGTACGCCCGCCACAACGGTCACGCCGATCTGTTGCGTGAGTGCATCGACGGCGCCACGGGCGACTAGGTCAGTCCTCGAGTTTCAGCGCCGCGACGAACGCCTCTTGCGGCACTTCGACGCGCCCGAGGTTCTTCATGCGTTTCTTGCCCTCTTTCTGCTTCTCCAGCAGTTTGCGTTTACGCGTGATGTCGCCCCCGTAGCACTTAGCGAGGACGTCCTTGCGACGGGCCTTGACGGTCTCTCGAGCAATGACCCGACCCCCGACGGCCGCTTGGATCGGAACGTCGAACATCTGGCGCGGGATGAGCTCTTTCAGTCGTTCAGCCATTCGCCGTCCGTAGAAGTCCGCGTTGGTGCGGTGCACGATCGTCGAGAACGCGTCAACGGGCTCGTGATTGATCAGCAGGTCCACGCGCACCAGATTGGAGGTGATGTAACCACTCTGTTCGTAGTCGAGGCTCGCGTAGCCCTTGGTGCGACTCTTGAGCGCGTCAAAGAAGTCGATGATGACCTCGGCGAGGGGAATCGTGTAGCGCAGTTCGACCCGCTCGGTCGACAGATACTCCATCTTGATCATCTCGCCGCGACGGGTCTGGCAAAGGTCCATGACCGTGCCGAGGTACTCGACGGGAGTGAGGATCGAGATGTGCAGCATCGGTTCGTCGATGTGATCCAGGCGGCTCGGGTCGGGTAGGTCCGTCGGGTTGTCGATCTTCACCTCGGTGCCATCGGTCAGGTACGCGCGATACACCACCGAAGGCGCCGTGGCGATGATGTCGAGGTTGAACTCGCGTTCGAGGCGTTCGCGCACGATCTCCATGTGCAAGAGGCCAAGGAATCCGCAGCGAAACCCGAAGCCGAGCGCGTGACTCGACTCGGGCTCATAAGAGATCGACGCGTCGTTCAATTTCAGCTTGTCCAGCGAGTCGCGTAGGTCCCCCAGGTCGTCGCCGTCGATGGGATAGATGCCACAGAACACCATGGGCTTGGGGTCCTGGTAACCGTCCAGGGCGACGGCGGCTGGTCGTTGCGCCTCGGTGATCGTTTCTCCCGATCGTGCGCCCGCCACGTCCTTGATGCCCGCGACGATGAAGCCCACCTCGCCCGGACCGAGCTGCTTCACGCTGATCATGTCGGGCGTGCGAATGCCGATCTCTTCGATGTCGTGGTTCTCGCCCGCCTGCATCATGCGGACCTTCACGTTGTCGCGAAGCGTGCCTTCTTTGATACGGATCGAACTGATGACCCCGCGGTATTGGTCGTAGTAGGAGTCAAAGATCAGCGCGCGAAGGGGCGCGTTGGGATCTCCGGTCGGCGCGGGAATCCGTTCGATCACCGCGTCGAGCAGTTCGGCAATGCCTTCACCGGTCTTGGCCGATATGGACAGGACCTCGCTCGCGGCGAGCCCGAGCACGCGTTCGAGTTCCTCCTTGCAGCGCTCGGGGTCCGCCGCGGGCAGGTCGATCTTGTTGAGCACGGCTACGATCTCGAGGTTGTGCTCAATGGCCTGGTAACAGTTCGCGAGGGTCTGAGCCTGGATGCCCTGGCTCGCGTCAACTAACAAAAGCGCGCCTTCGCAGGCGGCGAGCGAGCGCGAGACCTCGTAGCCGAAGTCGACGTGCCCGGGCGTGTCGATCAGCTGCAGGATGTGGCCCGAGTACTCGACGCGCACGTTTTGGGCCTTGATGGTGATGCCCCGTTCGCGTTCGATGTCCATCGAGTCGAGGTACTGTGCGCGCATGAGACGCGGGTCCACCGCGCCAGTCAGCTCGAGGATCCGGTCCGAGAGCGTCGACTTGCCGTGGTCGACGTGCGAAATGATGGAAAAATTACGAATAATCCCTGGTTCGACGGTTACAGAAGGAGTTGCCACGGTGTAGAAAGGCTACCCGTCGCCAGCGACGCCTCGTCAAGTTGGAAGGCGTTTCGCCACTCCTGCTAGCCTTATTCAGCCCGCGGAGCATTTCCGCGACATATCTCGAGGTCTTTCGTGGCAAACATCAAGAGCCAGATCAAGCGCAACAAGCAGAGCGCGATAGCGCGCGAGCGCAACAAGGCCGTTAAGTCCGAGGTGCGCACGCGCACCAAGAACGCGGTCGCCGCCGTGGGCACTGAAGACGAGCAGACCACTCTGCGTGCCGCCATCAAGCGCATCGACAAGGCCGCCGCCAAGGGAGTCATCCACAAGAACCAGGCCGCCAACAAGAAGAGCGGCCTGATGCACCGCATCGCTTCGCTGCGCAACGACGCTTAAGTCAGTTCCATCGCCCGACTCTCGGGTAGGCGCACGAGTAAGAACAGCGCGGGCAAGAACGGCAAGAACGTCGTCAGCGCCGCAACCCGAAGCCCCGTCGAACTCGAGGTGCGCGCGGCGTCACCCACCCAGCCAAAGAGCCCGAGTCCCCCGATCGCCCCGAGCACACCCGCCACGGTGATCCAGCCCGCCGCGGTCGCGCGGAATCGGTGCGCGAATATTTCGGTACTAATCGCGGTCACCGCCGGAGAAAGCAGTCCTCCCGCACCAACGCCCAGAATGTAGCCAATGATGAACGGCGTCTTTCCTCCCCCGTAGGCGAACGTCGAAGCGAGCGCGGTCATCACGGTCCCGATCGCTACCGTCCAGCGTCGTCCGAGCGTGCGCGAGAAACGCCGGCTCGCGAAGAGTCCGACGAGACCCGCGACGCCGCTCACGACCACGACCTCAGAAACGCTCGCTGGTCGCATCTTGAGGATACCTTCGGCGTAGACGAACGTAAAACCACCCGCGGGACCGGTGATCACCCCAATCACGAAGGCGAGAGAACACACGATGGCGAGTCTCGATCGCGCGTCGCGCGGCACGATGCCCAGATGCGCCAGGGGCGTCTCACCGGACTTCTTCGCCGGTTCGGGGATCGTGTGCAGTAAGGGTACGACGAGCAGCACTGGTACCAGGGCGAGTGCGAACAACCAGCGAAACGAATCAGGCCCGCGCACCAGGCCGTGCACGACGGCCGACAATCCCGAACCGATTCCCAAACCCGCGGCCATGATGGCGATGCGCTGGATGCGCAGTTTTGCGCTCGCCAGCTCCACCGTGATGATTTGCACGAGGGAGTTCGCAACCGACAGCAGCGGGCGCGCCAAGGCGAAGCACAACACGAAGATCCAGTAACTCGGGCTAAGTGACGCCAGCGCGGTGATCAAGAGGCCCCACAAGAGTGCCACGCGCAACACTCTCGTGCGTCCCCAGCGGTCGGCCAGTGACGCGAGTGGCAATGCGGCCAGCGAAGACAGTCGGTAGGCCGCGAGTCCCAGTCCGAGCGCCGAACCCGAGAGCCCGACGACGCTTTGGATCGTATTGCTCTGGGTGAAATGACCGAAGTGGCGCGCCACGTCATTGAGCGAAGTGGTCGCGCCGAATTCGGCGAACCCTGCGGCGAGCGTCGCGAGGAACAGGATCAACATCACTCGATGCGCGCCTCGAGTGGGCGTCGACAGATCCTCAGTCACGGCTCACCGGTCGTCGTTCATCTCATTGACCAAGCTGCCGCGTCGAACAGGTGCCCCATGAATCAAAGGAGCTCGACCAGTTGATGCAGGGATTCGGTAACGTCCTCGTAGTTCTCACTCCTCGCAAAACTCACTGGCGCGCCGATTCGCACGATGACCCGACTGCGTTTCTTCGGCCACTTCGAGTGCAGCGGCACCGTGCCGGTCAGTCCGATGGTCTTGACGGGCACCACGGGCACCCCGAGATTCACCGCCAAAAGCCCGATGCCTGTCTTAAAGGGGCGCAAGAGCCCCGAATTATCGATGCGTCCCTCGGGGGCGATGAGCACGTTCCATCCACGGTCGATCATCGAACCCACGTTCTCCAGGCTCGCCAAGTACGGCTCACTTCGCGCGAAACTGAATCCGGCGAAGCACCAGCGAATGATCAGTGCCAGGACGCGGTGATCGGCCAGCACGTCGTCACCAGCCGCCACCGCGAGTCGCCGGCGAACGGCGTGAGGAAGGGCACGAAAGACCACGGGTCCGTCGAAGTCATCACTGTGATTGAAGATGAACAGTGCCGGTCCCGAAAGGTCCTCGAGGTTCTCGACTCCTTGGACTTCAAGGCGAACCCACACGCGAATCAGCGGGTCCACTACGCCTTCACGAAGTGCCGTGCCGATCACGCGCACGAGGCGCCAGTAGGGCCATCGCGGCGCTCTGCGCGGTGCCTCGCCCGCGGCACCTTCGCTCGCTAACGCACGCAGTTGTCCGACCGTGGTCTCGGGCGTCACCGCTTCATCGGAGATCATCACGCCGAGCTGCTCTTCGAGTAGGGACACCGCCATCAAACGCCGAAGCGAGTCCAAGCCCAAGTCTTCGAGTCGATCGTTGTCGCGAATCGCCGCCGCCGGGTCGTCAAGGCTGAGCCGGATGATGTGCATCACTTGATCCTCACCCGCCTCGGTTGGCCGTTCGTCGCTCGGATCGGGTGCGACAGCGTTCACCCAGTCCTGTACTTGACGACGGTCGATCTTGAGCAGCCGAGTCCTCGGAAAATCCGCGTCGGGCCAACGTCGCCACGAATCGATGTGTTGGAAGGCTTCGAGTTTCGCGTTCACGCGAGCCACGCCTGCGGTCACTTCAGCGTCGAGCTCGTCAGCGACGACGACCGCGACGACCGATTCGCCCTTCTCGCTGTGCTCGCCGACGACGCAGATCCCGGGCAGGCTGGGTTCCTCGTTCGCGACGAGCTCCACGTCCTCGGGAAACACCTTGAGCCCGCTACTTCGCACGATGACGAACTTGAGTCGACCCTGGATGTACAGCCACCCGTCCTCAATGCGGCCCACGTCGCCCGTGCGAAACCAGCCATCGTCGGTGAAGGCGGATCTGGTAGCGACCTCGTTCTGCCAGTAGCCGTGAAAGACGCTCGGTCCCTTCGCCTGGATCTCACCGTCGTCGCCCAGACGTAGCTCGACGTTGACGAGGGCCCTGCCGGGCGAGTCCGGGCGTCGGTCCTCGAGACCGTTACAGGTAAGTATCGGCGACGTCTCGGTCAGCCCGTAGCCCTGGACGAGTCGGACGCCGAACCGCTCCCACGCAATTCCCACTTCGACGGGGATCGGCGCCCCGCCGGTCACGACGAGACGAAGATGGCCCCCCAGTTGCGAGTGCACGCTAAAGAAGAGGTAACGGCGAAGCGCGAAAGGAAGAAGGTCCGCCAGACGACCCATGACCGCAAAGATCCTGGTCTTACCTTGCTCCTTAACCGCTTGCTCGATGCGCTCGAGCATGATGGTGAGAAGTTGAGGTATTGCGAGGATGGTGTTGATCTCGAAGTCGTTGAGTGACTCGACGATGGCCCGGGGCGTTACCCGGGGCATGTAAAAGATACTGGCGCCACACGAGAGCGAGGCGAGACTCGCGGACATCTCGTACATGTGCGAAAGCGGTAGCACCGAAAGGAACCGCCATTCTTCGCCCACGCGGATGCGTTCGAGTATTCCGTCGGCGTTCGACAGAATATTCGCGTGCGAAAGAACCACGCCCTTAGGGTCGGCAGTCGTTCCCGACGTGAAGACAATAACCGCGGGCATCGCGGGATCGAGACCGACGTCAGAGGTTCGCGTCGACTGTGCCGCGACGGTCTCCTCGAGCTCGTCCAGGAAGTACATCGCGAACCCCACGCCTTCGAGTCGCAGATTTCGGCTGGCGAACAAGACCTTTGGCGTCGTCTCCTCGGCGAAGCGCCGCACGCGGTCCTCGGAACTCGCCGCATCGACCGGTACGAGAATCGCTCCCAACAACAACGTGCCCAGGAGCAGTTCCACCCATTCGGGTCCGTTGGGCGATACGACCATCACACGATCGCCGCGCTCGACGCCAATCGAATCAAGAAAGTTCGCGACACGATTCGCGCCGTTGCGCAAGTCGCGGTGCGTCAGACGCTTCACCTTGAGAAAGGAGCGACTGGTGAGAGCCAGGTTGTCGCCGAAGCGGCCAAGGTTCTCGACGTACTCGCGAAAGTTCGTTGCGCTCACCTCGGTAATTACCGTGTTATCCGCGAAAAGTAGGTCACTCGCACCACGACCTCCTTAGACCGGCCAGACGCTCTAGCGAGTTCCCTCATCCTAGAACGGGGTCGCTCAGCGGCGATGCGCGCCGTGGGTCAGCCTCGCCAGTCGCGCCACGAGCACTTCGATGACGGTGAGTTCGGTGACGTCGAGGTCGGTGTTGATGTCCTTGCCCCCGTAATTGACGCCACCCTTCAGGTCGAGGTCCGCGTTGGCGATGAGGTGTACCGCCGCGCTGATCCGTTGGCTTCCGAGTCGCTGAGCCATTCGAAGTGACTTGCCCGCCGGAAAACGGTTTATCCCCAACAGCGTCGCAGCTTCATCATCGCCGCGCACGCCGCTGCCCTCAAGTCGAGCCATCCGCAAGTAATGGCGCTGGAGCATGTTGACGATCTGCAAGCCCGCCCGACCCTTCGACTCGAGCATGCGTCGAGCGACCTTGATCGCGGCGGCGGTGTTCCCACTGTCGATGGCATCGGTGAGGTCCCACTCGGGTACGTCGCCCGCGTCGCCGAGATACGGTGCCACGTGCGCGAACGTGAGCGGTGCGGTGCCGTAGATTGACCGCAAGGTCCGCGCGAGTGAATCCACGCGCGCGACGTCATCACCGACTCGTTCGGCGATCTCGAGGGCGGTCTGGTGCTCGACGCTCACTCGATACTCGCCCAGCTTCGATTCGACGTAGGCCACGCGGTCCTGGGCGCGTGAACTGACGTTCACTTCGACGACTTCACTGGACGCCTTGACCAACTTGTTCGCCTTCGTACCCACGACGCCGAGCACCAGCACGATCCCCGGCGCCGGGTCGGCCAACCACGACACGAGCTGTCCAGCCTCGTCGGCCAGAAGCGACTGCGCGTCGCGCACGACGACCACCCTTCGCTCTACGAGAAAGGGTGGCGTATTGAGCGCCTCGAGCACGCGAACTACCACCGACTCGCTAGAAGACGACGTCACGTCCTTGGCGGTGAAGTCTTCGAGGGCGAACGACGGATCAAGTTCCCCGAGGGCGCCCACGATGACATTGCGCAAGGCGTCGTAGACCATCGTCGCATCGCTACCCACCACTGCGATCGACGAAGTCGTCACGCGACCTCTTCGAGAACGCGAGCCAACGTGTCCCTCACTCGAACCGAACCAAGCACGTCATGCACTCGCACGATACGACAACCCGCGGCGATGCCGAGAGCGGTCGCGGCGAGCGAAGGTTCGCGCCGTTCGGTCACCTCCAGATTGAACATCACCCCGAGGAAGGTCTTGTTCGACGACGAAAGCAACAACGGCGAGCCGAGGGCCGCCAAGTGCGTCGAGTCGCGCAGCAACTGCAGCGACTGGGCGGCCGTCTTGCCGAGGTCCAGTCCCGCGTCGAGCACGATGCGCTCGGCGCTCACTCCCGCGGCGAGCGCCCTTTGACGACGATCGACCAAGAAGTCACTGACCGTTCGGGTCACGTCTTCGTAGTGAGGGTTCGGGTCGGCGACCCTGGGGCGCAGTCGAATATGCGTGGCCACGACCGAGGCCCCCGCCCGAGCGGCGACCGCCAAGTAGTCGGGATCCGCGAAGCCACTGATGTCGTTTCCCAGGACCGCTCCCTGGGCGAAGCAGGCCCCCGCGACCGACGCGCGCCACGTGTCGATGCTGAGGGGAAGATCGAAGCGTTTCTTCAACGCCCCCACCACCCCCACCACTCGATCGAGCTCTTCTTCTTCGCTGACGTCCTCGCCAGGGCCCGCCTTTACGCCACCGACGTCCAATATGTCCGCACCTTCGTCCACCAGTCGCTCGGCGCGAGCGAAGAAACGGTCGAGTTCAAAGGTCGCCGCCGGACTGTAGAAGGAGTCCCTCGTCCGGTTAAGGATGCCCATGACCAGGGCGCGCGTGCGAAGGTCGTAGGTCCTTTCGCCCAGAGTTAACACCACCGTGGCGTCGGGTCGAAACGACGTCGTGGCTTCACGTGTCATGAGATAGCGATCTGACAATCCCGGATTTCTGGGTATCCACCCCCGCCAGCCTAACGGCGGGCCTGTTCGAACGAGGTGGGTGTAACCCACTGTTAGCCTTCGAATCCATGGGGAACGACGTCGTTGGCATCAAGTACGACGAGGTCTCGTCGTGGATGGTCGAACACGTGGGCGCCGCTGGCCCGCTCGACTTCGCCCTCATCGCCGGAGGTCGCTCGAACTTGACCTACCAGGTCACCGATTCGTCCCAGCGGCGCTTCGCGCTTCGCCGCCCACCTACGAGCCACGTGCTGCCGACCGCTCACGACATGGTGCGCGAATTCACGGTCATCTCGTCCCTGCACCCACTGGGCGTGCCGGTCGCTACTCCCCTGGGTCTATGCACGGACGAATCGGTGAACGACCGGCCCTTTTACGTGATGGAGTTCGTCGACGGCGCAATCCTGCGCGATCGCGCCGACGCCGAAGGCCAGTTCAGCGAGTCGACGCGTGCGGTCATTGGCGAGAACCTCGCCGCGACACTCGCTTCGCTGCACGACGTCGACGTTAACGAGGCGGGACTCGGTGACCTCGCTAAGCACGACCACTACATCGAACGTCAACTTCGTCGCTGGCGAACCCAATACGAACAGATGCACGTCGAGGGTGAAGACTACGGCGGACTCGTAGAGGCGGTCGGCGACCAGCTCGCGACGTCGATACCGGCTCAACAGCGCGTGTCGGTGGTGCACGGTGATTACCGTCTTGACAACACCGTCCTCGACGAGAATGGGGCCGTGCGGGCCATTCTCGACTGGGAGATATGCACCTTGGGCGATCCAATCGCCGACCTCGGACTCCTGCTCGTCTACTGGGCTGAGCCCGGCGACGAGACGGCGGCACTGCTGGGCGCCGCCCCCACCACGGCCGCGGGCTTTGTGAGCCGGGACCAGGTCCTTAAGGCTTACGCCGCTCACTCATCGCTCGATGTCGGTGAGGTCGCCTACTATCAAGCATTCGGCTATTGGAAGTTGGCCTGCATCCTCCAAGGCGTCTTCGCGCGTTACAGCGCCGGAGCGACCGCAGGTGATCAGGGCAGCGTCGCTGAGTTTCCAATACACATTGCAATGCTCGCCGAGATGGCGCAGCGAACGCTGGAGAACTGAATAATGGACGACGAAATCTACGACCGGATCATCTTCCTCGCGGACCCCGAGTTGAGCGAACCCGTACTGGTGGTGAGCCTCGAGGGTTGGATTGACGCGGGTCTCGGCGCCAGTACGGCGATTTCGACCATGCTCAACACAATTAGTACCGAGGTGCTCGCCACCTTTGACACCGAATACTTCATCGACCAGCGCGCCCGACGGCCACTCGCACGAATCGTTGACGGCATCACGACCGAGCTCACGTGGCCCGAGATCCAACTGCGCTACGGGCGCGACGGCGACGGTGCGGACATCCTCTTTCTGGTCGGTCCCGAACCGGACTTCCACTGGAGTGACTTCATCGACGTCGTCACCGACGCCGCGGGTCGATTCGACGTACGTCTCGTGGTGGGACTTGGCGCGTTCCCCGCGCCGACACCGCACACGCGCCCGGTGCGCGTCATCGCCACCGCACCCGAGGCAAGCGCGCACCTGTTGCCGCTCATCGGCACCGTCACGGGCGAACTCGAGGTTCCTGCGGGCATCAGTGCCGCCCTCGAGCTGGGCTTCGCCGAGGTTGACATGGACATTGTCACCTTGTGGGCACGAGTTCCCCACTACGTGGCGGCGATGCCCTACCCCCAGGCCTCCGCGGCGTTGATCGACGGTCTCGCGCGTATCGCCGGGCTCACCCTGGACGCCAGTCACCTTCGCGCTTCGGCCGACGAGGCGCGCCAGCGCGTCGATGACCTGGTCACCAACAACCCCGAGCACAGCTCCATGGTCGAACAGCTCGAAGAGGCAGCCGACGAAACCGAAGGGACGTCACTCGGCGAGGAATTGCCGAGCGGCGACGAGCTGGCGGCCGAACTCGAACGTTTCCTCAGGGGCGAATCAAGTTGACGGCATCTAACGTGCCTTCGTGAGCAAAATCGTTCTTATCACCGGCGCCGGTTCTGGCTTTGGAAAATTGGGCGCGACGGCCCTGAGCGAGCGTGGTCACCGGGTCATCGCCACCACCGAGACCGAGGAGCAAGCGAACGAACTTCGCCGCGAGTTGCCCGCACTCCAGGTGGAAAAGCTCGATATCACCTCCGACGACGTTGACAAGGTCCACGCCTGGGACATCGACGTACTCGTGAACAACGCCGGCGTGGGTGAAACTGGGCCCCTCGCGGACGTGCCCCTTGATCGGGTGCGGCGACTCTTTGAGGTGAACGTCTTTGGCACGCTGAAGGTGACCCAAGCGGTCCTCACCGACATGGTGCCGAGAAAACGTGGGCGAATTATCATCATGTCCTCGATCGCGGGCGTGTTCGCCGCGCCCGCGTTCGGTCCCTATTCGATGACCAAATTCGCGCTCGAGGCGATGGGAAAGTCGATGCGCGGCGAACTCGCATCACTCGGGGTCGACGTGACCTTGCTTAATCCCGGGCCCTACTTGACTGGTTTCAACGACCGAATGGCGGCCTCGATGTGGGAGTGGTTCGACGACCAGTCACTCAATGGCCCCGAAGCTGATCTCTTTCGGGTCATCGGGGACTTCGTGACGACCGCCCAACGCGACCCCCACGAGATCGCTACTCGACTGGTGGAGCTAGTAGAAGCGGAAACGACCACCGAGAACAACTTCGTGCCGCCAGACATCAAGGCCCAACTCGGTCTGGCCTGATCAGGCCCCACGCGGCACAGTGTCCACGTCACCTTCTTCGATGCGAAGCCCGAGACCCAGGGCGTAGCCGTCCAGGAAAAGTTCACACTCGTTCTGGCGCGGGTGTCGGTGAGCGATGTCATAGAACCTCGCGGAGTGGTCCGCCTCTTGAAGGTGGGCGAGCTCGTGAACCAGAACCGCGTCGATGACCCATTCGGGACATTGTCGAAGTCGACTCGATACCCTGATCTCACGCGAAGCCGGTGAACACGAAGCCCAGCGAGCTCGTTGGTTGTTCACCCAGCGAACCGAATTGGCCATCACGCCGTCGTTGTAGAGTTCGGCGAGCACGCGCGCCCTTTCTTCGAGCAGCGCGTCACCCGCCGCATTCTGGGGACGCTGAGTGAGGAGCCTCTCAACCAGGTCGTCAACGAACGCCTCTCGTTCTCGTCCGCGAAGCCGCGCGGGTATCTGGACCACGATGCGACTACCCGACCAGTGCGCGGCGCCGGTCTTCTTACGCCGCGCCGACGAACGAATCTCGACCTCGGGCCGGTCAAAGCGTGGCGGCTCCACCCATACCGACGTACTGCTCACGGGCGGGCGGGCCATCAGATGATGATATTGACCATGCGCGGTGGCTTGGAGACAACCCGCTTGATCGGTGATTGGCCCAGCGAGCGCATGACGGCTTCGTCCGCGAGGGCCAGGTCCTGGGCGTCTTGTTCACTCACGTCAGGTTCAACCTCGAGACGAGCGCGAATCTTGCCGTTGACCTGGACGATCATCGTGACTCTGTCAGTCACGGTCAACGCGCGGTCCGCCACCGGCCAGCGCTGGTGATGAAGCGAGGTCTCGTCTGGATGACGACGCTCCCATATCTCGGCGCTGACGTGCGGGGCCATGGGCGCGAGCAGAATGAGCAATAGGTCAATGGCCTCGTCGAGGGTCGAGCGCTCGATGCCGTGTTCGCTGCGCGCCTGCTTGGAGACGGCGTTGAACACCGACATCACTTCGGCGACGGCGATGTTGTACATCCAGCGTTCGAAGCAGTCGGTCACGGTCGCCACGCCGCGGTGCACGGCCCGGCGTACTTCGAGGTCCGTGTCGTCGGCCACGTCGTGGAAATTCACGTCGGCGAACTCGCAGAGACGATAGAACCGGTCGAGAAACCGACCACAGCCCTCGATGATTTCCTCGGTCTGCTCGGTCCAGTCCACGTCCTCCGCGGGAGGACCGGCGAAGAGGTGAAACAGACGCAGCCCGTCCGCGCCGACGGTCTCGTAGTACTTCTCGGGCGCGATCTGGTTGCCCTTGGACTTAGACATCTTGGCTCCGTCGATACGCAGCATGCCCTGGGTGAAGAGATGGGCGAAGGGCTCACGCGACAGCCCCGGCGCGATCCCGAGGTCAATCAGCGCCTTTACGTAGAAGCGCGCGTAGAGCAGGTGCAGGATCGCGTGCTCGACACCGCCGATGTACTGATCGACTGGCATCCATTTCGCGGTCTGGACCGGGTCGAAAGGTTGGTCTGGCGTAAAGGGATCCGCGAATCGCAAGAAGTACCACGACGAGTCCGTGAAGGTGTCCATCGTGTCCGTCTCGCGCACCGCCGGTTCGCCGCACAGGGGACACGTCGTATTACGAAACTCGCCGTGCGTGGCGAGGGGCGACTGCCCGCTCTCGTCCATGACGACGTCGTCGGGGGCGAGCACGGGTAATTGGTCGAGCGGAACGGGAACTATGCCGTCCTTCTCGCAGTAGACGATTGGAATAGGACAGCCCCAGAATCGTTGACGCGACACCAGCCAATCACGAAGGCGGTAATTCACCTTGGCGACTCCGTTCGCCTCTCGCGCGAGATAGTCACTCGCCTCCTTCATCGCCTCGACGACGCCGAGTCCGTCGAGGAAACCGGAGTTGATGTGTACGCCGTCACCTGAATACGGGCCATCATCGAAATCCTCGGGTGTTGCGACCGTGCGAACGATCGGCAGGCCGTAGGCCTTGGCAAAGGCGAAGTCACGCTCATCCTCGGCGGGCACGGCCATGATCGCTCCCGTACCGTAATTTCCGAGCACGTAATCGGCGACGTAGACGGGTACCTTCTGCTTGGTGAAGGGATTGAGCACAAAGCTCCCCGTGAACGCGCCGCGCTTCTCGAGACCCGGTCCGGATTCTGAAGACGCGGTGCGCTCGAGTTCGCTCTCTGACTTGGCGCGCTCAACCAGTTCGTGGACCTGTTCGCGCTGAGCTTCGGTCGTCAACTCCACGAGCAGGGGATGTTCAGGTGCCACGACGGCGTAGGTGACGCCAAAGCCCGTATCGGGACGCGTCGTAAAGACCCGCAAGGCCCGACTCGGATTACTCGCGAGTGGCAGGTCGAACTCGACACCCTCGGAGCGCCCGATCCAATTGCGCTGCATTGTCTTAACCCGTTCGGGCCAATCCAGATCGTCCAGGTCTTCCAGTAGCTCATCGGCGTAGGTGGTGATGCGAAAGAACCATTGCTCGAGGTCCTTTCGGATGACGAGGTCACCCGAACGCTCACAGGTACCGTCGGCGAGCACTTGCTCGTTGGCGAGCACCGTCAAACACCCGGGACACCAGTTCACGGGAGCCTCAGCCCGATACGCCAGACCCGCCTTCAAGAGCGCAAGGAAGAATGTCTGGGACCAGCGCATGTAGACGGGGTCGTGACTGAACACCTCGCGGCGCCAGTCATAGACAGCCCCCAGGCGGCGCAACGACGAACTCAGTTCCTTCATTCGTGCTTCCGTGAAAAGTCGCGGATGACTGCCCGCCTTTATAGCGGCGTTCTCCGCGGGCAAACCAAAGGAGTCAAAACCAATTGGCGACAACACGGCCTTATCGAGCATTGTTTGATAGCGAACCACGAGGTC
>PKZO01000047.1 GCA_003133125.1 Acidimicrobiaceae bacterium | reverse complement strand
CGTGGTCGATGTTGTCGTCGTGACCATGGTCGGGATTACCGGCGCGGAAGGAAGAGACGCGCTGCCGTGGGCGTCACCCGCGGGCCAACTGTAATTTGCAGCCACCGAAAACTGGTAGGAGTCGTTGTCCGTGAGGCCGAGAATGGTCGCCGTTCCTCCCGATGTCGTGACATTCGTACCGCTCGCCGCCGTAAATGACTGAGTCACCGAATTCTCCGGGTTCGTCGAGTCATCGGCGTAGACGGTATATCCCTGAACCGTTGAGTTGACGGGCGCCATGGTCCACGACAGCGAAGCTTCGCCGTCTCCACCTACTGGTGGAGCGAGCGATGGGCACGCGAGCGCGTCATCGACCTGCTCGACAGTTGGATCGTAGAAGTCAATAGGCAGCTGGTCCGTTCCCTCACTGAGGTTCTGCGTCACGTCAGGCAAGGTGCTCAGAATCTCGCCGTTACCATCGGGGGGATAGATACCCAGATAGAACAAGTAGCCGTCCCCTACCGCAATGATCGAACCAGTGCTTTCAACGAGCTGTTTTGGCGTGCCGTCAGGGTTGTACAACTCGAGCTGGTATTGCTCGAGTTGGTATTGGTTAAGCGTTCCAAGGTCGACGAGTCCGTAGTAGTCGCCTGTCGAGTAGTCGGTAGTCGCGCTGAGGTACGTCCAACTACCAGAATCGGTTGTAGCGCCGTTGGCGATATCGGTGAATGGAGTATTCAAGCCCGATATATCTAGTTGTGAAGTATTAGAAGCGAAGTAGGAGGGAGGCGAATAGTCTTCATCCCATTTCGTGTCATATACCGCGTTGGTGGCGATCTGACATGATGCGACATCGTGCGCGACCGGACCACTACCGGATGCGCCCGTGGGCAGAGTGCGATGACCGCTGGGCGACGAAGTCGAAGCGCCTATTGATAGCACGGCCGCGAAGAGACTGACCGCGAGTAAGAGTTTGGTAGGACGATTCACCTCACCTCGCGATTCGCCGGTGGCGGCACGCTTCTGCGCCGCGGCCCCCAGGCCTCGAGGGAAAGCCGTCAAGGTCGCGACGGAGCATCATTCCGCGGGAGTTGCGCAGTACTTTCGCACGGGTTGCTCCACTGGACACCATCGTGCGAATCTCCTTGGTCGCGGCTTCACACCTTCAGAGAGACCTGAAGATCATGAGCCGTAGTTCCAGTAGAGATTAAACAAAAATAACCCAAGTATTTAATTGATTTTCTGGGAGGGTCCAATAATATTTCAGATACTTGCACCGTGCCCGGGCGTCGTCACGAGGGTCGAATTCCCATACCTCTCGAGTCGCGAAGCTCGTCGCTGATCTGAAAGCTCGGCCGACCGCCGGTGACCCAGGGGCTGGTGAAACCTCGGCGTCTGCGCTCACGACAATTCCTCTATCTCGCGACCATTTCGAACCTTTCATGGATGAAACACTTTTGGGTCTGGACAAAAATGTTGGTTCGCCAACGTTGCAACGTATTTTATTCACGCTCTCACGAAACAAAGGGCGCGCGCCGAGAGTAACAGGGCTCATGGCCGACTTGCGAAGAGTTTGGCGCCACTCGCGCCAGCGTTCCAAAAAAACCCTTCACTTAACTTCAGATGGTCGGCGAGAGTCCGCCGTCAATACTGATCCCCACGCCGGTGATGTAACTCGCGCGAGGTGAGAGTAGAAACGCCGCGAGGTCCGCGAACTCCTCGGCGTGACCTATGCGTCCTAGTGGAATGTTCGAACCCTTCGCCATGTTCGCGTAGAGATCCTGCACGTTGGTCTTCGCATTGTCAGCCCTTCGTCGCCACTGTCCGGATTCGATGAGACCGATGAGAATGGCGTTGACACGTACTCCCCTGGGTCCGACCTCGTTGGCCATGGCCTTGGTAAAGGCCAGCCCGGCGGCGCGCGACGCGGTCGTGGGTGTGGAATTAGCGGACGGCGATCGGGCTATGATGGCGAGCACGTTCACGAGAGCTCCCTTCGTCGCTTCAAGAGCAGGAAGAACACGACGCGCCAAATGCATCGCCGCGATCACCTTCAATTCGTAATCGTCTCGCCACTCCTGATCCGATGAGGTTGCGATGGACGTGCCCGCGCTGCGACCCGCGTTGTTCACCGCGCCATCCAGGCGACCTAGCCGCAAGAGGGCGGTGTCAATGAAGGCGTCGAGCTCATTCTCCTTACTGACGTCAGCCCGCAAGCACAGTGCGTCGGGGCCCAGCGCCGAGGAGGCCAGTTCAAGACGGTCAGCATCGCGCCCACATACGGCCACTCGCGCCCCCTCTCGCACGAGGGTCTTCGCGAGTGCCAACCCGAGCCCGTCAGTGCCGCCGGTGATAAGAAACGCCTTGTCGCGAAGTTCCAGGTCCATGGTCTGATACTAGGGAGTACAGAGTGATCGGAACCCTCGCGCCAACTGTCCCCTAGAGGCGCTTGAAGCGACGAGGTCGTCGCCCAAGTGGCGTGTCCAAATACAGCATCGCGCCAGCCACGAGCATGAAAGTACAGATGATCAGCGGCGTGATGACCGGCCCGATCCAGGTCACTGGAATGAGGAAGAAGACGTCACGGGTGAACAAGCCACGGGGCCAGCCGTCAAGAAGCCGTAGCCACCCGTAATACGAGATGTCCCAACAGGCAAAGCAGACCAAGAACGCTCCACAGCGGCGCGACCACACCTTGCTCGAGACGTAGCCCACGCATAGGAGCATCACGATGGTCATAACCTCACGGGTCACTTCGATGTCGGCTATTCGCCTTGTCAACAGCAGTGAATGCGCGGGCTGGACGAAAGTGATAAATCCAAGGTTCAACCACACTTTGTAATGCGAAAGTGTGTAATTCTCGTGGAATTTGATAAGTGCTCGTAGGTAATAGACGACGGCAGCCTCCACGTACCCAAAGGCGATTCCAAAAGTGATTAAGACGAACAGATCGGCGAGGGATGATGATTCACGGGACCCGAATCGACGCATCGTCATTTCATAGCATCTCTCGCGGCGCCACCACCGCGACGAACGCCAACGTCGCGACGAGAGAGCAACGCGGGTGCCGTGATATTCACCGAGAGTTCACCTTAAAGCACGACGAAAGAATCTAGTGTTGCGGGCGTGAACGCAATCGAAATCACGGGCTTGACCCGACGATACGGCGACTTCGTCGCGGTTTCGAACCTCGACCTGAGCGTCGCCACGGGCGAATGTGTCACGATCCTGGGTCCCAACGGTGCCGGCAAGACAACCGTGGTCGAGATCCTCGAGGGCTACCGTCATCGCGACGGTGGCGAGGTGAGCGTTCTTGGTCTCGACCCTGCCCACCCCACCAAGTCCTGGCGCCAAAAGTTGGGCATAGTGCTCCAGAGCGCCAACGACCTCGGCGAACTCACCGTTCGAGAATCGGTCGAACACTTCGCGCGCTACTACCCTCACCCTCGTGAGGTGGATGCAACCATTGAACTGGTTGGGCTGAGCGAGAAGGCGGCGGCGCGAGCTACGAACCTCTCGGGTGGCCAGCGCCGACGCCTTGACGTCGCGCTCGGCGTGATCGGTAAACCCGACCTGCTCTTCTTGGATGAGCCAACGACCGGCTTCGATCCCGAAGCTCGACACATCTTTTGGGGATTGATCGAGAGATTGAAGAACGAAGGTGTGACTATCGTGCTCACCACGCACTACCTCGAAGAGGCCGACGCCCTCGCCGACCACGTGGTCGTCGTCACGAGGGGCCGCAAGGTCGCCGATACGACGCCTGAAGAATTGGGCAGCCGGTCTGAGAAGCTCGTGAACGTTCGTTGGATCGAGCAGAACGAGAAGAAAGAACACCGCACCGCCGAGCCCACGAAATTCGTTGCAGAACTCGCCTCACGATTCTCCGGCGAGATACCAGAACTCGAAGTCGTTCGTACCACCCTCGAAGAGGCGTACCTCGAGCTCGTCGAGACTGGTGAGCCGTGATGAACCTTCTCTCGCTCTACGCCCACCGTTCTCGCCTTGAAATCCGACTGTTGCTGCGCAATCGCAACGCCGTCGTCTTTTCTATGCTGTTACCCGTTTTTCTCCTTTTCATCTTCGGCTCGGTGTTCAACAAGACCAAGTTGGGCCACACCAACGTCAGCTTCGACCAGTACTTCGTGGCGGGACTCTTGGCCTCTGGTCTCTTGTACAGCTCATTTCAGCAATTAGCTATTGCGATCCCTGAAGAACGAAGCAACGGCACCTTAAAGCGTCTCGTCGGCTCTCCCATGCCACCCAGTGTGTATTTCGTCGGAAAACTCGCCGCCTCAACCTTCACCTATATCTTTCAAGCAATAGCGCTGCTCGTGATCGGACACTTCAGCTACGGCATCCACCTTCCCCACTCGACGTCCTTGTGGCTGGACTTCGTGTGGATCAGCGTGCTCGGGTTAACCGCAAGTTCTCTCTTGGGCATCGCGTTCTCGAACTTCGCCAAGAATGGCCAGTCAGCGTCGGCGCTGGCGTCGCCCATCGTGCTCTTCTTCCAGTTCACGTCGGGCGTGTTCTTCGTCTACGCCAATCTTCCCAAGTGGATGCAGGACATCGCGGCGGTGTTCCCACTGAAGTGGATGGCCCAAGCCATGCGTGGGGTCTTCCTACCAAAGTATTTCGCGAGCCAAGAGGTCGCGCATAGTTTTGAACTTCCCAAGGCTGCGTTAATCCTCGGATTGTGGACAGTGGGGGCCGCCCTAGTGTGCCGCTTCACCTTCCACTGGCTACCTAAAAACGAGACCTAGAGTCCCAAAGTCGAACCCGTAAGTGCAGATGAGAGCGGCGTCACCTGATTCGCCGGTGGCGCGGTCACGTTCACTGGCCGTCCGTAACCCGAAAGGGCCAAGGTGAGAGACAGGCTTTCAGAACCTTGAGCGGTCGTCACCGAGGTACTGAGGTCCACTTCAGCGATTTTGCCGTTGGCGCCGATGTAGATGTTCACGTTAAAGCCGCCCACCGATACCGCGCCCAGCACACTCGAGTCTGCCGTTGGCAACGCCTTTAACACTGCTTCAAACTGTTGCTGTTCGGTTGTTTGACTCGCCGACACCGTGTACTCCTGCGTGACTTGGCCGTTCAACGTCACCGCACCGTCATCAGTCACCGTGTCGCCGACCTTGGCGAGTCCCGCGAGAACCGAAGAAAGGTTGCTCGTTCCAGCGAACTTCGTCGACTGTTGGGTACCCGATGCCTTGAGCGGCTCTGAGATCCAGGGGGTGGGCAGTTGACTGGCGAGCGGGGCTCCCAGTTCCATGTACATCATGCCGTTAACGACGACGACCTGGGACTCAGCGAGGCTCGACGCACCGCTCGTGCCGCTGAAAGTGACTTGGCACACTGGTCCGGTCGCACAACTGCCGTTCACTGATGCTTTGGCTGACTGCGCACCCGCCAGGTTCACGTTTAGCGCGAAAGTCACCGACTTCGCCTCCATCATCGAGTCCAGGGCCGCGCGTACCGCGGTCGAGCCACTCGCGGGCGAACTCGCTGAGAGCACGGCCGTCAGAGCCGCCGCCAGCGTGAGCACGATCACGAGGATGAAGGGGATGAGACGTCGGGGTCCCATGACAGACCTAGCAACTTCGCCACCGCCTACTCCTGCGATTTCCACACCGTTGTCCACGTCGACCTCCATTCGCCTACACCTCGAACTTACCGCCTTGAGAACCAGGCGTGGAGACGACAAACCCGGCCCGTCGATTTCTCTAGCGAGCCGGGTCTGTCAAGCAATCAACGAATCAGAGGTTTTGTTCGAACTCCATCAGCACCGCAATTCGGTCCTCTTTTGAAGGCATATCGAAGTAAGGATTGCCCTTTATCCAGTAGATAGCCATCGGGATCAGTCCGAGGGCCATGGCGCCGAGACCTACCCACAAAGTGGTCGAGTTGAGTTCAGGAATCGTCTTGATGAACATCACGATCATGAAGACCGCACCGACCAGCGGCCAAAGTCCCATGAAAACAAAATTCGTCACTGAGAGCAGCAACTGCTTACGGTACAGCATGACGACCGCCAGTCCCGCGAGGCTGTAGTAGATGCAAATCTGAAGCCCGATTGCGTTGATGCCGTCGGAAAGAATTGAGTCAATCGAGCCGACAAACTGTGAGCCCACGAAAAGCGCCAGCGAGAAGACCGTCACGCAGGCAGTGGCGACAATGGGCGTCTTGAACTTGCGGTGGATGTGACCGAGGGCCTTGGGTAACGTGTTGTCGCGTCCCATCGCGAACATCGTTCGAGTGACTTGGATCAGGGTCGTCTCCAGAGTCGCGACAGTCGAGAGCACGACCGCAACGACGATNNACTTCAAAGAGAATGAAGACGAAAACCATTCCGATAATGCCACCCAGACCCGGCGTCTTGGTCGCACCCTTCGTCTCCTCATTCAGGTTCGCGGTGACATCCCAGCCCCAGTAATAAAAGGCCGCCACGAGTGCTCCCGCGAAGAACCCGTTCGCACCGTGAAACACCGAAGGGGCGAACCAGTGCCACGAGAAGGTGTGCACGTGTTGGCCGTGGAAGATAGCGAGCAAGGCGAACAGAATGAGCAAGGTAATTTCAATCGACGACATGATGATTTGTACGACCACGGTGACCGTAACGCCCACCGCGACCGCCGCCACCATGAGTAAGAAGAACACCGCTCCTACGATCGTCACCGCTCCCTTGTTGTTCGCTGCCGACGTCGAAAAGAGCCCCAGGAGGTTCGCCCCTACGGGCAATGTCGCGGCCACCATGAAAATCAGTGCCGAGACAATGAGCGCCCAGCCCGACATGTAGCCAAAGAACGGATGCAGAGCTCGACGCACCCACGAGTAACTCGCGCCGGCCTTGGGCTCGACACGACCGAGATAACTGAAAGCGAAGACGATGCCGAACATCGCGATGCCGCAATAGAGAAGTGCTGCGGCGCCGCCCAACGCGACGGCTCCGAATAGGACCGCAGTTGACGCAGCAATTGAGTAACCGGGTGCAACACCCGCAATACCCATGACCACCGAGTCGAAGAGACCGAGAACCCCCGAACGCAACGCGTGCTCGTGTTGATCTCCCGCCTCTACATCCAATGCGTCAGTCACGACTGCCTCTTTCTTGTGGTTATCACCTCAGTAGTGGTTTATTAAGTAACGAAATGTAACATGGGCGCGACGAAAGGGCGTCCATCAACCCGACCGACCATTTAGACCGGTTGATTGTCCATTGTTTGCAAGGGGCTAGAGAGAACTACTGAGGGGCAATGCCCGTAGTTCCTGGTACAAGTCCTGAGATATTTGTGCTGGCAAGTTTGGTGCACGTCGTACCCGAAAGCGGCACCCACCAACTTGTTGCGCCCTGCACGCCGTTTATTCCCACGGACAGNNCACGTAACGTTGCCGCGAGTCCGACGAGAATGTGAGCGACACCAGCAAGTGCGCCGGTCGTAGGTTGCACTGACGGCGTGCCCGAAATAACGCACGCGTGGCCGCCCACATTCGTAACGACGAGTGGATAGAAGATGGTTCCCGCGGTTCCGTCCGACTGACCCACACCCAACCTCAACTGAGCCGCAGTGCACTCCGAGGGCTTAGGGAAAGAGAGCGACGACATTGAAGTCCATTTCGTCACGCCGCCCACACAGACTCCGATCGACTCGGGCAGCCTTACCAGAAGTCGTCCACCCCGCGGTCCCGTGACTTGAACATTCGACGCCTGTTCTTGAGAACATTGGACGCCCTCCTCGGTCTCCAACTTCTGAGTGACCTGGAACGTATCGTTCACCAACCAGGGTTGCTGGGGCACGGCAAGACCCTTGGTATTCGCGAGCGAGACCTTGGCGCCGAACGCGACCCCAGAGGAACTCGCGAACTGGTAGCTCGTGGCGCTGGACCACTGACAGGTGGGAAAGTGCGAGCTCGTAAAGACCAAGCGCACCGTCGTGCCACCGGGTCGATCACTAACCGTCGAGATCGCGGAAAAATAATGCGCCTCACACGAAGGCAAAGCACTCGCCGAGGCTGGCGACGCAACTTGTCCCGAAATCAAAAGCGAACCCAGAAGGGCCACGGGGGCGAGCGCACGTACCAGGAAACGGAATTGCATAATTCCATAGTGTCACCTGACTTTGCAGAATCAGCACGTACGAGCCAAACGTCATCGAATTGTCAAACTGCTCGCCCCTTCAGTCCTCCTTTAACTGATGAGTCTTAGAAAAGCCCCGGAAGTCGCACGCTCTCGGATTGCGCAAAGCACGACCGTGCACTCAAGTAAATTTGGCTGGACATTGTTCGTATGCTCCTTGTGACCTCGTAAACGAAAGATATACAACGTGCCCTCCTTCCCACGCTTCGACTCGAATGAAGCCGAAATACTTTCTGATCGTGACATCAAACACCGGTGGTCGACATTTCACGGGAGCATTCGGCTAGTCCAAGGGAATCTGTTCCAGCGTGTCGTCGGACGAATGTTGGGTGAAGACACTATTCGCTACAAGGTTGCCAGGTTCTTTGGCAGACCACTCTTGCAACTCAAGCGACGGCTTCGAAAACAGGCTCCCGTCGCCTCGATAGAACGACCAGCAGAAAAACCGGTCTACTTCCCTCACAACTACCGACCGCCAACGAACGCCAAGCATGACGACGGCGTCGCGTTCGTCTCTCCCCACGACGTTGAAAGCTTCACTATGAGCGAGTCGACGTCGAACGCCCACGAGATAATCGTCGCACTCAACGACGTCATCAACAGCACCGGTGCCACCTGGCTCTTCATTGTCGACGAATCGGTTCCCGAACCCGATCTAGCTGAAGCGGCAATCACGCTTCGCGCGGCCGCCGAGGACACCGACGACGTGGTCTTCGCCGACGAGTCCGGTACTGATCCACGCTCGCCACTGCTCAAGAGTTCCGCCGTTGGACCGCATACGTTGCTCAGTTATAACTGCGTCGGTCGCCCAGCACTCTTGCGAGTGGCCACGTTACGATCGCTTGGCTCAATTCAAACTGAGGCCGGTTGGGCTTTCGAGCACGACATTTACTTGCGCCTCGTCGAACGCGGAGCCCGATTCCGCCATGTCGCCAAGGTCCTCATCGCGGGCAGACCGGCAATCAGTTTTGATGGCTCCCACATCAGCAGCGATTCGCTCTCAGTCGTGAAGTCCGCACTGCTCAGGCGCGGCTGGGAAGGTACGGTCTCCCCCGGCCAGTTCGGTTCGTCGGTCGACTGGCAACTCGCACCACCTTCGCCATTGCCTTCCATCGACATCATTATCCCTACGCGCGATCGTATTGATCTCGTTCGCCGGTGCATCGAGGCTGTCGAACAGAAGACGACGTATGAGAACTTCGACATCATCCTTCTCGACAACGACTCAATCGAGCCAGCTTCACTCGAGTACTTTGCCGCGACAAAGTATCGCGTAGTTCCTTGTCCCGGGCCCTTCAACTACGCCTACATCGTCAATCGTGGAATCAAGCACTCGAGCGCAGACTACGTCGTCACGCTCAACAACGACACCATCTTGGTTACCCCTGACTGGCTTGAGAAAATGGTCGGTCTCGCTTCGCTTCCCGATGTAAGCATCGTGGGTGCCTGTCTACTCGATCAAGATGGACGTCACGAACACGACAGCATCGTTATCGCCCCCTATCCTCAGCACCTGCGGATCGATTCGAACTATCCCCACGTCGACCAGTTCAGCACCGCGATTCGCGACGTGGCCGCCGTGACGGGCGCGGTTCAGATGGTTCGCCGCGAACTCTGGGAATCACTCGGCGGCATGGACGAACTACTTAAAGTGACCATGAATGACGTCGACATATGCCTGCGGAGTCAAGATGACGGCAGGAACGTTGTCTACACACCCGATGTCCAGCTGTTCCACCACGTGAGTTCATCGCGGGGAACTCTCGATCCGTTGGTTGACCGGAATCGCTTTATCCGCCGCTGGGATGTCTTTGGTTCGCTTCGCGACCCCTACTTTCCTGAGTCACTTCTTCTACTTGGCGAAACGGTCTATTACCGACACCGCTGACGACGGCTATCGCCGAGCCGCTTGGCGAGACTCTTGTAACCTGAAGTGGTGCCATCGGCCTGGACGAGACTCGTCACCACCTATCGAAGACTTCCGGCCTCGACGACACCGCTCATCGTCATCTTCCTCGTTGTCTGTTTCGCCAACGTTCTATTCCTCACGGGCTTTTCGCTCATCAACCCAATCTCGTGGACGGCTGGCATCTCACACATCCTGTGCCATGTCTCGTGCGGTCGACCCGCCATAGACCCCAACACCGGCTACATCACGCAGCCACTCGGACACCTCGCCGCCGAGGACCTGCTGCACGGGCATTTTCCTTTTTGGAATTACTTCGAGGGCCTCGGTTCACCGTTACTCGGTGAAATGCAATCTGCCGCATTCTTGCCACTCACGTTGCTCTTCGCGCTGCCGAGCGGGCTCCTATGGTTCCACATTTCTCTCGAGCTCATCGCGGGTTTCTCTACGTATTTCTTGGCACGTCGTCTTTCGATGCCGGTCTTCTTCGCGACCGTCGCTGGTTTATTGTTCGCGCTGAACGGCACGTACGCGTGGCTCGGCAACGCCGTACTCAATCCGGTCGCTTTCTTGCCCATGCTCATACTGGGCATCGAGATGATCTACGACGCCTCGACGAAAGGAGGACCACGCAAGGGCTGGTACGTCGCCGCACTGGCGATCGCGCTTTCGCTCTACGCCGGCTTTCCTGAGGTCGCGTACTTGGACGGCCTCTTCTGTCTCGGTTGGGCCATCGTGCGGTTCTTCGCGCTTGAGCGCTCGGTACGGCTCGTCGCGGCACGCCGGGTCGGGCTCGCGGGAGTGGTCGGCGCCATACTCTCGCTACCGGTTCTGGTGCCCTTCGACGACTATCTCAAGGCCGCCTACGTCGGTCGCCACACCGGAGGCGCCGCCAGCCTCGTCAGCCTGCCCCATCACACGGCTTCGATGCTCATCGACCCCTATATATACGGTGGCATCTTCGCCAACGCCAATACGCTCGGTTTCTGGGGCGGGATCGGCGGCTACTTCGGCGCCAGTGCCATAGCCCTGGCGATACTCGGACTCTTCGGAGCCCAACACCGCCCACTTCGGATATTCCTCGGGGTCTGGGCCCTTCTGGGAACGCTCAGCATGTTCAACCTCCTTTATATACACCAGGTCTTCGACCTGATACCTGAGGTGAAGAACGCCGCTTTGTCGCGCTATCTCATGCCGAGCTGCGAACTCGCGGTGATCACACTCGCCGTATTCGGGATCTGGGACTTCGCCACCAGTCCACGCGCCAAGAGGATCTTCAACTTGGCGAACCTGATCGCACTGCTACTGCTGATCTGGGCTGTCTACGAGGCGAGATCACTCAACAAGGGCATCGTCCAGAGTCACAAAGCTCATCTCTTCCTCATGGCGATTCACGCCATACCATTTCTAGCCATTTTTGCACTCGTCGTCATCGGTTTCTTCTCAACGAAGAAGTTTGCCGTAATACTGGTGACGCTCATCGTCGTCGGTGAGGCGCTGCTCTGGTTCATCGTTCCCACCACCGAAGCGGCAAAGCAGATCACCGTCGATACCGCGCCGATCTCGTTCCTCCAAGAGAACGAGGGAGAGTATCGTTTTCTCGACTTCGCCATCTTGAACCCCAACTGGGCAACCGAATACGGTCTCAACTCGCTCAGCGCGATTGATCTTCCTTTCCCGAGTAAGTTCTCGAAATTAATTCAGACTCAACTCTTTCCCGGTCTCACCCCACCCGAACAGTTCGTCATTCACGACGGCGTGACCGGAATGACGCGCCAGATGGCCGAGCTCGCCCACCACTTCAAGGCGTACGAAGACGCGTCCGTAAAGTACCTGCTCATTCCGGCATCCGTACCTATCCTGCCTTCGCTTACGAAACTTGGGGTAAAGGAGGTCTTTGAAGACGCTGAGGGCATCGCGACAATCTATGAGATGCCCAATCCCCGTCCCTTCTTCTCCACCACCTCCTCGACCTGCACCGTTACGAGCACCAATCCCGCCGCCGCGACCGTGACCTGTCCCAAGGGTCCGAGCACGCTCATTCGCACCGAATTACAAATGAACGGTTGGCGTGCGTACGTGAACGGTCACGAGGTAACGATTTCGACACGGGGTGGCGCCTACCAATCAATACCAGTGCCCGCAGGCACCTCGAGCGTGACCTACACATTTACGCCACCGCACGAGAAAGACTCGTTGCTCGTGGCGTTCCTCGCCGCATTGTTCCTCGTCGGTTCGTGGATCTTCGGGAGATTGCCCCCGTCGAAGCGGCGATGGCGACGTGTCGGCAAACACGCCGCCAAGAACTAGATATTTTCCAATTACGAACGCGTGTTGGGGTACGGTGACCTCGATGGCCAATCGACTCGACACCCTCGACCTCACCCAGTCGCTCACCCACGACGAGTCCGAGAAGCGAATCCTCCGGGCCCAGCATCGCTTGACCCAACTGCGCCTCTTCTGTGGTGGATTGTTGGGCTCGACGACCAAAGGCCCGGGACTGATCGTGCTTTTCGAGGGCTTTGACGCCGCCGGCAAGGGCGGCGCGATTCGCCGTCTGACCAACGGTCTGGACCCTCGTCACGTGCGCGTGGTACCCGTCGGCCCTCCGACCGACGAAGAACTGCGCCACCACTTCCTATGGCGATTTCAGGAGTCGCTGCCGGGACGCGGCGACATGACCATTTATGACCGTTCTTGGTACGGGCGACTGCTCGTCGAACGCGTCGACGGTCTCATCGACAAAGACGCGGTCAGACAGTCCGCCAAAGAAATCGTCGACTTCGAGGACATGCTCGTCTTTGATGGCGTCACGATCGTAAAATTCTGGCTGCACATCTCAGACGCCGAGCAACTGCGACGATTCAACGATCGGGCGAACAACCCCCTCAAGCAGTGGAAACTCACCCCCGAGGACTGGCGCAACCGTGCACAGCGCCCCGCGTATCTCAAGGCCATCAACGACATGCTCGACTGGACGGACCGCGCACACGCCCATTGGGACCTCATCGCCGCCGAGGATAAACACTTCGCACGGGTTAAGGTCCTCGAAACCCTCGTCGAACGCTGGGAGCACGACATCGAGCGTCGCGGCCTGGCAGCACCGGCGCCCCACGAGGGTGACTACCTGCGCTAGCCAACGAACTACCCGACTATCTGGAACACTGAAACCATGACTTCTCACTACGGCATAACCGTTCCCTTCGACGGCGTCTCGCTGCCTGAGCACAGGGACTGGTTTCACCGACTCGCCGACCTCGGTTACACCGACGTGTGGTCCGCCGAGGTCGACGGGGCCGATGGCTTCACGCCCCTTACTCTCTGTGCCGCCTGGGAGGCACGCCTCAACGTGGGGGTCGCGGTGACCCCGGTCTACACCCGTGGCCCGGGACTGCTCGCCATGAGCGTCGCCGCACTCGCCGAGGTCGCACAGGGACGGTTCACGCTCGGACTGGGTGCTTCGAGCCTGCCCGTCGTGGAACTGTGGAACGGCATCAGTTACGAAGAGCCCTTCGCCAAGACCCGTGACGTCCTGCGCTTCGTGAAACGCGCCTTGGACGGTGAGAAGATCGACGACGTCTTTGACACCTTCGAAGTGCACGGCTTCAAGCTCTCACGGCCCGTGCTCGTGCGCCCGCCAATCCTGCTCGGCGCCCTTCGCCAGGGCATGCTGCGCCTCGCGGGCAGAGAAGCCGACGGCGCGATACTCAACTGGCTCGCCGCCAGCGACGTCGCCCAGTGCGCCCGCGAAGTTGGCGAAGGCAAGATCATCGCGGCGAGACTCTTCGTGATCCCCACCGAGGACGTCGACACCGCACGTTTCATCGGGCGGCGAATGATCTCGTCGTATTTGACCGTCGCCACGTACGCAGAATTCCATCGGTGGCTCGGACGAGGCGAGCTGCTCCAACCCATGTGGGACGCGTGGAATGAGGGGAACCGAAAGCTCGCCAACGAAGTCATACCGGACTCGGTCGTTGACGAACTGATCATTCACGGTTCCTACGCTGCGTGCCGTGAACACGTGGCGCGTTACGTTGACGCCGGAGTGCAGATTCCCACACTCGCCATCGTCCCCTTCGGCGTCGACCTCACAGAGGCGATCGAGGGACTCGCGCCTCGTTAGACCTTTTCGGCCTCGAGGAACTCCAGCATCGCGGCGAATTTCTCTCGCGCCGCGACGGCACGCGTAGGAATGTGGTCGGTTGGAATCTCACTGGGTTCGTAACGCTTGAGTGCGTGACGTGCCACGGTCTGACGATGTACTTCGTCGGGCCCGTCGTAGATTCGTGCCGCCCTCGCCGCACGGTACATCGCCTCTAAGGGCATGTCCGACGAATAGCCCAGCGAGCCGTAGGTCTGAAGCGCGCGATCGACCACGTTGTGCAGCACCGCCGCCCCGTAGTACTTGATCATGGCGATCTCGTC
>PKZO01000041.1 GCA_003133125.1 Acidimicrobiaceae bacterium | reverse complement strand
GGTGGTCGAGTCGGTGCGCATATAGGTGATCCAACCCTGCTCGTAAAGACGTTGATCCGCTCGCATGGTGCGTTCGGGGGCGAAACGGAGCTTTCGACGCGCTTCGATCTGCATCGACGAGGTCATGAACGGCGGCTGGGGACGCTGGGTACGTGGAGTGGACGCGATAGAGACAATGCGTACGTCAGTGCCAACCAGTTGCTCAGCGATCGAGGTGGCGGCGCCATCGCTCAATACCTCGACCGAGACCTTGTGGTCGAGTTGACCCAAGGCGTCGAAGTTCTTGCCCGTGGCGAGGGTGAGCCCGTTCACGGATTCGAGGGTCGCCTCGAAGTCAGCGCTCTTAGCCGTCAGGACCGCGCTCACGTCAAACCACGTCGCCGATCGAAAAGCCATCCGCTCGCGCTCGCGCTCACAGACCAGGCGAATGGCGACCGACTGGACCCGTCCGGCCGAGCGCGCCTTGTCAACGGCCCGCCAGAGTACGGGCGAAACCTCGTAACCGACCAAACGGTCGAGGAAGCGCCGGCCCTCTTGGGCGTCAACCAGGCGAAGGTCCAGGTCGCGGGTCTCGCTCACCGCCTTGGCGATGGCGCCCGGCGTGATCTCGTGAAAGACCATCCGCTTGACGGGCACCTTGGGATTGAGGACCTCGCGCAGGTGCCAAGCAATGGCTTCCCCCTCACGGTCTTCGTCGGTGGCGAGGTAGAGCTCGTCCACCTCCTTGAGCGCCGCCTTTAATTCAGCGACGATCTTCTTTCGGTCGCTCGACACCACGTAGACGGGCTTGAAGTGGTCGTCGACGTTGATGCCCAGCCGAGCCCACTTCTCACCCTTTACCGACGCGGGGATGTCCGCTGCGCTCTGGGGAAGGTCCCGAATGTGACCCACCGAAGGCTTGACGATGTAATCGTCACCGAGCATGCCTTGAATACGCGTTGCCTTCGCGACTGACTCAACAATGACTAACGCACGCGCCATGCTCACCTCCTCTCGACCTCTGCTACGTCACACAACCGTCGACTCTTTTGATTAACAAGATAGACAGGTCTCGGACCCCAAGCGCGCCATGCTCTCGCGAGCGACGTCACGAAATGGTCGAAACACCAGTTGTGCGTTGATAAAACATTCTAAACGCGAGTTATTCGTCACCCTGGGGAGCAGCGACGATCTCGTACTGGGGATTGAGGATGACCGCTTCTCGGCGAAGCGACGTCACCGTTCCGCGCACCAGCAGTCGCGTACCTCGTTCGATTCCTGGAACGCTCGATCTACCCTGGAAGACGAGGGTCACCGAACCCGTGTTGTCGGCAATCACGCAACGAAGTTCATTGGTTCCACGTTCGCGGGTGATCGTCATCGCACGCACTCGGCCGGCGATCTCGGCGAACTCTCGCTCGTGCAGCCCACCGATCGGATCGGCGTCGCCCGAACGCTGCGCCAGTTTCACGTCCGCCTCGAGATGCGATTCCTCGCGCACGCCGCCGCGCACGACTACGTCACTGATCGGCGCTTCGTGGATATCGCCCTGGGCGAGACGCGTGCGACCAGATCGATAGGGAATAATCGTCGCCGCCGTACGTGGCACGTGCATGACCGCACCCGCGATCGCATCCGCGGTCCGGTCGTGCAGGAGTCTCTGGAGCCGCGAGACGAAACCCTTTCGTGGCAATATCACCATGCAGAACACGTCCGGGTCGCGCACGACGTCCGCGACGAGTTCGAGCGCCGCGCGATCGAGGCGTCGGTCCTCACACTCAACGATTTCGAGACCGATGCTCGCAGACGCGGTGCCCGGTGCGCCCCAGCGATTCTCCAGGCGCTTCGTGACGAGCGGGTCGATATCGAAATGAACCGCCCGGGTGGAGTAGGCGTTGAGCGTGTTGCAGTACTGCAGGGCTCGTTCGGTCGCCAGGTCGTAGTAGTCAACGAAGACGACGACCCGGTTGGTGCGGATGTTCATCTTCTCTTCGGTGGCGCTCGCCTCAAAGGCCTGGACCTCGCGCTCGTACTGCTTGTTAAAGCGGATTAACGCCATATACATAAGCGGTCCCACGATCACGATGATCCAGGCACCCTCGGTGAATTTGGCCACGACGAAAATGAGCACCACGAGTGCGGTCACCGTGGCCGAGGTCCCGTTCACGACCACCCCCCAGCGCCATTTGCCCGTGCGTTCGCGTAGGTGTCGGGCAACCATGCCCGCGCCGGCCATGGTGAAGCCCGTGAAGACCCCGATGGCGTAGAGGGCGATCAGGGAGTTGACCTGCGCCTTGAAGATGATGATGAGCGAGAGCGACACGACTCCAAGCACCAGGATGCCGTTGGAGAAGGCCAAGCGGTGACCGCGCTTGGTGAGTTGGCGCGGCAGGTAACGGTCGCTCGCGACGTAGTTCGCGAGAAATGGGAAACCGTTGAACGAGGTGTTGCCCCCCGTGTAGAGGATGAGAATGACCGAAAGGATCACCAGGTAATAAATGGTCGAGCCGATGCCGCTGTTACCAAAGACCGCTCGCACTTCTTGGGCCACCACGGTCGGGTAACCACTGAAACGAGGTAGCGCGTGCGTCCAGGATGCGAGCAGGGTCGTTCCCACGAGCAAGAACGCGAGGATCGACGACATCAGCACCAGGGTCTTACGCGCATTGCGCCACTCGGGCCGTCGAAAGCTCGCCACGCCGTTAGAGATCGCCTCGAGTCCGGTGAGCGACGAACCTCCGTTCGCGTAAGCACGCAGCAGGGTGAGAAAGGCCAGGCCCATCAAGATGCCCGTGCCCTTTTGGCCCAGGTGGTGACCGACGAGCAGGTTGTTGGCGGGTTGGGCTAGATGGTGCAGCGACCCAGTGGCCTTCTTCACGTACCCGGTGATGATGGTGAGACTGAGCATCGTCACGTAGAAATACGTCGGGAAGGCGAAGTAGCTCCCCGCTTCTTTTAAACCGCGCAAGTTCCCGTAGATGAGAATGAGCACGATGCCCACGGTGATGATGACGGAGTAACGACCAAAGGCGGGGAACGCGCTCGCGAGGGCCGCGGTGCCGGCCGAACATTGCACAGCGACCGTCACCGTGTAGTCGATCAATAACGCCACTGCGGCGATTTGGGCGATCCGTGGGCCGAAGTTCTCTCTCGCCACGACGTAACTTCCGCCGGCGGTTGTGTAGTACTTGATCACGTCGAGGTAGGACGTCGTCACGAAGAACAAGACACCGATGATCACGAACATGATGGGCACGACGAGGGCGAACGCAGCGAGGCCGATGAGTGGCGTCATCTGCGTAAGGATCTCTTCGGTCCCGTACGCCGATGAGGAGATGCAGTCGGGCGCCAAGACGCCTAACGCAATGAATCGATTAAGGCGCTCGCCGCTCAATTGCTCAGTTACGAATGGCTTGCCGAGGAAGAACTTCTTAAGTCGATAGCCCAACGATTCGGGGTACACCGTCGAAACATTTGCGTGTGAGGTCAGTACCGGACTGCTTTTGGCTATCTGCTTGTCGGCTTCTGACACGAGTTTCACTTTAAGCGACTGCCCGTCACTGCACCGATACTTGCACTCTTACTGACAAGTGTGGTCAGATGACTGAGTGCATATCGTTGTCGTCGGCTGTGGTCGCGTTGGCTCAGAGCTCGCGATGCAGTTATCTGACGAAGGCCACTCGGTGGTCATCATTGACAAGAACAAGGATGCGTTTCGACGCTTGATCCGTTTCAACGGACAGTCCTTGTTGGGCTCGGGATTCGATCGCGACATCCTGGCCAAAGCCGAAGCGTCCCAGGCCGACGCGTTAGCCGCAGTGACCCGAGGTGACAACACCAATATTCTCTGCGCGCGCATTGCCCGCGACAACTACGGCATCAAGAATGTCGTCGCGCGCATCTACGACCCGCAACGCGCCGATATCTACATGAAGCTCGGCATTCCCACCGTCGCGACGTCGTTGTGGACGACCCAACAAGTCAAACGCTGGATGATCCCCAACGACGAGTCAATCGAATGGACCAACGGCGCAGGATCGCTGCACTTGGTCGAACGCGTCGTACCCGACGCCCTCGCGGGACGTCAGATCCACCAATTCAACGTAGGCGACACTGTACGGGTCGTCGGAATGGTGCGCGGGGGTCAGGGACGCGTGGACATCAGCGAACTTTTCGCCCAAGAGGACGACGTGCTTGAATTTCTGGTCACTCCCCAGGGCATCCACGACCTGCACCACCTGCTTCATGGCGACCTACCGTGAGAGTCGTCGTCGCCGGAGGCGGTTCGGTGGGCACGGCGATCTCGCTCGACCTCGTGGACCGACACCACGACGTGACGTTGCTCGAACACATGAGCGCCACCGCCGAGAAATTGAAGTCCTTGCTGCCGGGCGTGAACGTCATGGCCGCTGACGCGTGTGAGTACGCGAGCCTTTCTGCGGCGGACTTGCGTAACGTCGACGTCGTCATCGCGGCGACCGGCGACGACGAGGACAATCTGGTCATCAGTTGGTTGTCCAAGCAGGAGTTCGGCGTGCCGCGCGTCATCGCGCGCATCAACAACTCTCGCAACGAATGGTTGTTTAACGAGACGTGGGGCGTCGACATCTCGGTGTCGACTCCGGCCCTTATCACTTCGCTTGTCGACGAAGCAGTCGAGGTCGGGTCGATCATCAACCTGATGGACCTCGCTCAAGGTCGAATGCGACTCATCGAAGTCACGCTCGCCGCCAGCGCACCCGCGATCGTCGGGGACCTCACGCTCGACGAACTTCGACTTCCCGACACCGTTCGGGTCGTCGCCGTCGTTCGAAGCGACCAGCCCATGGTTCCCTCGCCGTCGATGCATTTCGTTGAGCACGACCACGTGATCTTGATCGCTCGTGAAGACGCTGCGCACGAGTGTTCTGCTGCGTTCATTGGCTAAACCTTCACCCCACCGCAATCAACTTGTGAAGTCAGCGACCTAACATTGAGTTGTGCGTGCTGCCTTCTTCGACCTTGACAAGACCGTCATCGCGAAATCCTCTCTCGTCGCACTCGGTCCCGAACTACACGCCCGGGGCATGCTGCGTCGTAGGACACTCGTCTGGGGCGTGTTCAGTCATCTGTTGTTCATGCGATTCGGCGCGAACGACGAGAAATTGAACAAGATCCGAGAATCGGTGCTGAAGGTGACCAAGGGCTGGGACCACGACGAAGTGCGGGCCCTCGTCGCTGAGACCATCAACGACGTCATTGAACCGCTCATCTACGACGAGGCCCTTGAGCTCATCGACCACCACCTCGCCGAAGGAGACGAGGTCTGGCTCGTGAGCATGGCGCCCGCCGAGATCGTCGACCCCTTCGCTGAGTTACTCGGCATCACCGGGGCGATATCGTCTCGCGCTGAGATCGACGAAGAGGGCAAGTTCACTGGCAACATGCTGTTCTTCGCCCAGGGGGAGAACAAAGCCGTGGCGGTCCGTGAACTGTGCGAGCAGCGCGGTATCGACCCGGGAGAATGTTTCGCCTATTCGGACTCCGAAACCGACGTCCCCATGCTTCAGGCGGTGGGTCACGCCTTCGCGGTGAATCCCGATCGTCAACTAGCCAAGGTCGCCCACGACCAGGCGTGGCCCATCCTCAGTTTCAACCATCCGGTACGGGCCCACGACCGTTCTCGGTCGCACACGCCATTCATCATCAGCGCCATGGTCATCAGTGTCGCGGCCGTCCTTGGCCGAGCACGAATGCACCGAAGCTAAAGGGTCAGCAGGTCCCGCGCGCCGGTGTCGGACGAAGGGTGACGAAGTTTGCTCATCGCGCGCGCCTCGATCTGGCGGATACGTTCTCGCGTGAGGTTCATCTCGGCACCTACGTCTTCGAGCGTTCGGATCTCTCCGGCCCCGTCGAGACCGAAGCGCATGCGAAGAATCTTCTGTTCGCGCTCGTCGAGGGGCTGTAACAGCTTCTCGATCGCCGCGGGCATCATCTTCACCGCCGCGACGTCAAAGGGCGACTCCGCCGAACGGTCCTCGACCACGTCACCGAGTTCGGCGTCGCCGTCCTCGCGCAGGGGCTCTGAGAGTGAGATCGGTTCGGAACGAAAACGCAAGGCCTCGATCAACTTGTCCTCGGGCATCTCGCACTCGTCACAGAGTTCCTTGATCGTCGGCGGGCGCCCGAACTTCAACTCGAGTCGTGACTGCGCCTTCTGGACGCGCGCGAGCGTGTCACCGGCGTGCACCGGGAGACGGATCGTGCGTCCGGTATTGGCGATGCCGCGCGTGATCGCCTGACGGATCCACCAGGTGGCGTAGGTCGAGAACTTAAAACCTTTGCGCCAGTCGAACTTCTCGACGGCGTGCATCAGTCCGAGGTTGCCCTCTTGGATCAGGTCGAGCAGCGGAAGGCCCGAAGCCTGATACTTCTTCGCAATAGAGACCACGAGTCGAAGGTTGGACTGGACGAAGTCACGTTCCGCCTGGTCACCACGGTGCACGGTGCGCTTGAGGGCCAACTTCTTGCTCGGGGTGAGTTTGATCTTCTTGTCGGCTTCGGCGGCGTCGAGTTCGGCCTCGGCTTCGCGGCCCTCTTCAATGGTCTGGGCCAAGTGCACTTCGTCGTCCTTGGTGAGCAGGGTGTACTGACCAATATCTGAGAGGTAGAGACGAACGAGGTCTTCGTCGTCGCGGTCGACGCGGTCTTTTGCCATATTTCTCCTAATTCGGCCCGTATATTTCCTGCATTACTAGTTATACGGAGGTACGCAACCTACCGGGAAATACCGAAAGAATCAGCGTTTCCGTCAGATTCCACCATGGCGACCAGGTCCTGGGCGGCCTGGTTCCACCGCGATTCCTCAAGTGTCGTCCCCGACGGGTCGAGGCCGACCACCCGGCGGACCTGGCCCACGGTGACCATCTGGGCCTCGCTAAAGACCGCCCGGGCCACGTCATCGCTCGTGGCTTCGAGCGCGTCACGCAACGAGACGAGCAGCCGCGGACCCACGACGATCGCGAGAGCATAGAGCGTGAGAGTACCTGACGGGTCCTCGGACCACGAGCGGCGCAAGACCGCGTCAATGATCGCGAGTGGCGAAGGGTCGAGACCCGTGTACTCGCGAAGTACGAGCGCGACCTCTCCAAAAGACCGGCTCATCTCGTGCGCGCACACGACACAGGGATCGAAACCCATGAGCGGCGCGAGTTCGCCCAGCGCGCGGTACGTCGCGTCAAAACAGTTCGCCAGATGCGCAGCGACGTCGCGGTCGCTCGTCATGGGCCGGTGCGAAACGCATTCGTGATCGGCATGCGACGGTCCCGTCCAAAGGCCTTCTTCGAGATGCGAACCCCGGGAGGCATCTGTCGGCGTTTGTACTCACTCATGTCCACGAGGAGCGCAATGCGCAACACGAGCTCGGGGTCGTGACCACTGGCAATCATCTCTTCGGCGGTGGCGTCACCTTCGACGTACTGCTCGAGCAACGGGTCGAGATGCTCGTAGGCGGGCAGCGACTGGTCGTCACGCTGGTCGGGACGCAGTTCGGCCGAAGGAGCCTTTTCGAGCACCGACAAGGGAATCGGTTCGGGGTCACCCACTTCGAGGGCGACCCCGTTGCGATAACGACACAATTCGTAGACGAGTGTCTTGGGCACGTCCTTGATGACGGCAAAGCCCCCCGCGGAGTCGCCGTAAAGCGTGGAATAACCCGTCGCCATCTCGGACTTGTTGCCCGTCGTGAGCACGATCGCTCCGGTGGCGTTCGACACCGCCATGAGCAGCACGCCGCGGATCCTCGACTGGAGATTCTCGTCGGTGATACCCTGCGGACCGCCTTCGAGCACGGGCGCCAGAATCTCGCTAAATGCCTGATGGGAAACCTCGATGGGCAGCGTAGTGATCTCGATGTCGAGTCGCTTAGCGAGTTCGAGCGCGTCGGCGACCGAGTGATCCGACGAGTAACGGCTCGGCATGGTGAAACCGCGAACTGCTCGAGACCCCACCGCGTCAACGGCGATGGTGGCGACGAGCGAGGAGTCGATGCCCCCCGACAGGCCCAAGATCGCTGACTTGAAGCCGTTCTTGCGTAGATAGTCGCGCGTACCCATGACGAGTGCTTCGTAGATCTCCTCGACGTCAGTGAGGGGTTCTGAGACCTGATTGACGTGCAGGGGCCTCGACCTCGACTCGTCACGCGCGTAGAGAGTGTCGATCACGGTGCCCGCCGAGGACGCCTTCGCGGAGATCTCGGCGACGAGTAACTCCTCGCTGAACGCGCTGGCGCGCGCGATGACGTCGCCCTTCTCGTCAACGACGACGCTCTGACCGTCAAAGACCAGTTCATCCTGGCCCCCCACCAAATTCACGTACGCAATCGGACAGCCAACCTCGAGGGCGCGCTCGCGCAGCATTGTTTCGCGGTCCTCACGACGACCTCTGGCGAAGGGCGAGGCGTTAGCGACCACGATCAAGGTTGCTCCCTCGTCGACGAGTTCGGCGGCTGGACCGCGGGTGGTCCAGACATCTTCACAAATTAGTAATCCAACCGCAACGCCCTCGACATTAATGATGGTATGTTTTCCGACCCCGGGATGGAAGTAGCGAAGTTCGTCGAACACGTCGTAGTTGGGTAACAACCGCTTGGTCGCCACCGCCATTACGCCTTGTTCACTGATTGCGACCAGCGCGTCCGCGATGTGTTCGGGCCCCGGGCTCGCCAGAACGCGCGTGACGTCGCGGCCGTCCGAAGAAGGGGCAAGCACGACGCCGCGCGTGCCTTCGCCCACGACGGTACCAACGAGCATTGGGGGCAGATTCGTCGCGGCGCAGAGTTCGTCGAGGGCCGCCTTGCTCGCGGCGATGAACCCCTCGCGCAAGAGCAAGTCCTCGGGGGGATAGCCCATCAGGGAGAGTTCGGGTGAGAGCACCAGATCAGCGCCGAGGGATCCCGCCTGGGTACGAAAGCGCCCGAGAGTTTCAACGTTTTGGGTGAAACCGCCGACGACCGCGTTCATTTGGGCCATGGCGAGACGCAGTACGGGCACGCCATAAGCCTAATGGCGCACCCGGCCCCTTTTCGGGGCCAACGTTTCACACGGGGTTAACAGAACGAGGGGTCACCACGGGCCCGAACGGGCAGAATTATGGAGGTCGCGTGGAGCACGCGATGACATTTTGAAGGAGCGACCTTGTCGTATCAAGCTGAGTACATCTGGATGGACGGGACCGAACCAACGCGGGACCTTCGTAGCAAGACCAAGATCGTGCCCGATGGCAAGAAGCCACCGGTGTGGGGCTTTGACGGCTCGAGCACCAACCAGGCCACGGGCCACTTCTCCGACTGCGTCTTGGTTCCGGTGTTCCAGTGCAAGGACCCGCTGCGCGGTGAGAAGGACGTGCTCGTGATGTGTGAAGTGTTGAACGCCGACTTCACGCCACACGTCACCAACACTCGCGCCGCACTCGCCGAAGCGGCGAAGAAGTACGCGAGCATGGAACCGATGTTCGGCATCGAACAGGAGTACACGTTCTTTCAGGACGGCCGGCCCTACGGTTGGCCTGAGGAAGGCTTCCCGCCACCCCAGGGTCCTTACTATTGCGGCGTGGGCGGTGCGAAGATGCCCGGACGCGACATCGTCGAAGCCCACACTCTCGCATGCATGCGCGCGGGCATCGGCATCGAAGGAACGAACGCCGAAGTGATGATGGGCCAGTGGGAGTTCCAAGTCGGCATCCTCGACCCGCTCGCGGTGGGAGACCAACTGTGGACCGCGCGCTGGCTGCTCAAGCGCATCGCCGAGGAGTTCGACGTCGACGTCAGCTTTGACGCGAAGCCCATCAAGGGTGACTGGAATGGTGCGGGTGCACACACGAACTTCTCCACCAAGCAGATGCGCGCGCCCGGCGGTTGGGACGCCATCGTCGACGGATGCGAGGCCCTCGGCACCGAGGTGGAAAAGCACATCAAGGCCTACGGCGTGGGCATCGAGGACCGCCTCACCGGTGAGCACGAGACCGCTCCGTACTCCAAGTACTCCTACGGCGTCTCGGACCGTGGCGCGTCGGTTCGAATCCCAGGAGCCGTCGCGAAAGAAAAGCGCGGGTACCTCGAGGACCGTCGCCCCAACGCCAACGCCGACCCGTACGTCGTCGCGCGCGTGATCGTCGAGACCATCTGTGGCGCCGCGAAGGCCGCGCCCGCGAAGAAGGCCCCGGCGAAGAAGGCCGCCGCGAAGAAGACAACGAAGAAGGCCCCGGCAAAGAAGACCGCTGCCCGTCGCTAGGACGCAGTAGCAAAACCCGCCGCTCGCTTGAGCGGCGGGTTTTGTGTTTCAAGACCGAAAGATGTGGTCCGTCGAAGAAGGTGCGAGAATGTCTCCCATGCAAAGCCAAGCGCAGTACGTCCTTCGAACCGTCGAGGAACGCGGGATCCGCTTCGTCCAACTCTGGTTCACCGACGTGCTCGGGCGCCACAAGGCCTTTCACGTCACCCCCGCCGAACTCGAGGACGCCCTCGATCAAGGGATGACCTTTGACGGGAGCTCGATCGACGGATTCTCGCGAATCCAAGAGTCCGACGTCCTCGCGCGACCCGACCTCGAAACCTTCCAGCTTCTGCCGTGGTACGAAGAGGGCGCCGGTGTCGCGCGGGTCTTTTGTGACATCGTCAATATCGACGGCACGCCATTTAGCGGTTGTCCTCGCCAGCAACTTCGTCGCGTGCTCGAAGGAGCGCGTTCCCAGGGCTACACCTTCTTTGTCGCTCCCGAGATCGAATTCTTCTACTTCAAGGACCTCGACCCCACGCGNNTTGATGCTCGAAGAGATGGGTATCGGCGTCGAACACGCGCAACACGAAACCGCGCCCGGACAGCACGAGATCGATCTTCGCTACACCGACGCCCTGACGATGGCCGATACCGTGATGTCGGTACGTCTCGTGGTGAAAGAACTCGCTCGACAGTCGGGCATCGCGGCGAGCTTCATGCCCAAGCCCCTTCCCCACGTGCAGGGTTCTGGGATGCACACCCATCTCTCACTCTGGCGCGACGAGGAAAACGCCTTCATCGGTGACGGACCCTACGGGCTCAGTGACGTGGCTCTTCGCTTCGTCGCGGGACTCGTGCACCACGCGCCCGAGATCACCGCGATCACCAACCAGTGGGTCAACTCCTACAAAAGACTGGTGCCCGGTGGCGAAGCCCCGGTGGGCGCGACATGGGCCCGCTACGACCCCGCCGCCCTCGTGCGCATCCCTTCGGTCAAGCCCGGTCGCATTGACTCGACGCGCGTGGAGTTCCGTTCACCGGACCCGGCGGCCAACCCCTACCTCGCCTTTGCGGTCGTGCTGGCGGCGGGGCTGCGCGGGGTGAACGGCGATTACGAGCTACCCAAGGAGAACCACGCGGTCAACAACCTTCCCCAGTCACTCGCCGAAGCGGTGGATCTCATGGCGAACTCCGAACTGCTCCACGAGACCCTGGGCGAACACCAGGTGGAGTGGTTCTTGCGCAACAAGCGTGTCGAGTGGGACGCCTACCGGGGCCAGGTGACGCCCTTCGAGCTCGAAAGGTACCTGCCACTGCTGTGAACATCGACGTCGTCCTCTGTGTTCCCTCGTGCGAAGGGCCGGTGCGCAAAGCCTTTGACGTCACCGGAGTCACGCCCGCCGTCGCCAGTTCGGGCCGTCTCAATGAGATCACGAGCCTCGAACCCACCGACGGTTTCTCGGGCGCGGTGATCAACGCCTCAGCGTTCCCTTTCAGTGAAGCGATGAACCTGTGTCGCCAATTACGCGGACGTGAACGCGGGGTCGGCCCGATCATATTGCTGCTCGACCACTACCAACTCGACGACCTGACCTTTCGCGAAGACCTATTCGACGACTTTGTGGTGGGCCCCTTTGACGTGAGCGAACTCGCGACCCGGCTGCGCCACCGGCTACGGCGAGCGGGCAACGAGAGCGTCGCTCCGCGCATCGAACACGGCGGACTTTCGATGAACCTCGAGACTTACCAGGCGTCCATCGCGGGCCGGGTGATGGACCTGACCTACATGGAGTACGAGTTACTGCGCTTCCTCGCAACGAACCCGCACCGCGTATTCACGCGCGAGACCCTGCTCAGTCGAGTGTGGGGCTACGAGTACTACGGCGGTGCGCGCACCGTCGACGTGCACGTGCGGCGCCTGCGCGCCAAATTGGGTGAAGAGTACGCACACTTGATCCAGACCGTGCGTTCAGTGGGCTACAAGTTCGGCAACGCCGCGGGCGAGTACCCGCCTACTTAGGCGGCGCGTAGGCCCAGAGCTCGACCTCGGCGAGGGCCCCCAAGGGCAACGCGGCGACCGCGACCGCCGATCGGGTTGGGCGTGGCGCCTCGAACGCCTCGACCCAGACCTCGTTACAAGAAGCGAAGTCGTCCATGTTCACCAAGAACAAGGTCGCCTTGACGACCTGGGCAAAGGTGGCGCCCGCTTCGTCGAGGACCGCACGCGCGTTCACGAGCGCCTGGCGTAATTGGTCCGCGGCTCCTCCGTCGACCATGGTCGGCGAATCCTGTGCGGGCAGAAGGCCCAGTTGTCCCGAGATGACCACCAAATCGCCCGCGCGGCGCCACGGCGAGTAGGGACCGACCGGTTTCACGGGTGGCTCAGCTGAACGAGTTGCCGCAGCCGCAGGTGCGCGTCGCGTTGGGGTTCGTGATGTGAAACCCGGCGCCCTGGAGCGTGTCGGAGTAGTCGAGCGTCGAGCCCGTCAACAGTTCGGCGCTCTGGGAGTCGACGACGACCTTCACGCCCGCGAAATCGCGCAGCACGTCGTCCTCGGCGAACTCCGAGTCAAAGAACATGTCGTAGTTGAACCCCGAGCAACCGCCAGGCTTCACGGCAACGCGCAGGGCCAATACNNTGGTCAGATTCACGTTCGTAGTCGTGGCGTTTGACATCGAGCTCCTTCAAAAGTCCTTGTCCCATGGTAGCGAAGGATTTACAACGTGAACCCCTTAATAATTTGCCCGGTAGCGTCGACCTATGGCTAGTGCCGAAGAACTACGAAAACGCCTGAACCAGGTGCTCGACCCCGAACTCGGGGCCTCGATCGTCGAACTCGGCATGGTGGGCCAGATCGACGTCGATCCGTCCGGGCTCGCCCGGGTCGAGGTCGCCCTCACGACGGCGGGTTGTCCTTTGCGCGCCCAGATCGAGCGCGACGTGCGCGAGGCGGCCCTCTCGATTGACGGCGTACGGTCAGTCGAGTTGGTCATGGGCGTGCTCGAGCACGCCGCCAAGGCCGAGCTCATGCAGCGTGCGCGCACGATCGCCCAGACCCGGGCGCCGTTGACCTCGATCCCCTATCAAACCCCGGTTCTCATGATCGCCTCGGGCAAGGGCGGCGTGGGCAAGTCCTCGATCACCGCGAACCTCGCGGTCGGCCTCGCCGAACGAGGACTGCGCGTGGGTGTGCTCGACGCGGACATCTGGGGCTTCTCGTTGTCACGATTGCTCGGTATCGGCGGCGAAGTGCGCGCGAATGCGGGCAAGATGCAGCCACTCGAAAAACGATTCGCCCAAGGCAGCGTGAAGTTGCTCTCCATGGGTCTGCTCGCCGACGAGGACCAGGCCCTGCTCTGGCGCGGTCTCGTCGTCCAAAAGGCTGTCGCCCAGTTCATCGAAGACGCCGACTGGTCCGAAATCGACTACCTACTTATCGACACGCCGCCGGGCACCGGGGACATTGCGATGACCTTGGCGCGACTGCTGCCCCAGATGGGCCAACTCCTCGTCACCACGCCCGCCCACGCCGCCCAGCGCGTCGCCCAGCGCGCGGCGGACTTCGCTCGCAAGTCGAACATTCGAGTGCTCGGGGTCATAGAGAACATGAGCGGCCTTTCGTGTGTCTGCGGTGAGCGCCACGCCATCTTCGGAGAGGGCGGTGGTCGTG
>PKZO01000038.1 GCA_003133125.1 Acidimicrobiaceae bacterium | reverse complement strand
CAGGGCATCACCATCGACGTCGCCTACCGTTACGCGGCGACGCCGTCGCGCAAGTTCATCATCGCCGACTGCCCCGGACACGTGCAGTACACGAGGAACATGGCGACGGGCGCCTCCACGGCCGACCTCGCCCTCGTCGTACTCAACGTCGCCCACGGTCTAAAGGAGCAGTCACGCCGCCATCTGGTGATCGCGGCCTTGCTCGGCGTGCGAACCATTCTGGTCGCGGTGAACAAGATGGACGAGGTCAACTGGTCCGAGAGCGCGTATCAGTCGATCGTCGACGAGCTCGAAACCCTCGCCCACGAGTTACGTTTCGATCACGTGACGTGCATCCCCGTGTCGGCTCTCTACGGTGACAACGTCGTGGACGTATCGGCGAACACCCCCTGGTACGACGGGCCCACGGTCCTCACGGCCCTCGAAACCTCCGACGCGGGCTCGTGGACGACTACGAACCACGGCGCGCGACTCCCGGTCCAGTGGGTGCTGCGCCAGTCCGGTGGGGGGCGGACCTACGCGGGCATGTTGAACGGTGCGCCACTATCGGTGGGTGACACGGTGACCCTCTTGCCCGCCAACGTCACCACCACGATCACCTCGCTCAACCTCGGGGGCACGCCCCTCGAACGGGCCACCACGGGCCTCTCGATCGACGTCGACCTCAAGGCCGAGACCGACGCGGGACGCGGTGACCTCATCGCAACCGAGCCCCTGCCCACCGTGACCAAAGAGTTCGCCGCCACGATCTGTTGGTTCGGTGAGAACGCGCTCCAGGTCGGTCAGCGGCTTCGCCTCAAGCACACCACCAAGGTGACCCCGGTTCGCGTCTCGACGCTCGAAGGAGTCCTCGACATCGCCACGCTGAAGGTGGGCGCGACGAGCAGCCTCGTAACCAACGAGATCGGCCTCGCGACACTCCAGACCGCCGAGCCCATCGTCGTCGACGACTACCGCGACAACCGCGTGACGGGCAGTTTTGTCCTGATCGACGAGGTCACCAACGCAACGGTCGCCGCCGGCATGGTCGGACGCGCCTCGTTCCTCTAGAACTGCACCAACATCGCCACGAACGCCACGGCGAGCAGTCCGAGCAGGACGTCGATCGAGGTGACCAGTTTTCGACCCCGTTCGGGGGCGGCGACGCCGTCGTGGTCAATGACTTCGCCCACCACGCGCTCTAAGGGCAGTGTGCGCGCCTCGAGATGCCCGGCCGCCGCGAGATAACACAGGATCCCTACCCCGATCCAGGGCCTGGTCAACGACACCGAACTGTCACCGCTCAACGACATGGTGAGCCCGGTGATCGGCAGCAGGTGCAGCACTCGTGCGGCGTAGTTTCGCCGGCTCGGGAACCTCGCGCGCTGGGTCTTCTCGTCGGCGCCGCGCGCGACCGCGAGAGCGGAGAACCGCATCGCGACGAAAACGATCAAGGTCGTCACCGCGGCGAGAAGGTGCACCAGGAACACCAGGTCGTACGTCGTTGAAGTCGCGATCATGACTCGGCGAGCAGCTTCTCGGCGGCGTGGTAGGGGTCGGTCGTGCCCGCGAGGAGCGCGTCGAGTTGGGCGTCGTAGGAGACACCGTGAGCCAGTTCGGTCACCTTTGAGCGCAGCATCGCCGAGAGGACCTTGTCGAGCTCGCGGCGCAGACGTGCGCGGCGGTGCACCTCGTAGTTCCCTTCAAGCAGGTGCGCGCGGTGTTCGACGATGGCGTCCCACAGTTCAGCGGTCCCCGCGCCGCTGGTCGCGGTCGTCTCGATGATGGGTGGGCGCCACGCGTGCTCGCCGAGTTCGAGCATCTGTTCGAGGTCGCGGCGGGTCTCGCGAAGGCCCGGTCGGTCGGCCTTGTTGATGACAAAGATGTCCGCCACCTCCAAGAGCCCCGCCTTGCTCGCCTGCATCGCGTCACCCCAGCCCGGATTGGTCACCACGACCGTCGTGTCCGCGGCCGACGCGATGTCGACCTCCATCTGTCCCACGCCCACCGTCTCGACCAGGGCCAGGCGGAAATTCGCCGCACCGAGCACGCGCAGGGCGTCGGGCACGGCGAGGGAGAGTCCGCCCAGGTGACCGCGCGTCGCCATCGAACGTATGAACACGTGCTCGTTGGTCGCGTGGTCCTGCATGCGAATGCGGTCGCCGAGGATCGCTCCGCCGGTGAAGGGTGAACTGGGATCCACGCACAGCACGCCCACTTGGTCGAAGGGATCGTCGCCGTCAAAGGAACCACAGTCGAGGGTGAGCGTGATCAGACGGTCGGTCAGGGTCGACTTGCCTCCGCCCGGTGGTCCGGTGACGCCGACCACGTAGGGCGAACGTGCCTCGTAGGCGAGCGCGACCGTGTCTAGTTGCGTCGCGCCACCGGACTCGACGTAGGTCAGCAGTCGCGCGAGCGCCGTGCGCGAACCACCACGCGCGAGTTCGAACAGTTCGAGCGGCTCGCGCGGAATCATTCGGTCCTCTCGATGGCGGCCCCGAGCCCCGACAGACGACCGATGAAGTCGTCGTAGCCGCGTTCGAGGTGCTCGAGTCCGCTCACGGTCGTCTCACCCGTGGCGACCAGTCCCGCGAGCACCAACGCCGCAGCGGCGCGTATGTCGGTGCCGCGCACCGAGGTCCCCTGCAGTGAGTCCACGCCGCGGATCATGGCGTGGTGCCCTTCGGTGGTGATGCTCGCGCCAAGTCGCACCAGTTCATCGACGTAACGGAAGCGACCGACGAACAGGTTCTCGGTGACGACCGAGACGCCCGTCGCGACACTCAACATCGCGGTGAGCAGAGGTTTGTAGTCAGTGGCGACGCCCGGGTAGGGCAAGGTCGCCACGTCACACGCCTTCAGGCGCGCAGGTCCAGCGACCACGATGCCCTCGCCGTCTTTATCCACGTGTCCACCCATCGCGACGATCTTTCGTAGCAGCATCTCCATGTGCTCGGGGCGCGCGTCGAGCACGCGCACCTCACCACCGGTGATGAGTCCTGACGCTAGGTACGTCGCCGACACGACGCGGTCGGTCACGACCCGATGCGAGGCGGGCGAGAGTTCGGCGACCCCGTCAATGCTGAGCCGCGACGTGCCGAGCCCTTCGATCTGGGCCCCCATGGCGATGAGCTGACGCCCGAGGTCCTCGACCTCGGGCTCGCGCGCGGCGTTGTCGATTACCGAGCGGCCGTCGGCGAGCACGCACGCCATCATGAGGTTGTCGGTCGCGGTGTGGCTCGGGTACTCGAGCGTGATACGCGTCGCCGAGAGACGCGTCCGCGATACCGTCGCGTGAATCGTCGAGCGATCATTGCGAAAGGTCGCGCCCATCGCGGAAAGTCCGTCGGTGTGAAAGTTGATGGGCCGCTGACCAAAGTCGTCGCCTCCGGGCAACGCCATGTTGGCTTCACCGCATCGAGCGAGCAACGGACCGAGCACCACGATCGACGCGCGCATCGCTTCAAAGAGGTGGGCCGGGGCGATCGGATTGAGGTCTGGCGCCTGGGGTACGAGAACGCGCAGTTCGTGTTCGCGAGGGCGCGTCACCGTACAGCCGAGTGCCTCGAGGAGTTCGGCCATGACCTTCACGTCGGTGATGTCGGGAACGTTGGTCAACTCGTGCTCGCCCGAAGCGAGCAAGCAGGCGGCCATCTGTTTGAGTACCGCGTTCTTGGCGCCGTAAGCCAAAACCTCCCCGTGGAGTGGACCAGCGGGCTTGACGACGAGGGAACTCACCCTTCAAGTATTGCCGGTCCACGAGTACGACTCCGATGCGTGTACGAATCGCGAAATGTCCCACGAGTACGCTGTACGTCGTGCAGCCACCGTCAAGGCCAGACCGCAATATCGCCCTGGAGATGATTCGCGTCACCGAAGCCGCCGCCATCGCCGCGGCGCGCTGGGCGGGTCGTGGCGACAAGAACGCCGCCGACCGCGCCGCTGTGGACGCCATGCGTTTCGTGCTTGGCGCGGTCACGATGGACGGCATCGTCGTCATTGGCGAAGGGGAGAAGGACGAAGCCCCGATGCTCTACAACGGCGAACGCATCGGCGACGGGAACCCGCCACTGGTGGACGTTGCCGTGGACCCCGTTGACGGCACCACGCTCACGGCAAAGGGTCAAAACGGTGCACTGGCGGTGATTGCGCTCTCCGAACGCGGCACGATGTTCAATCCAGGTCCGTGCGTGTATATGAAGAAAATCGCCGTGGGCCCTCGAGGGCGTGGTTCGGTCGACATCAACGCGTCCGCCACCGACAACCTGCACGAGCTCGCCAAACGTCTGAAGAAGCCGATCCAGGAACTCGGCGTCGTCATTCTCGACAGGCCTCGCCACGACTCGCTCGTTGAAGAGGTCCGCGAAGCAGGAGCACGAGTGCTCTCCATCGCTGACGGTGACGTCGCCGGCGCGATCGCTACGGGCTGGCCGAACTCGGGCGCCGACGTGCTGTTCGGCATTGGCGGTACCCCCGAGGGCGTCATCGCCGCCGCCGCGTTAAAGGGCCTCGGCGGCGAAATACAAGGCGTCCTTCACCCGCGCGACGCCGAGGAGCAGCGTTACGCCGAAAGTCTGGGTTACGACTTCACCCGGGTGCTCACCACTGACGACCTCGTCGCGAGCGACAATTGCTTCTTCTCGGCGACCGCCATCACCGACGGCGACTTCCTTCGCGGCGTGCGCTTTTACGACTTCGGTGCGACCACGCAGTCACTCGTCGTGCGCTCGCGCTCCGGCACGGTGCGCACCATCGAGACTTTCCACCGCCACGACAAACTCCAGGAATTCACCACCGCGGGCTTCTAGTTAATTAGTTCACATGAACTGCGTCCACAAGACCAGTAATAGAACGAAACTCACCTCGCATCTTCCGTTCGATCCGGTGACGACGTCGAGTCCGTCCACCTAAGGTCGCCACAAGAGCCGAGTGCCACCACTCGCTCGGGAGGCAGACATGACTCGAGTCACCAACATCCTCGATACCAAGGGACACGACGTCGCCACCATCAGCCAGGAACGCACCGTGCGCGACGCAGTTGAGATACTGCGCGAGCGCGGCATCGGAGCACTCGTCGTGACGGGTGCGTCACCGCCACTCGTAGGCATCCTCAGCGAACGCGACGTCGTGCGAGCCCTCGCACGTTACGGCGAAAACGTCCTCGACCTTAAGGTCGCCGCACTCATGAGTACCGAAGTGACGTCGTGCAACGCGAATACCTCGGTAATCGACCTCATGGGTCTGATGACATCGCTACGAATCCGTCACCTGCCCGTCGTGGACGAGGCAAGCTTGATCGGCCTTATTTCCATCGGCGACGTCGTAAAGGCTCGACTTGATGAACTCGAGCTGGAGAGGAAGAATCTCCTCGATTACGTGTCGGCGCGTTGAGCTAGTTCGCGCTCACACTGAGCCGCAGCTGCGCGCGAGCGAGCGACTCTTCGGCGAGCCTCTGGGTCACGGGATCGATTGACTCGCCGCGCGCCGCGCCGGCCAGTTGCGCCTCGGCGGCATCCTTGGCGGTCTCGGCCCGCGCGACGTCAATCTCGGTCGTCTTCTCCGCGATTCCCGCGAGTACCGTGGCGCGAGTGACCTCGGGTGCATCGTCGGGACCAACCTGGAAGTAGCCCCCGTGCACGCAGAACGACAACTCGCCGTCGTTGGTCTGAACACGTACGATGCCCGGCACGATGTCGCCCACGGTTGACGTGTGCTGGGGAAGGATTGTGAAGTCCCCGTCGGACGATCGTGCGATAAGGGCCAATGCTTCACCCGCCCACAACGCTGCCTCGGGCGTCACGATCTCCACGAACAACGTCGCCATGGTCTAACTCTTCGCCAGTTCAGCGGCCTTGCGCTCGACGTCGGACGCACCGCCGACGTTGAGGAACGCCTGCTCGGGGAATTGGTCCAGGTCGCCGTTGGCCAAGTGCTCGAACGATTCCACCGTCTCCTGGACGGGCACGTTGATGCCGTCGATGCCGGTGAAGACCTTGGAGACGAACATCGGTTGGGACAGGAAGCGCTGGATCTTGCGTGCGCGCGACACGGTCACCCGGTCGTCCTCGGACAGCTCGTCGAGTCCAAGGATCGCGATGATGTCCTGGAGCTCCTTATAACGCTGGAGGATCTGCTGGACCTGGCGAGCGACCGCGTAGTGGCGGTCCCCGACGATCTCGGGCGCCAAGATGTTCGACGTCGAGCTGAGCGGGTCCACCGCGGGATAGATACCCAGTGCCGCGATCTCGCGTCGCAGTTCGGTGGTGGCGTCGAGGTGCGTGAAGGTCGTAAAGGGCGCCGGGTCGGTGTAGTCGTCGGCGGGTACGTAGACGGCTTGCAGCGAGGTGATGGAGCGACCACGCGTTGAGGTGATGCGCTCTTGCAGTTCGCCCATCTCGTCGGCCAGAGTCGGCTGGTAACCCACGGCGCTCGGCATGCGACCGAGCAACGTCGACACTTCCGAGCCGGCCTGAACGAAGCGAAAGATGTTGTCGATGAACAACAAGACGTCCTGGTGCTTCACGTCACGGAAATACTCCGCCATCGTCAGCGCCGCGAGCGCCACGCGAAGGCGCACCCCCGGCGGCTCGTCCATTTGGCCGTAGACCAGAGCGGTCTTTTCGATGACGCCGGATTCACGCATCTCGAGTAGGAGGTCGGTACCTTCTCGCGTGCGCTCGCCCACGCCCGCGAAGACCGACACGCCTTCGTGCTGCTCGGCGACCCGGCGAATCATCTCCATGATCAAGACGGTCTTGCCGACGCCCGCACCACCGAACAGGCCGATCTTGCCGCCCTGGACGTAAGGGGCGAGCAGGTCAATGACCTTGATACCGGTCTCGAACATGGTCGCGCGTGGTTCGAGCTGGTCGAACGCGGGCGCGTTGCGGTGGATCTCCCAGTGGTCTTCGACCGGGCCGATGTTGTCGGTGTCGAGGGGCTCGCCAATCACGTTAAAAACGTGACCGAGTACCGCGTCGCCGACGGGCACGGTGATGCCTCGGCCCGTCTGGCGTACTACGGCGCCACGCACGAGTCCGTCGGTGGGCTTCATGCACACGCAACGCACGCGGCCCTCGCCGATCTGCTGGGCCACTTCGCCGGTCACCGTGATCGTCACGCCGTCAAGGACGATGTCCATCTCGACGGCGTGATTTATCTCGGGCAGCGAGTGTGGCGGGAACTCCACGTCCACCACCGGACCGGCGATCGCCACGACGCGACCAGTCTCGAGTGTGGTCTTTTCAGGAGCCATTGTCATTGGTATCTCACTTTCCCGAGCGGAGCGCTTCGGCGCCGCTCACGATTTCCATGATTTCGGTGGTGATCGAGTCCTGTCGGGCCCGGTTCATGATTCGAGTCAAGGTCTGTCCGAGCTCGTCGGCGTTATCGGTGGCGGCCGCCATGGCACGCTGCTGGCTGATATGGAACGACGCGGCGCCCTCGAGCAGGGCCGAGAAGATCTCGCTCTCGAGCGCGCGTGGCGCGAGAGACGTCAGCAGTTGTTCGACCTCAGGCTCGAACTCCGTGTAGCCCTTTAGGGGCGCGGGCGTGTCCTCGAGCACGGGTTCGGGCATCGACAGCGGCAAGAGCTGTTCGGTTTCGACGCTTTGAGAACCCGCGGAATGGAACCTCGTCGATACGAGCATGACCTTCTCAGCCTCACCGTCGATGAACGGAGCCGCCACGGCACTCGCAATGAAACGAGCGTCGGCAAAACTCGGACGGTCGACGAAGCCCGCAAAGCTTTGTTCGACCTCGAGGCCGCGGAAGCGGTAGAAGCTCGGCGCCTTCTTTCCCACGCAGTAGAGGCGTACCGACGCTCCATCGTTCTGGAGCTGGCTGACCAGTCGTTCACCCGCGCGCAGCACTGAGGTGTTGTAGGCGCCTGAAAGGCCCCGGTCACCCGCGATCACGAGCACCACCGCCGACGTGACGACCTCGGGCGTGGCGAGCAACTTCGCTGCCGCCGCCGGGTCACCGAGAGCCGCTTCGACGATGATGCGCTGCATACCGTGACGATACGGACGATTGGCGAAGATGCGCGCCTGACTACGAGAGATCTGAGAGGCAGCGATGAGTTCCATTGCCTTGGTGATCTTTCGTGTGGCTTGCACCGACTTAATGCGTCGACGCAGGATTCTTTCCTGTCCACCAGCCATCGCTACTCCTTTCTCGCTCGCATGTTGTTATGACGATCAGTGACTGACGGCAAAGCCGTTGAGGAAGCTACGCATGGCCGAATCGATGGTGTCCGCACCCGGCAACGTACCCGAGGTGCGAATGTGATCGAGGATGTCGGCGTGTTGGGCTCGGAACGTCGTGAGCAACTCGGACTCGAAACGACGAACGTCCTCGACCGGGACCGAATCAAGCCATCCCTTGGTGCCCGCGTAGATGACAATGCACTGCTCTTCGACGGGCATGGGTGAGTTCAGACCCTGCTTCAAGAGTTCGGTCAGGCGATACCCGCGGTCGAGTTGCTGCTGGGAGGACTTGTCGAGTTCCGAGCCGAAGGTGGCGAAGGACTCGAGGTCGCGGAACTGGGCGAGGTCGATCTTGAGGGTACCAGCGACGTTGCGCATGGCTTTGATCTGGGCGGCTCCGCCGACTCGCGACACCGAGTTACCGACGTTGATCGCGGGGCGCACTCCCGAATAGAAGAGGTCGGATTCGAGGAAGATCTGTCCGTCGGTGATCGAGATGACGTTCGTGGGAATGTAGGCCGAGATGTCGCCCGCCTTGGTCTCGATGATNNAGGCGACTGTGAAGATAGAAGACGTCGCCGGGGTAGGCCTCACGGCCTGGTGGACGGCGCAACAGCAGCGAGATCTGGCGATAGGCCTCGGCCTGTTTGGAGAGGTCGTCGTAGACCACGAGAGCGTGTTGTCCCGAGTCCATCCATTCCTGGCCAATCGCGCAACCCGCGTAGGGTGCGAGGAACTTGAACGGCGCGGGGTCACCCGCCGAGGCGATCACCACGACCGTGTACTCAAGCGCGCCGAAGTCGTCCAGGGTCTTGACGGTCTGGGCGACCGAGGAGTTCTTTTGACCAATGGCGACGTAGATGCACTTCACGCCCAGACCCTTTTGGTTGAGGATCGTGTCGACCGCGACGGTGGTCTTGCCGGTCTTGCGGTCGCCAATGATGAGTTCGCGCTGACCGCGACCAATCGGGGTCATCGCGTCGATGGCCTTGATGCCGGTCTGGAGCGGCTCACTGACGGGCTGGCGACCAATGATGCCGGGCGCCTGGACTTCCATGCGACGAGTCGAGGGATTCACGAGCGGTCCCTTGCCGTCGATCGGCGAACCCAGTGCGTTCACCACGCGACCGAGCAGCGCGTCGCCAACGGGCATCGAGAGGATGCGTCCGGTCGCTCGCACGATCTGCTCCTCTTCGATGTTGTCCACCGAACCGAGCACCACCGCGCCAATCGTCTCCTCGTCGAGGTTCATCGCGAGGCCGAGCGTCCCGTCTTGGAACTCGAGTAATTCGTTCACCTTCGCCGAAGGCAGGCCCGAGACGCGAGCGATGCCGTCGCCCACCTCGACCACGCGGCCTACCTGCTCGGCTCCGACGGACGGGTCGAATTCACTGACGTGCTTGCGCAGCGCGTCAGTGATCTCGGCGGCACTAATGGTGAGTTCAGTCATCACAATTTCCTTTTACTTAGTCATTCGGATTCAAAAGCAGATTCGTAAAGACGACCCGAGGAGACGGCGTCGTGCAGCACCCCGAGGCGTCCTCGCGTGGTCGCGTCAAGGCGCAGGTCGCCAACTTCGACCAGCACCCCACCGAGCAGTGAGGGCTCCTCGGCGACTTGCAGTTCAACGTTCTTTCCCGTCAGGGTGCTGAGAGAGCCGACCAACTGGGCCCGGCTCGCCTCGTCGAGGGGACGCGCGGTGTGCACGCGTGCCACGCGCCAATCGCGGGCCTTGGCGACGTAGTCGACCAGGAAGTCGAGGGTGCCCACGACGTCGCGCGGTCGCCCGCCTTCGATGACGTAGCAACAAAGTCGCAGCGTGACTGCGTCGACCTTCTGATCGAGTAACTGACGCACGGTGCCCAGACGTGACTCCAGTGGTGCGTCGCGGTCCAAGAGCAGCCGACGAAGTTCGAGATTCGCCTCGACGGTGCGAGCCCAACGAAAGAGTCCGTCTTCGATCTCGTCAAAATTCGAAGTGTTGACCTCGTCGAGCAAGGCGTCCGCGAAGCCACCCACGCGCTTGCGAGCGGCGAGCAGGCCAAGGCTCGCCTGGTGAAACGCGCCGGTCTCTTCGAGGGTCCGCGAGACCACCGCCAACTCGGCGATCGCGTGGTCGACTTCTTGGGCTGGCACGTTCGTCGCCGCGAAGACCGCGATACGCAACGTGATCGGGTGAACCTTTCCCTCGAGAAGGTCACGCAACACCAAGCCTCTCGCGACCCCAGGAATCGACGTATCGCTCAACACCGCACGTAGATCCGAGCGCGACAGGACGGTTTGCTCGAGCGAAGTAAATTCGCGCACGACCGTGGCGAGCCCGGACGCGTCCAGCGACTCCAACAACGCCGCAGTGTATCCCTCGAGCTTGGGCAACATGGTTAGTGGTTCGTTTCCCTCTGAGCCTCGGTGTCAAGAGCGGCAATGGCCTCTCGCACGAGGTCCTGGTGAGCGTTCTCGTCCACTTCACGTCCAACGACCTTGGCGACGAGTTCAAAGACGATCTCGCCAATACGTGCCGAAGCCTCGTCGATGGCTCGCTGACGCACGGTGTCAACTTCGCTCTGTGCGTTGGCGACAATTCGGTCGTACTCGAGTTGACCGCGCCCTCCCGCTTCAGCCTTCACCTGGTCAGCCGTTGCCTGAGCGGCGGCGACGATGGCGCGCGCCTGGTCGCGGGCGGCCGCGATCACCTTGGCCCGTTCCTCGTCCGCCGCGGCCGCCNNGCTTCCATGGCCTTGTTGAGCGGCGGCAGGATGTACTTCGTGACGAGCCACAAAATCACCACCACGACGACGAGTTCGACGAAGAACGTCCCGTTCGGGAGGAGAAATATTGATCCTGTACTCATTTCGGTGACCTCTCTACCTTAGAAACGCGTGTGCGCGTCGCACCGTCTCGCTACTGCTTTTGGAAGACGTAGACGAACACGACCATGAACAAAAGGTTGATGAAGTACATGGCCTCGACGAGACCGACCGTCAAGAAGAAGTACTGACGAGCCTTGTTCTCAATCTCGGGCTGGCGGGCGATCGCTGCGATGGTCTGACTACCGGCGAGACCGTCACCGATGGCCGCACCAATGGCGCCTCCGCCGAGGGCGAGTCCGCCGCCGACGAGTGCACCGGCGATGCTCACTGCCGATTCAATTGTTTGAGCCATTATTAATTTCCTCCTGGGTTGGTTAGTGTGAGGCCTCGTGCAGCACTTCGTGCGCCGCGTCGTTATGGTCTTCGTTGCTCGTCGCAAAAGTGAAGTACAAGATGGTGAGCAACATGAAGATGTACGCCTGGATCGCTCCNNCATGAGTCCGCCCGAGAACAAGTTGCCGAAGAGACGAAAGGTAAGGGTGATCGGCTTGGTGATCTCCTCGATCACGTTAATCGGGGCGAGCGCCGCGTAGGGCTGACGGTAGTGCCTGAAGTAGCCCTTGAAACCTCGAGCGCGAAACGACTCGACGTGCACCCAGCACACCACGAGCAGCGCCATCGCNNNAAGAGCAGCAAGGTGATACCGATCGGTACGAAGCGTCGGCCCTTGCGTCCCATCGCCGACTCGGCGAGGTCGGTCACCTGGTCGTAGAGGAACTCCCAGAAGATCTGTATCTTGCTCGGCACGCCGTCAGTCACCTTGGCGACCATGCGAAAACCGAGGTATAAGAATATGGCCGCCGCGAGCAACGTCGAGGTGACGATGTCGGTGTCGATGGCGAGGCCGAAGACGTGCACCGTCGGGTGCACCCCCACCGAGATCGTCTTCGCGGCGTACAGCGTTTTCACTGCAGTCCCCCTTGACTCGCTACCACGCGCATGACGTTCATGACAAAAACAATCTGATAAAGAACAAGCCCTGCCACAATACCGATTCCTAGGGGGGCGTTCAGAAAGACGCAGCCGATCACGAGCACGGTGACCACGGCCAAGCGAGCGGTCGTCCGCCCACCAAGTTGGCGGCGGACTGCTTTGGTGCTCTGTTCACCGCGCAGCTCGACTTGGGCGGCCTGATGATCAAGGAAACGCAGGTTCACTATGGCGAGTCCGACCCCCACGACCAGTCCGAGCGCCGCGAGCGGCGGCGCGAAGAAGATGGCGACCAGGAAGCCCACGATTCCCACGATGATGGCCGACAAGGTGGTTCGGCGCAGCAGACGAGGCAGGGTATCGGGGGGCAGGTTTTCGAGCACGGGCAATGGGTTTCTAGAGGAAACGCCGGACTTGCTTCACTACGCTCACCACGGCGGCGACCGTTCCTAACACTATCCCGATTAACAGACCCGCAGGCGCGCTGTGTAACTCGTCGTCGGCCCAGAGACCGAGCAGCACCCCCACCGCCACGCACGACGCAATAGTGGTTCCCATCACCGCAAACGCGGCCACCCCCGGGAGGTCCGAGCCACCCGGAGTTTCCTTCTCAGGGCCTAAAGACCCTCCGGGCTCGTCACTCATCGCGCGGCGTGCCCGGGCGAATCCTCGGTGGTTTCGTGTCTGGCGACCCGGTGACGAAGCAGCGGGCTGAACCAGGTGAACAGCCCGATCAGCAACAGCGCCACGCCGAGGGGAATGAAGACGTTCACCCTCGCGTCAAAGATGGGCGCGAGCACGAAGCCGCACAGTAACGCCGTCCAGAGCCAGAGGATGATGACCGTGCGCCGGTGACCGTGGCCGAGGCGCATGAGGCGATGGTGAATGTGGTCCTTGTCGGGAGTATTGAAACCCTGGCCCGAAGCGGTGCGGCGAATGAAGGCCCACGTCGCGTCGAGCAGTGGCACGCCCAAGATGAACACCGGGATCAACAAAGGTGCGAAGAAGAAGAACGTTTGACCACTGGCGGGAGGTGTGCGGCCTCCAATGACCATCGTCGAGGCGCTCATCAAGAGACCCAGCATCAACGCGCCCGCGTCACCCATGAAGAGCTTCGCGGGATAAAAGTTGTCGCGAAGAAAACCGAGTGAGATACCGCACGTCAACGCGGCGATCAGCGGTCCGACGTTGGTGGTCGGCAACAGTCCCAGGTCCTCGAGACGAAGGCCGTACACGCAGAGCGTCCCCGAAGCGATCGCGACGATGCCGCCCGCGAGACCGTCGAGCCCGTCAATGAGGTTGACCGCGTTACACAGTGCGAACACCCACACCGCGGTGATGATTGGAAGTATCGAGGGGCCCAAGACGATGAATCCCGCGAAGGGAAGTTTCAACTGATACATGGTGCACCCGCTCAGGTACAACACCGAGGCGGCGAGAAACTGCCCGGCGACCTTCGCCGGCGCGCTCATCTCACGAAAGTCGTCGATGACCCCGACCACGAAGATCACGCCCGTAGCGATAAGCACACCCATCATCTCGTGCGAAGAGGTGATGATCAGTCGCAACGAAGGGATTGCGAAGGCGACCAGTAACGCGAGACAGAACCCCACGAACATCGCCGCTCCTCCACCGTAGGGAGTTACCTTCTCGTGCACTTTTCGTTCGTCGGGTTGCGCGCAGTAACCGACCTTCAGCGAGATGATCCTCGCGGGACGGTTCGCCACCAGAGTGATGAGCGCCCCGACGACCAGGACCACCACGTACGGGGCGATGTTGCCCATTGTCTAGCGGGTGAAGGAGGCGTAAGGATTGAATTCGCGACAAAGTGCCGCGACCTCGTCACGCACGCCCGCGAGAGCACCGTCGTCGGTGCGACTGCGCAACGCCTGGGCCATCAGGGACGCCACTAATTCGAACTCCTGCTCTTTCATACCCGCCGTCGTCTCGGCGGCGGTGCCCAGACGCAGGCCCGAGGTGACGAAGGGGCTTCGCGGGTCGTCAGGGATCGTATTGCGGTTCGTCGTGATTCCCGCCCGGTCGAGCACCTCTTGGGCTTCTTTGCCCGTGAGCTCGGCGTCGAACTCGCGCAGGTCCACGAGGACCATGTGGTTCTCTGTACCCCCCGAGACCATGCGAAAACCCTCTTTAGCGAGAGCTGAACCAAAGGCGACGGCGTTCTTCAGGATCTGCTCGGTGTAGGCGGGGAAATTCGAAAGCGACGCCTCCTTAAAGGCCACGGCCTTGGCGGCGATCGCGTGCTCGAGTGGTCCGCCCTGTTGACCAGGGAACACCGCCGAGTCGATCTTCTTGGCGAACTCGTCACGACAAATGATCGCGCCACCGCGCGGACCACGCAAGGTCTTGTGAGTGGTGAAGGTGACGACGTCGGCGTAGGGGACCGGACTCGGGTGCGAACCACCCGCAATGAGACCCGCCACGTGTGCCGAATCGAACATTAGAAGCGCACCCACCTCGTCGGCGATCTCACGGAATGGGGCCGGATAGATCTTGCGCGAGTAGGCCGTCGCTCCCGCCACGATCAACTTCGGACGATGCTCGAGGGCGAGGTCACGCACGTTGTCAAAGTCGATCATCTCGCCGGGGAGTTCGGGGTCATCGTTGCGCGCCGTTACCCCGTAGGAGACGAAACGCCACGCCTTGGACGTCATCGAAGCGGGCGAGCCGTGCGTGAGATGACCGCCCTGGTCCAGGCGCATCGCAAGAATCGTGTCACCCGGGTTCAATAGAGCTTGATAGACCGCGACGTTCGCGTTCGCCCCGCTGTGGGGNNTCGACCTCGTCGACGACCTGGTTACCTCCGTAGTAGCGCCGCCCCGGATAACCCTCGGCGTACTTATTGGTGAGGATCGAACCGGTCGCGGCCATGACGGCCGGTGAAGCGAAGTTCTCGCTCGCAATGAGTTGCAGCGTGGTCGTCTGGCGCGTCCACTCCGAAGCGAGGAGCTTCACCAGTTCCTCGTCGTCGGTGATCCACTGGTCAAAGGGTGAAGGACTCAACTGGGTCTGCCTTTCTCAAATGCCTACGTGCTGGTCGAGCTCGGCGAGCTTGGCGACGCGAGCGAGGTGTCGGCCTTCGCCCGGCGTCGCGTGCAACCACGCTTCGAGCGCGTCAAGCGCCACCGGAGCCCCGATGAGCCTCGCGCCCAGGCAGAGCACGTTGGCGTGGTTGTGCTCGCGCGCGAGGCGAGCCGACGTGGCGTCGTGCGCGAGCGCCGCGCGCACGCCAGGAACCTTGTTGGCGGCGATCGAGATGCCGATGCCCGAGCCGCAGACCGCGACGCCCAGATCCGCGTTGCCCTCCGCGACGGCCCGGCCCACCGCGGCACCGAAATCGGGGTAGTCCACCGAATCCGTCGCGTTGGCGGCGCCGACGTCGAGAACCTCGTAGTTCCATTGCTCAAGTGTCGAGACCAAGAGCGCCTTGAGGTCGTACCCCGCGTGATCAGAGCCAAGGGCGATGCGCATTATCACCACCCTACCGCCCGCACTTCTGGCGCCTGGCCCGGTAATACTCGTAACGTGAATCTCGACCCTCGTACGCCGGTGCTGATAGGCGTGGGTCAAGTGACCAATCACCCTGAGAAGGGCGCGACCTTCGAGTCGCGACCCCAACCACTGGACCTGATGGTCGAAGCGCTGACGAGAGCGGCGAGCGACGCCGGAAACGAGCGCACGGTCCTCGAAGCAATCCAAGAGATCGTCGCGATCGGTTCATTCACCTGGCATACGAACGACCCCGCCATGCTCGTCGCCGAACGTCTGGGTCTCGGCGGGGTCACGACGCGCCTCACGCCGACCGGGGGCAACCTGCCCCAACGGCTCGTGCACGAGAGCGCGCGACGAATCCTCGCGGGCGAGATCACGACCATCGCCGTCGTCGGGTCCGAAGCAATGAACGCACGTGCCCTCGCTCACCGCGAGCAGCGAAAAGTTGATTGGGTGAAGCAGGGCGACGGCGTGCCAAAACCCCCGATGCTCGAGGCGGACCGGATCCCCTTCACCAAGGAGGAATACGACCAGGGCCTCACGCTGCCCGTCGAGGTCTACCCGCTGTTCGAGAACGCTCGGCGCGCGCGACTCGGATGGACGCTGGAAACGCAGCGCGAACGTCTCGGGAACCTGTGGGCCAACTTCGCGCGGGTCGCGACGACGAACCCGTTCGCCTGGATCACGACAGAACCGACACCCGAGATGATCGCGAGCCCGAGCGCGTCCAATCGGATGGTGGCGTACCCATACACGAAGTTGCTCGTGGCGAACTTGCCCGTCGACATGGGTGCGAGTTACGTGATGACCAGCTACGAGAACGCGCTCGCGCTCGGCGTGGCGCGCGATCTCATGGTCTTTCCCCAGAGCGGCGCGGACGCCAACGACCACTGGTTCATCTCCGAACGCCCGAACCTCGACCAATCCCCCGCCATGGGTGCACTCTGGAGCGCGTTGAAAGAGTTCGGCACTGAAGCAGACGACCTCGCGCACATCGACCTCTACAGCTGTTTTCCTACGGTCGTCCAGAGCGCGTGCGACGTGCTCGGCATCGACGCCTTCGACGCGTCTCGAGTCCCGACTCTCACGGGAGGACTCACCTTCGCCGGAGGTCCGGGAAACAACTACGTCACCCATTCGATCGCCGCGGTCGTCAGTGCCTTACGCGCCGATCCGACGTCGCAGGGTCTCGTGACCGGACTCGGCTGGTTCTCGACCAAACACTCGTGGGGCACGTACGCCGCGACGCCGCCCCTTCGAGGGTTCCGGTGGCGCGACGCCCAATCTGACGTTGACGCACTTCCCGTCTGTCGCTTCGGCGTTCTTGAAGGTGACGTCGTCGTCGAGACCTACACCGTCAGTCACGACCGCAACGGCGAGGCGAGCCGCTTGATCGTGGCTGCGCGCAACAAAGAAGGCCTGCGCACGTGGTGCCACAGCACCGACGCGGAGTTGATGAAGCGCGCGGAGACCGAAGAGATCATCGGCGAACACGCGACACTGAACGCCGGGATCCTCTCGCTTTAGACGAGGTAGGCAAGCAACACTTCGAGAGGGACCGCGCCCTCACGAAGCACCTGCCAGGCGGACTTGGAGATGTCGAGCACGGTCGAGACGACGCCGTGGCGTTCGCCTCCGTCAAGGACACCGGCGAAATGCTCGCGCCCGGAGAAATGCTCGAGCACCTCTCGCGCGCTCGTACAGGGCGCCAAACCGTGTTCGTTCGCGCTCGTCACGGCTAGGGGGCCACTTTTCTCCAGGAGACGTCCCAGCAGTTCGTCGTCGGGGACACGAAAGCCCACAGCGTGGGTGTCGCTGCGCACGAGCGCTGCGATGCGCGCTGGCGCCGAGACAACGATCGTGAGCGCCCCGGGCCAGAACGCCGCGGCGAGGGCGCGCGTGCGGCTATCGACCTTCACCCCGAGCGATTCAACTTGCTCCAGGGAATGGACGAGCACGGGCGTCGGCACCGAGGGCGGACGCCGTTTCAAGGCAAAGAGGGCTGCGATGGCGCCCTCGTCATCGAGCGACGCCGCGAGACCGTAGACGGTGTCAGTGGGCACGGCGACCACTTCGCCACGGCCGAGCGCGGCGAGCGCGGACTCGAAGTCCAGGGTCTCGCTCACGGGCGCGCCACCAGCACGCGGGGGTGACCCGCGAGATCCTCAAGGTCGCGTACGTCGCGATAACCAGCGTCCCGACAAGCGCGCAGCGCGGCCTCGCCTTGGTCGTAACCGTGCTCGAGCACGAGCACGCCGCTCGGACCCAGCCACCGGGGCGCGTCGCGAATAATCCGTTGCACGTCGGCGAATCCCCCCACGCCACTCGCGTCGGGGGCGACCAGCGCGTCACGCGGTTCGTAGCTAAGGACCGGGTCGAGCTCGGTGAAGGCCACTTCACTCACGTAAGGCGGGTTGGCGACGATCAGATCGAAGCGACCCCGAAACGAAGGATCGAGTTCGCTGAACCAGTCCGAGGCGACGAAGGTCACCGCGTGGAGCTGATGCTTGCGCGCGTTCTCTCGCGAGAGCGCCAGCGCGTCGGGCGAAACGTCAAGCGCGACGAGCGATGCCCGCAACCCGCGGTTCCCTAGTTCGGCGAGCAGGCTCAGACCAATCGCGCCCGAACCACATCCGACGTCGAGCAGCAGAGGGGTCACGGCGTCGTTCTTCGCGAGCTCCGTCAAGGCGACGTCGACCAGTTCCTCGGATTCGGGACGAGGGATAAGAACGCGTTCGTCCAGGTCGAGGTCGAGGGAACGAAACGGCCAGTGTCCGAGTACGTACTGCAGGGGTTCGCCGCTCAGGCGACGCTTCTGTGCCGCTTCGAGCGCGACGGGGTCGTCATAGAACTCTTCGACCAACCACCGGGCCTCTCGCCGGTCCAGTCCCGCGCCGGCGAGCTGGGAGACGAGAATTGGGTTAACGTCCGTCACTCTGAGCCAGTTGGCGCGCTCGCTTGTCGGCCAACAAGGCGTCCACGTAAGGATCGAGATCACCGGCGAGGACTGCATCCAACGAGTAGTTCGTCAAGTTGATGCGATGGTCGGTGACTCGATTCTCCTTGAAGTTATAGGTGCGAATCTTCTCACTGCGACCCCCACTGCCAAGCTGGGACCTCTTGAGGTCGCCGAGCTCGTTGGCCTGGGAGTCCTGGGCCGCTTTCAAGAGTCGCGACCGCAGCACGATCAGGGCCTTCGCCCGGTTCTGGATCTGACTCTTCTCGTCCTGCATCGAGACCACGATGCCCGTGGGCAAGTGCGTGATGCGAACGGCGGAGTCGGTCGTGTTGACACTCTGGCCCCCGGGTCCCGAGGAACGATAGACGTCGATCTTGAGGTCGCCTGGCTCGATCGCCACGTCGACCTCTTCCGCCTCGGGAAGTACTGACACCGTCGCCGAACTCGTGTGCACGCGGCCCTTGGCCTCGGTAGTGGGGACGCGTTGAACCCGGTGCACGCCCGCCTCTTGTTCGAGTCGCGCCCAGGCGTCCTCGCCCTTGATCAGATACGTTCCTTCGTCAAGCCCACCCTGCTCGGACTCGCGTTCTTCGACGACCTCGAGCTTCCAGCCCCGCAGGGCGGCGTAGCGCTTGTACATCTCGGCGAGGTCGTGGGCGAACAGGTTCGCCTCCTCGCCCCCTTCGGCGCCCCTTATCTCGAGGATCACGTTGCGCCCCTCGTTGGGGTCGCGGGGCAACAGCAAAGTCTCAAGGGTGTCTTCAAGTTGCGGAAGCTTCGCTTCGGCGATGTTCACTTCGTCGCGCCACTGCTCGCGATCGTCGCCGCTCGTCTCATTGAACATCTCTTTGGCGGTCTCTAAGTCGGACTGGGCCGCCTTGAGCACTTGCCAGGCGTTGTTTATCTCGGCGAGTTCCTTGTGACGACGCGAGAGGTCCCGAAGTCGATTCAGATCATTGGCGACGTCAGGTTCGGAGAGGGCCGCTTCGACACTACGTAGCTCGTCCTGAAGAACGTTAAGAGTCTCGTCGACGGAGCGCACAAAATCCGAGCGCGGGGCCTAGGCCTTTGGAGCGCGGGCCTTGTTGGTCTTTTGTGCGTAGCGACGCTGGAAGCGCTCAACGCGTCCTCCGGTGTCGACCAACTTCTGCTTGCCGGTAAAGAAGGGGTGGCACTCGTTGCATAGTTCGACGGTCATCACGGACTTGGTTGACTCGGTGACGAAGGTGTTCCCGCACGAGCACGTGACGGTCGCTTCGCCGTATTTGGGGTGAATATCAGGCTTCATGACTGCTCCTTGTAGCGAAGGTCGAGTTTAGCGGAAAATCAGCTCGTTGGTGCGGCGCCCTTGCCGATCTCGGCGAGGAACTCGTCGTTGCTTCTCGTTGACTTGATTTTGTCAATCAACAACTCGAGTCCGGCGGCGTCGCGGCCCTCAGAGGCGAGGCCGTTAAGGACTCGACGCAGCTTCCACACCTGGGGAAGCACGTCACGGCTGAACAGCAGTTCCTCGTGACGGGTCGAAGACCCATTCACGTCGATCGCGGGGTAGAGACGTCGCTCGGAGAGCCGACGGTCGAGCTTGAGCTCCATATTGCCCGTGCCCTTGAACTCCTCGAAGATGACGTCGTCCATTTTTGAACCGGTCTCCACGAGCGCACTCGCCAGAATGGTGAGCGAGCCCCCTTCTTCGATGTTGCGCGCTGCGCCAAAGAACTTCTTAGGCGGGTAGAGGGCGCCCGAGTCCACGCCACCGGACATNNGATGATCACGACGTCGCGGCCCTGTTCGACGAGTCGCTTGGCCCGCTCGATGCAGAGTTCCGCGACGTGGGTGTGCTCTTCGGCGGGCCGGTCAAAGGTCGAAGAGATGACCTCACCTTTCACGCTTCGACGGATGTCGGTCACTTCCTCGGGACGCTCGTCTACGAGCAGCACCATGAGGTGCACCTCGGGATTATTCGCCTCGATCGACTGAGCGATCTGCTTCATGACGGTGGTCTTGCCGGCCTTGGGCGGTGAGACGATAAGGCCGCGTTGGCCCTTACCAATGGGCGACAACAAGTCGACGATCCGCGGGGTGGGGTCGGTCTTACCTTCGTTCGTTTCAAGTTTCAGCTTCTCGTCGGGAAACAACGGGGTCAGGTCTTCGAAACGAGGACGCAGTCGCGCGACCTCAGGATCAAGACCAGCCACGCTGTCGACACGAAGCAGTGCCGGGTACTTCTCATTCGAGGCCGCCGGCCGGAAGCCACCGACGACGGTGTCGCCCTTTCGAAGGTGGTAACGGCGTACTTGGTTGATCGAGACGTAGACGTCGTTGGGCGAGGGGTGATAACCCTTCGTGCGCAAGAAGCCGTAGCCATCGTCGCGCAGGTCCAACATGCCTTCGATCTCGACGAGTTCACCGCTGTAGGGCTGGTCGGCGTTGGGCATGGCTTCGCCGCCGAATCGTTCGCGTCCACTGCCGCTGCGGTTGCGGCGGTTGCGGCGGTTGCGTCCGCCGGGCTCGTTCGTGAAGTCGCGTGGTTGGCGCTCACGGGACTGGTTGTTCTGGCGGGGCGTCTGGCGCTCGGACGGAGCGACTTCGCTGGCGTCCTCACGAACTTCGGACACGGCAGCATTGTTCGAGTCATTGGTCGAACCATTAGTCGACGTGGTCACTTCGGCCTTGGCGTCGGCGACAAACTCACCGAGGAGGTCTTCGAAGTCGTCGTCGGGGGTGGCGACGACCCGGCGCGAACGCACGGCTCGTGACGTGACTTCGGTGTTGGAGGTTGGTTCAGGATTCTCGCCCATGATCGATTCGATGAGGGCGGCTTTGGTGGCGCGCGCGGAGACTTCCACGCCCTTCACCTTGGCGATCGTCTGAAGATCTTCACGAGATTTCGATTCAAGATCCGAACGATCCGGGGTGGGCTTAACAGCCATTGGTGTTCCTTTCTCGCCGCTCGCAGAAGTTCAGCAGAACGGAGAAGAAAAATTAAGAGATGTCGTTTGGAAGAGTTTCCCGTCGGCGAAGGCCAGACGTGTACGACATAAGTAAGTGTAGCGGAACCTGGCTCCCGACGACCACTTCTTAGGAGAACTTAGGAAAGCTGGTCTAAAAGGGCCCGGAGCGTGGCGTCCACGACCTGCGGTTTCTCACTGGTCGATACCGCAGTGTCGGGATCCTTCAGACCGTTGCCGGTGAGCACGCACACCACCGTCGAGCCCTTGGGCACGCCGTACTTCAAGATGCCCGCCACGGACGCGGCGCTCGCGGGTTCACAGAAGATCGATTCGTAACGAGCGACGAAGCGGTACGCGTCGATGATTTCGTCGTCGGTGACCGCCCTGATATCGCCCAACGACTCGTGGATCACCTCGAGCGCGGGAACCCAGCTCGCGGGGTTGCCAATGCGGATCGCGGTGGCGATTGTCTCAGGGTTCGCCACGGGATGTCCGAGCACGATCGGAGCCGCGCCGGCCGCTTGAAAACCCCACATCTTGGGCAGCGTCTTGGCGTTACCCGCGAAGTGGTACTCGGTGAAACCACGCCAGTAGGCGGTGATGTTGCCGGCGTTGCCGACGGGGATCGACAGGATGTCGGGTGCCTTGCCGAGCACGTCGACTACCTCGAACGCGCCGGTCTTTTGACCCTCGATGCGATCGGGGTTGATCGAGTTGACGATCGTGATCGGCAGATGCTGGGTCAGTTCGCGCGCGAGGTCGAGCGCCTGGTCAAAGTTGCCGCGAATTTGGAACACTCGTGCGCCATAGACGATTGCTTGGGCGAGCTTTCCCATCGCGACCTTTCCTTCGGGCACGAGGACCACGCAGTCCATGCCCGCCTTCGCCGCGTAGGCCGCCGCGGACGCCGAGGTGTTGCCAGTCGAACCGCACACCACGGTCTTGGCACCTTTGGCCAGGGCCTTGGTGATCGCCATGGTCATGCCACGGTCCTTGAAGGAACCGGACGGATTGAGTCCCTCGTACTTGAGCCACACGTCGGCGCCCAGTCGTTCGCTCAGTCGCTCGGCGTAGAGAAGGGGCGTGTTCCCTTCTTGCAGGGTCACGACGTCCTTGACCCCGTCGAGGTCGAACCACTCTGCGTATTCCCTGATCAAACCGTTCCAACCCCTCACGGTGCTCCTTTGTCAATGACCCGGATGCACGCGCCGATGGAATCGACCGCCGCAAGATTCGCGAGTGCGGCGATAGTCGCACGCACGTTCTTGGTGAGTGCTTCGTGCGTGAGAAATGACAGACGCGCCTCGTCCCCGACGCCCGATTGCTCCATGGACTGAATTGAAACGCCATGCGATCCAAAGACGCTCGCCACGCTCGCGAGCACGCCCGGCTCGTCCATGACGTCAAGGCTGATGTAGAAGACGCTTCGAATGTCACCGGCTTCGACGCTCACGAGTCGGTCGTCCACGCTAAAGGGCACGTCGTGTCGGCCGCTCACTCGGTTACGCGCAACGTAGAGCACATCTCCTAAGACTGCGGTCGCGGTTGGTTCACCGCCCGCCCCTTGTCCGAGCCACATCAACGGCCCGCTCTTCGTGCCCTCGACGAAGACCGCGTTCATCGCACCGTGCACGGAGGCGAGGGGGTGCTCGAGAGGAATCATCGCGGGATGCGCGCGTCGTGAGAGTCCGTATTCCCCCACGCGCTCGGCGACGCCGACAAGTTTGATCACGTAACCGTTACGACGCGCGAAGTCGACGTCGATGGCTCGCACGCCGGTGATACCTTCGCGGGCGATCTGCTCGCCGCGTAGTTCGGTGCCAAAGGCGAGTGAGGAGAGAATCTGCACTTTGGCGGCCGCGTCGAAGGCATCGACGTCCGCGCTGGGGTCGGCTTCGGCGTAACCGAGGGCCTGAGCCTCGGCGAGCGCGACGGCGTAGTCGCTTCCTTCACTCGTCATCTTCGAAAGGATGAAATTGGTCGTGCCGTTCACGATCCCCATCACGCGCTCAATGCGCTCGCCCGCGAGCGAGGTGCGAAGCGAGCGCAGTATCGGAATCCCGCCGCCCACGGCCGCCTCGTAGAAGAGGTCCGCGCCATTCTTATTCGCGAGTTCAGCCAGTTCGGTCCCGCATTCGGCCATGAGGGCCTTGTTCGCCGTTACGACCGACACGCCGCGCGAGAGTGCCGCTTCGACGTAGGTCCGCGCGGGGTCAACGCCGCCGGACAGTTCGACCAGGACGTCGATATCCTCGCGGTTCGCGAGCGCCAGCGCGTCAGAACTCAGCAAATTCGGAGCGATTCCGGGACGTAGCTTCTTTGGGTCACGCACCGCCACCGCGACGACCTCCAAGGTCGCCATGGCCGCGTCGACGAGTGCGACGTGACGCGACTCGTCGCTCAAGAGCTCGACGAAAGCGCTGCCGACGTTGCCCGCTCCGATGACACCCACACGAATTTTCGGCGTGTTCATTGCATAAGGTTACCCGGTGCCCCTGCGGGCCCTAGTCGACTTCGAGTCGGGCGAGGTCGTCGAAGGTCTCGCGACGCAGAACCTCGCGGGCGGTGCCGTTCGCGACGAAGACGACCGCGGGGCGCGGGACGCGATTGTAGTTCGACGCCATCGAGTAGCCGTAGGCGCCCGTCACCGGGGTCGCGATCACGCTGCCGACACCGCTCGCGGCGGGAAGCCAGGCCTCGTCAATGAGCACGTCGCCGCTTTCGCAGTGCTTGCCCACGAGGCGTACCGGGACCGGTCGCTCGGCCATGGGATGCTCGACGTCAAAGGCCTCGTAGCCCGAGCCATAGAGCACCGGACGCGGGTTATCGCTCATGCCCCCGTCGACGGCCACGTACGTGCGCGCACTCACCGGCTTCACTGCACCCACGAGGTAGAGCGTCACGCCCGCCTGGGCCACGACGGCCCGCCCGGGTTCGGCGAGCAGTCGAACCGACGAGGAAAGCCCCACTTTCTTCGCGGTCTCTCGAATCGCGTCGCCCCATTCATGAATCGAAGGCGCCGACTCGCCTTCTACGTAGGCAACGCCCAGTCCACCGCCCACGCACAGCTCATCAAAATCATCGTCTTTCGTGAAGTCGGCCAGGATCGTCATCGTCTCGCGGTACCCGCCCACGTCGAAGATCTGGCTCCCAATATGCGCGTGCACACCGTGCACGGTCAAACCTGGCATCTCGCGCAGTAACGAGATCGCCCGGCGAGCGTCGCCCGTCGCCACGGAGAACCCGAACTTGGTGTCCTCTTGGCCGGTGCGCACGAACTCGTGAGTATGCGCTTCGACACCCGGAGTCACGCGCACGAGGCAGTGGAGGGGACTCGTTGGTCCCACCAGAGCGCGCAGACGATCAATTTCGTCGAAATTGTCCACGATCACCCGGTGCACACCCGCTGCGAGAGCCCGTTCGAGCTCGTCGTGGGACTTGTTGTTACCGTGGAGGATGACGCGGCTGGCAGGCACGCCACTGCGCAGGACGATGTCCAGTTCCCCGCCGGTCGAAACATCGATGCAGAGTCCCTCCTCGAAGGCGAGGCGAGCCATCGCCCCACATAAGAATGACTTCGATGCAAAAGCGACGCCGTCGTCAAAGACGCTCGCAGCTTCGCGACAGCGTGAACGGAGTGTCGCCTCGTCATAGACAAAGAGTGGCGTGCCATACGTGGCGGCCAAATCGCGAAGCGACACGCCACCGACAACGACGTCACTCTCCGAGAGCGTCGAAGTATCGGGGAGAAGTGAAGCGGGGATCGGTCCTGCCATACATGAACCTTAGAAGTTCGCGAGTCCGCTTAAAGAGAATGTCACTACCTCCGGTAGGCTGTCTTCGAAGCCCTCGTAGCTCAGCGGATAGAGCATTGGCCTCCGAAGCCATGTGCCCGGGTTCGATTCCCGGCGGGGGCACCACTGACCGCTCTCGGTGCCAATTCTTCCGAAGCGGCTAAGCGCTGCAGGGGCACGACGTCTCGCCGCGAGACGAGTCCCCTCATTGGTAATGGATCGATAAAACCTCGGCGACACCAGACGAGTCCCAGCGCCAACAGGCGTCAATGACTTTTCGGGCTGCTTCCCTTTATCGTTATATCTAGCCCGTGATGACGACGACGCGGTCAAGTGCGAGATTTGGGTACGCGCGAAGCACGCCATTGCCAGATATCGTGAACGATATTGACGAATAGCCCCGCGCCTTAAGAGCGGTCTCGAGG